>JAPPNY010000221.1 GCA_028818385.1 Spirochaetaceae bacterium
CAAATCGGCGGACGCGCCTACTTTTTCTCCACTCCTGCGCGAATATGCCGGGGTACACGGAGGCATCCGCATTCGGCTCGTACGATGCGAACACGTTGGGCAACAGCGTTTCGCCGTTCACCGGTATGGTGAGGCCCCACTGGCGCATGTACTCGTCGTTGATCCAGCCGGGATCGCCGGGAATCACCAGGGTGCCGCCGTAGACGCCGATCTGATGGGCCGGCGCGATGACGATCGGATCGTTCGGCAGGCGCTCGCCGACCGGCGGCAGGTCGCCTGAGGCCACCAGCGCGGCAAGCACCGGCGCCTCGCCATACGTCAGCGTGTGCCCGGTAGCCGCCTCGAATTCGGCGGGGGAGTTGTACTGCACCGGCACGCCCGACCCTGCGAAGTCGTCGGCATGTGCGAGCGTGACGAACAGCGGCAGCGCTGCCGCGACCAGAATAAGTCTCTTCAGGAGTGTTTTCATGGATACCTCTGCGGGACCTTCTCAGACCCGCCAAGGGGCGTCAACGGCTGCCGGCGACGTCCGCGCCGCGTGTGAGCCACTCCAGGTTGAAGCGTGCCAGGGTCAGCCGATCGTAGGGGTCGTTGGCGGAACCGCTCTCGTACAGGCAGCAGACCATCCCGTCGTCCGCCACGCACAGATCGGAGTAGGCCGCCGCGCCCTCGTTCAGCACCCGCCCCAGCGGCCAGCTCCGGCATCCGTCGTAGCTGAGGCGCACGGTCATGCGGCGCCGGGTGGTCGCCGCGGGGTTGCTGAACAGGATCCGCTGGCGTCCGTCGGTGCCGGGGTAGCGGCACAGACTCGCCTGACAGATCGGCTCGGGCAGCGCCACGTCGCGCACGATCGGAGAGAACGTCTCGCCGCCGTCGTTGCTCCACGCCACGGCACGGTGATGGCCGCCCCCGGCATCGCGCAGGATGCTCTTGTTGCGGCAGTTGAGGCACAGCCAGCCGTCCTCGGTCTGCACTGCGATCGACTCGTTGGTGCCCTCGTCGGCGCTGCCGCCGATGGTCCAGGTCGCGCCGTGGTCGTCGGAGTAGATGACGTGGGAGTGGTAGGGATCCTGCGCCTCGTGGTGGCGGGCGACGATGTGGTCGCAGGGGATCAGGAGGCGGCCGGAGGCGAGCTGAATGCCGTGGCCGGGACCAGTGGCGTACCAGGTCCAGTCGGGCTGCTTGACCTGTGCCGTGATCTCGACCGGCTCCTCCCAGGTGGCGCCGTCGTCGTGGCTGGCGGTGACCCAGACCGTGCGCGGCGCCTGCCCCTGGCAGATCATGCGCTCGTCGCCGTCGCGGCGGTTCTTGCAGAACGGCAGCCAGATGCTTCCGGTGTCGCGGTCCACCACCGGCGCGGGATTGCCGCACACCCAGTCCGGCTCGGTGGCCACGAGCTGGGGCGGGGCGAAGGTCCTGCCGTGATCGCTTGAGCGCCGGACCAGCAGGTCGATCTGGTCGGAGTCCCCGCCGGTGTACTTGCGGGCCTCGCAGAATGCCAGCACGGTGCCGGCGGCGGTCACCGTGAGAGCGGGAATGCGGTAACGGAAATAGCCGTCCTCGCCGCTGATCCAGAGTTGTTGGGTGTCGAGTCGCTGCATGGGACGCCGATTATGCCACCGCTCGTCCGGGGGCGTTGCCGGCCCGGTTGTTGCCGACCGGGTTGTGGAAGTAGTAGAGCAGGCCATGCACACGCGAACCTCTCTGACCCGCGATCTGCGCACGCTCGGGGTACGCGACGGCGACACGCTGTTCGTCCACTCATCCTTCAAGAGCCTGGGCGAGGTGGCCGGCGGCGCGCAGTCGGTCGTCGATGCCCTGATGGACGCGGTCGGCGACGGGCTGCTGCTGATGCCGTCCTTCAACCTGGACGGAGGGCGCGACTGGCGGGCGGCGAGCTGGGATGTGGAGAACGCGCCGTCATCGGTCGGCTGGCTTACCGAGTTCTTCCGCCGGATGCCGGGAACGGTGCGGTCGGACCACTACTCGCACTCCGTCGCCGCGCGGGGCAGGGAGGCCGAGAGCTTCGTGGACGGCCACCGCCGCGGCGAGGGGCTTCCTTCCCCCTGGGACCGTCCGCCGTGGGGCCGGACCTACGGGACGCACTCGCCCATGATCCGCGCCCGCGACCGGGACGGGCGCCTCTTGATGCTGGGCGTGGACTACCACTCGTCGACCTACGTGCACGTGGTGGAGGCGATGTGGTGGGAGGAGCGGCGGCAGTCCGACCCGCGGGCGCGGTTCATGGGGCTCGACCGGCCGCGCCTGGGGGAGCTGTGGGATCGCACAGGCCGCCTGCGGCGGGGGCTGATCGGAGACGCCGGGTGCCGGCTGTTCGGGATCCGCGACTACGTCGACACCCTGCTCGGCGTGGTGCGCGGCACGGGGACGCGATGGATCACCAGGAGCTGATCGTCATCAACGGCGCCGAGGTACTGGCACGGCCGGACGAGCGCGGCGCCTACTGGCAGCGCATCCGGGCCGGCGGCACCACGGCCTTCGCGGCGACGACCGTTCGGGCACAGCTTCCGGCGTGGTTCAGGCGGTTCCGCGACGACGACACGCTCCTGCACGTGACCGAGCCGTGCCACGTCCGCGAGGCCAAGGCGGACGGACGGCTCGGCGTCATCTTCCACGCGCAGAAGCCGCCGCCGGAGTTGGCCGACGATCCCGACGAGGCGTGGAACCTGCAGCGGCTCGGCATCCGCATGCTGCAGCTCACCTACAACGAGCACAGCCCGTTCGGCGACGGCTGCCTGGAGCCGACCGACGCGGGTCTGAGCGATGCGGGCGTTCGGGCGGTGCGGGCGGCGAACGAGGCCGGGATCCTGATCGACGTGTCGCACGCCGGGCACCGGACCGCGATGGACATAGTCGCGGCATCGTCGGCGCCGGTCGTTGCCAGTCACTGCAACGCGGACGCGGTCTGCCGCAATCCGCGCAATCTTCGGGACGAGGCGATCGCGGCGATCGCCGGTTGCGGGGGCGTGATCGGCGTCACCGCCTTTCCGAGCATGGTCCGCTGGCAGGACCCGACGCTGGAGCAGATGCTCGACCACTTCGACCACCTCGCCGCGCTGGTAGGGGCCGAGCACGTTGGCTTCGGGCTGGACTTCTGCTCGATCCCGCAGGAGAGCTGGGACTCCGGCCGCTTCAGCCCGGCGGCGTACCCGCCGCCGCCCTGGGTCTTCCCCGCCGGCATCGCCGGCCCGGAGGAGGTGCCCAACCTGACCGCGGGCCTGGCCCGGCGCGGCTACGGCGAGGCGGAGGTCCGCGGCATCATGGGAGCGAACCTGCTGCGGCTGTTCGAGACGGTCTGGCGCTGACGCCGGCCGTGGCGGCCCGGGCCGATCAGCCCTTCAGCGACCCCAGCATCACGCCCTTGACGAAGTATTTCTGCAGGAACGGGTAGATGAAGACGATGGGTCCGATGGTGAGCAGGACGGTGGCAGCCTGCGCCGCCTTCGGCGGGATGCGCATCAGCTCCCGGAACTGCTCGGACTGGCGCAGCTCCTCGGTCAGCTCGGAGATGAACTGATCGGTCTGCAGCAGGCTGAGGTCCATCATCAGGTCGCGGATCAGTTCCTGCAGCACGCGCTTGTCGTCGTCGTGGACGTAGATCAGCGGCAGGAAGAAATCGTTCCAGTGATAGACCGCCGAGAACAGCGCGATGGTGGCCAGCGCCGGCTTCGACAGCGGGATGATGATCTGGAACAGCACGCGCCAATAGCCGGCGCCGTCGATGACCGCGGATTCCTCCAGGGATTCGTCGATCGTCATCAGGAAGTTGCGGCAGATGATGATGTAGAAGACGCTCATCGCCGGCAGCAATAACAGGACGAGCCGGGTGTTGATCAGGTCGAGCCGGCGCACGACCAGGTAGGTGGGGACCAGGCCGCCCTGGAAGAACAGGGTGAACACGAACAGGAACGTCAGCACCGCGCGGCCGGGCAGCAGCGTCTTGGACAGCGCGTAGGCGGCGCTGAAGGTGACCAGCAGGGTCAGTGCGGTGCCCACCACCGTGCGGAAGATGGTGTTGAAGTAGGCCAGCCCGATCGTGTCGTCCTGCAGGACGAATCCCCACGCCTCCGTGTGCCAGGCGTCCAGCCAGATCTTCAGCCGCAGGCTGTTGACCGCGTCGATGGAGGAGAACGACTGCAGGATCAGCGTCCAGAACGGATAGGCGATCGACAGCGCGAACAGCGCCAGCAACAGGTAGTTGGTGCTGTCGAACACCTTGCCGGAGACCGACGTGCGGCTTGCTACCAGAGCCATCGGGGTCTACCAGACACTGAAGTCGCTGTAGCGCCGGGTGATCTGGTTGACGATGACCAGCAGCACCAGGCCCAGCACGTTCTGAAACAGTCCGACCGCGGTGGTGTAATCGAAGTTGCCGTCCTGGATCCCGCCCCGATAGATGTAGGTTTCCATGATGTCGCCGACCTCGTAGACGACCGGGTTGTACATCATGAACACGTGCTCGAAGCTCTGTTCGAAGAGATTGCCCAGCCGCAGCAGGAACAGGATGGTGATCACGGGCACCAGCGACGGCAGCGTGATGTGGACGGCGTTCTGCCAGCGGCTGGTGCCGTCGATCGCGCCTGCCTCGTAGAGTTGCGGATCGATCCCGGACAGGGCGGCCAGGTAGATGATCGATCCCCAGCCCACGCTCTGCCAGATGGCGGTGCCCACCAGCAACGCCCGGAACGTCTCCACGTTGGTGAACCAGTTGACCGGATCCATGCCGAGCTGCGTGAACAGCCACCCGGCGAAACCCGTGTTCGGCGACAGGACCTCCCGCAGGATGCCGGACAGCACCACCCAGGACATGAAGTGGGGGAGATAGCCGATCGACTGCACGGTGCGCTTGTAGACGGTGTGCCGCACCTCGTTGAGCAGCAGCGCCAGGACGATCGGTGCGGGAAACGTGATCGCGAGGTGCAGCAGGCTAAGGACGAAGTTGTTGCGGAAGATGCGGTAGAAGAACGGATCCTGGAACAGGCGGCGGAAGTGGGCGAAGTCGTTCCAGGCGCTGCCCAGGATGCCGTCGTAGAAGTTGAAGTCCAGAAACGAGATCGACACGCCCCAGATCGGCGCGTACTTGAACACCGCCAACAGCGCGAACGCCATCAGCAGCAGTCCGTAGAACGAGCGCATGCGCCACGCCCTGGCACGGGTCTGCCGCCGCAGGATGCGCTTGTAGCCGGCCCGCGACTCGTCGCTTGACAGGTGAGGCGCGGTCTGGGGTGCGATGTTCGCCATGTAGGGGAAAGAGCCGGAAGCCGCGCGATCCTACGCCGGCCGGGGCCGGCCGGCAAGGTGAACCGCCGCGCTGCCCCGGTCCTTCACGCCGCCGCTACTGGATGAAGTAGCCGCTGACCCTCCACGCGTCGCCGTCCCAGGAGGCCGTGACGGTTTCCGTCGCCGCCTTCTTGCGGGCGTAGGAAGCGGCGAAGCGCATCACCCAGTAGCGGCCGTCCGGCGCGCCGGGAAGCGTCTCGTGGTAGTCGGCGCCGTCGAGGGATCGCGATTGCGGAGCGCCCATCGGTTCCAGCGCCGAGCGCAGCGACTTTGCAAGCTGGCCCGGGCTCACCGCTCCGCGCATCAGCGCCGAGCCGCCTTCCCAGCACGCTTGGTACTCGCCCGAGTCCAGAAGCGCCAGCCACTCCCTGGCTGCCGCTTCCGCATCGTCCCGTTCAGCCATCCTCGCTCCTCACCAACATGTCTCGACCGGATATCGATCGAGACTTCGGTCCGACGTCAACAGGCTCATGCCGGATGCCATCGCCTGAGCGACGAGCAGACGGTCGAACGGATCCCGGTGGATCCACGGCAGGTCGATCAGCCCCTGCAGATGCGACTTGTCGATGGGCAGCCACTCGACGCGGTTCCGCATCATCTCTCGATCCGCGGTCGCCTGCCAGCCGGTGGCCAGTCGCAGCTTGCCGATCGACACCTTGATGCAGATCTCCCAATAGCTCGCCGCGCTCAGGAACAGGTCGTGCTCGCTCGATTCGAGGAAGGAGCGCGCCTCGGCGCTGAGCTTCTGCGGCGCATCCATGCTCCACAGGAATACCTGCGTATCGATCAGGAGTCGGATGGCGCGTACGCTCCGAAATCGTCGATCTCGGCGTTGAAGTCCTCGGCCATGTACTCCACCAGCCCGGGCGCCCCGCCCAGCCTTCGCGGCTGCGGCGTTCCGTCGATGGCGACCAGCCGCACCACCGGCCTGTCGCCGCGCGCAATGATCACCTCTTCACCAGCCTGTGCCCGGTGGATCAAGCGCGACAGGTGGGTCTTGGCCTCGTGCACGGTCACTTGTGCCATGGTGCGACTCACGATGACTTAGTCATAAGACTTAGTCAACAAGTGGCCGCTCAGGAAATGCGGCCGGTGATCAGGCCGCGCGGCTCCTCGCCACGGGCGATGCGGTCCAGGTTGTCGGCGGCGAAGCGGGCCCGGTTGTCGGTGGTCGACTGCGTGCCGCCGGCCGTGTGCGGCGTCGCGTACACGTTGGGGAGCGAGAACACCGGGTGGTTGCTGTCCGGGGGCTCGGACTCGAACACGTCAAGCCCGGCGCCGCCCAGGTTCCCGGCCAGGAGCGCGTTGTAGAGCGCCTCCTCGTCGATCAGCGCCCCGCGCGCGACGTTGATCACCCACGCGGTCGGCTTCAGCAGGCCGATGCGGCGCCGGTCGATGATATGGCGGGTGCTCGCATTCAGATGCAGGTTCACCGACAGGATGTCGCACTCGGCGATCACCTCGTCCATGTCCTCGGGCGATCCCAGGAACTCCAGGGGCACCTGGTCGAGCACCTCGGTGGGGATCATGCGCACGTCGATGGCGGAGACCTTGATCCCGAACGGATGGGCGCGCAGGGCGAGCTGCTGGCCGCTGGCGCCGTAGCCGACGATCGCCAGCTTCTTGCCGTCCAGCCGGATGCCCTCCGGGTGGTAGTAGGTGCCGCCGTCGAAGTTGCCTGCCGCCGCCTTGTACTGGGCGGCGAGCAGCAGGATGAACATCATCGCGTTCTGGGCCAGCGCTTCCGCGCTCAGGTAGCCGGGGCAGTGCGAGAGCGTGATCCCCGTGTCCAGGATGTGCTCCACCTCGACGTGGTCCAGGCCGTTCGTCTGCACCTGGAAGTGACGGACGCCGGCCGCCGCGGCAAGATCGATCTTCTCCCTGCTGGCGTTGCCGCCCATGTCGACCACGACCTCGATGCCGTCGAACTGCGGCGCCGCCGGCATCGTGTCGTCGAACGCCCGGGTGTCGTGCCGTTCGCTGACCGCCGCCAGGTGGCGGTACGTGCGGCCTTCGGTAACCGGTACGCCCGGTTGTGTGAGAAAGAGAACTCGTAGGCGTCGTTCAGCCATGTCGGGGCGCATCATGGACGGTGATCGGCGGGTACTGCTACCCTCCATCCGCCATCGCCCGCACCGGCACCAGTGCCAACCTCCTGACCGTGTACGTCGCGCTCAGCGGGGAAGACCGCGTCGCGCGGCTGGCGCTCGACCCCGACGGCGCGGCGCTCCGTCCCGCCGGCTCGTACGCGCTGGCCGGCGGCCCCGCGCCGATGGCGTTCGATCCGGGCCGGCGCTTCGTGTACGTCAGCCGCCGGCGCGACGAGTGCGTCAGCACCCTGAGGGTCGAGCCGCATGGGAGCCTGACTCCCGTCGGTGAGCTGGCGACTCCATCGGGCGCCTGCTACGTGGCCACCGACCGCACGGGCCGCTTCCTGCTGACCGCCTACTACGCGGACGGAGCGGTGGCCGTGCACGCCATCGGCGGCGACGGCGTGGCCGCGGGCCCGCCGCTCTGCCTGCACGACACCGGCGTCGGCGCGCACATCCTGGAGACCGACCGTACCAACCGCTGGGCCTTCTCGTGCACGATCGCCGAGCCGGTCGGCTCCAATGCCGTGCACCAGTTCCTGTTCGACGGGCGGACCGGGACGCTGCGGCCCAACACGCCGCCGCGCCTGATCGGCGAGAACGGCTGCGGGCCGCGCCACTTCTGCTTCCACCCGCGGCTGCCGCTCATGTACGTCTCCAATGAGCAGGGCGGGAGCGTCACGGCCTACCGCCTCGACACCGGGAGCGGCACCTTGACCCGCTGGCACACCGTCTCCACGCTGCCCTCCGGCTACGACGGTGAGAACACCTGCTCGCAGATCCGCATCACCCCCGACGGGACCAGCCTGTTCGCCCCGAACCGCGGCCACGACAGCATCGCCGGCTTCGCGCTGGACGCACGGACCGGTGCGCTGTCGCTGCGCGAGATCGTGCCCACGGAGCCGGTGCCGCGCGCCTGCCAGCTCGACCCTGCCGGCCGGCTCCTGCTGGCCGCCGGGCAGGACTCGGGCCGGATCGCCGCCTACCGGATCGAGCCGTCGGACGGGCGGCTGACTTCGCTGGCGGTGAGCGAGGTGGGAGAGTCCCCGATGTGGATACTGTTTCGACGCGAAACGACTCTCGGACCCGACAAGGAGGCGCGTGCATGACCGTTGGAGTTGGCGACTACCGATACCGGCTGGTACCCGACTGGGGCGACCAGGAGATCCGCGCGCAGATCGGCATCGTCACGGCGGTGGCGACCGACGCGAACGACCGCGTATACGTCGCCGACCGGGAGCCGAACGACGTGATCCGCGTGTTCGAGCGCGACGGCACCTACGTGGAGACCTGGGGCCGGGACTTCCTGAAGCGGCCCCACTCGATCTGGATCGGCCCGGACCAGCTCGCCTACATCACCGACATCATCCACCACACCGTGGAGATCTGCCGGCTGGACGGCACCGTCGTGCAGACCATCGGCACCCGCGGCACGCCCGGCGAGCCCGGCGCGCCGTTCAACCGGCCGACCTGGGCGGTGCGGGCGCCGTGGGGCGACCTGTACGTCTCCGACGGCTACGGCCAGGAGCGCATGCACCGATTCACGCCGGAGGGCGAGCTGGTGCGCTCCTGGGGAGCCGAGGGCACCGGTCCCGGCCAGTTCCAGCTCCCGCACTGCGTGAAGGTGGACCCGCGCGGGCGGCTGCTGGTCATCGACCGCACCAACGCCCGCATCCAGGTGTTCGACCGGGAAGGCGACTTCATCGAGGAGTGGACGGACGTGAAGGCCGCCAACGACCTGGTGATCGACGACCGGGACGTC
>JAPPNY010000139.1 GCA_028818385.1 Spirochaetaceae bacterium
GATCCAGTCCCAGGACGAGACGTAGAAGCGCTCCGTGCGCGGCCCGCCCAGGGCCGCCGCGTCGACCAGCTCGGCGCCGCGGCCGCGCTCCTCCAGCGCCGCCGCGACCGCGCGCGCCGCCGACAGGTGGCCGGCCCCCGCCGCGAAGTACGGGACGAGGACCGGTCCATCCGCACCGTTCCGGGCAGGCGCCGCCGCCGGGACGGGCCGCGTCATCGCGCGTCGCCGGCCCCGCGGTAGAGAGCGGCGATCCGATCGCCGATGTCGTTCCAGTCGAATTGCTGCGCCCGCGCCCGCGCGGCCCGGCCGGCCGCCCGCAGGTCCATGCCGCGGGCGCGCCGCATCGCCTCGGGCAGAGCGCCGGGCTCGTCCGGCTCGTACAGGACCCCCATGCTGCCGTCGATCAGGTCCGCCATGCAGCCGCGGCGCGGCAGCACCACGGGCAACCCGAAGCCGAGCGCCTGGATGGCGCTGCCGGAGGTCATCACCTCCCGGAACGGCAGCACGGCCACATCCGCGGCGTTGAGGTAGTACTGAAACTCCTCCTCCGGGAAGAAGTCGGAGGTCTCGATCCGAATCGACCGCGCCGCGCGGGCGGCCGCGGCCACCCGTTCCAGCAGCCCCGGCGCCCGCGCGTTGGTCTTCATCATCAGGATCAGCAGGTCCTCGGGCCGCGCGATCTCCCGGTACGCGTCGACCAGCTCCTCCAGCCCCTTGTATCCGCGCAGGTTGCCGAAGAACACGTACACGAAGCGGCCGTCCTCGATCCCCAGCCGGGCGCGCGCCGCCGGGCGCGTGACCTCGTCCGGAAACACGTCCATGAAGTGCCCGTGCGGGATCACGTGCACGGATTCCACTCCGTAGCGGCGGGTGAGCTGCTCGGCGCCGTAGCGGCAGTGGGCGATCACGGCGTCCGCCTCGCGCGCCACCAGCAGGTTGACCAGCCGGTCCAGCTCCGGGTGCGGGCGCTCGTGCGGGAACAGGTTGTGCAGGGTCCAGACGACGCGGTAGCCGATCCGCCTGGCGTGGATGAGCGTCTCGGCGAAGCGCGCGTACTCGCCCAGTGCCCCTTCCGGGCCGCCCTGCGTGTAGAACCGGTCGAGCCAGTTCAGGTGCAGCACCGAGTACTCCGGCCGCGAACGCTCCAGCCAGTCGGCGCCGAACGCATAGTCGCCGGGCTCCAGGTGGATGTCGTGGCGGCGCAGCGACCGCGCCAGCAGCGCCCCGTACTGATTGGAGCGCCCGCCCAGCCGCAGGTCGCCGCCGGCTTCCCAGAAGAAGAACGCGCGCATGCTCATCCGTCCAGGGCTCGCCAGCCGGTCACGTACGGATCCGGAGGCTGCCAGCGTTGTTCGGCCCCGTCGCGGCGTATGACCACGGTGCCGGTGTGCGGCTCCCATTCGACCTGACCGGGCTCTTCACCCGGGCGGCCGACCTCGATCACGGTGAGGAAGTCGGCGGTCCGCCTCTGGCGGGTGCGGACCAGCAGGTCGGTGCGCTCCGAGGCGGGGTTGAACGGCGCGTCCCCCACGGCCACCGAGCCGCCCGCCTCATCCGGGAGATGCAGCGCGACCCAGCCGCCAGCGGTGCGCCAGAGCGCTGCCGCCGCACCGGGGGCGATCCCGCTCTCGCGCACGCTCACGTGCGGAAGATCGACGGCCAGGCCGGCCCCGGCGGTCCCGCGCAGCCAGGCGAGCGCGCCGCGCATACGGAACAGCCACTGCACGGTCTGCGCTGCCCGCGATCGGACTCCGAACAGGTCCAGGAAGTAACGGCCGGCCGACGCCACCGTGCGGGACAGCGCGGTCCCGGTATAGACGTCGTCGTCCTCGTCGCCGGCGCCGTCAGGGTCGCCGAACCGCACCCGCGCCAGCACTTGATCGGGGCCATCGGGAGGGCACTCGAAACGAAGCATCTCTCCCCGCGCGGGCGGCTGCGAACGGCGGTCCAGGATCACGGTGTTGTGGCTGAACGACTGCCGGTACCAGGAACGGTGCAGCGGTACCCCATAGCCGGGCGAGCCCAAGTCGGGCGACACCGGCTCGCCGGCCGCATACAGGGACAGCGCGAGCTTGTCCGGGTGGCCGTGCCCGCCGCCGGACGGTCCGTGCTTGAGCAGCGCCACCGCCGGCTCGGACGATCCCGGAGCACTACGCTCGCGCAGCACGGTCAGGCCGATGGCCGGCAGGCAGACGCTTCCGGCTCCGGTCACGCCGTGACAGCCATCCGCTTCATCGGCGGCCACCTGAATCTCCTCCGGGCCGTACAGGAGCGCCTCCATCGAGTCGCGCGGCTGGCTGCGGTAATTCTCCACCAACACCGCATGGAATGAGGGATCGCCGAACCAGCCAGCCGCCACCTCGTACAGGGCGCGCGCCGGCGGCACCCCGTGGCAGACGTCGCCGCGCAGCGAGGAGAAGAACCAGCAGTCGTTGGTGGCCGGCAGCCGTCCGTCCGGCATGCTGATCGCCAGCGGCGCGGCATACATACCCCGGAGCTCCTCCGCCCGCGCGCACTCCGGGCGGGCCGCCGCCACGGCCGCGGCCAGCGTGGTGAGCGCGTGGGCGGCGTAGAAGTGATAGCTCGACGAGCACTCCCACCAGAGGCCGTCGGCGAGCCCGTCGCGCAGCAGCCGCCAGAAGCCGAAGGCGCCGTCGATCGCCTCGTCCACCAGGGCGTCGTCGCCCACGGCCATGCCCACCGCGGCCAGCGCGGCGTGGTGCCAGCACTCGATGTTGTGCACTTCGTGAAACCGCTGAGCGCGGATATGACGGGCCGCCGGCTTCAGCAGGTCGCCTTCGATCAGGTCCCGGTCGGCCGCCGGCAGCCGCTCGCGCAGCAGGTCATAGGCGCGCGCCAGGGGCACGACGATGTTGGACTCGTCCAGCGACTGGTACGTGGCCTTACCGCGGCCGCCGCCGCGCGACGTGTGCGTCCCAAGCGGGTACCCGGGGTAGCGCCGCGCGTAGCCGGTGAGCACCGCGGCTGCCCGGTCGGCGGTGAGCGCGTCGCCGTCCAGCCGCCACAGCAGCGCGGCCTGCAGCGCGCCGTGGGCGAGCAGGTGATTGGCGCCGAAGCGCCACGCCTCGTCGTACGGCGATCCGCTCCACACGCGCCCGTCGACCGGGCAGACGTGCGCGTGCGGCGTGCTCGGATCGAAGCGCAGCTCGGCCGCGTGGTCGGGGCAGAAGTAGTTGTGGTAGAGCCCGGCCGGCTCGTCGGGCGGCTCCAGGTCGACGGCGAGCAGGGCGCCGGCGCGCCGCCGCAGACCGTCACGGGCGTCGGCGAACCGTTCCGAACGCCAGCGGGCCGCCGCCCGCTCCAGCAGCCCCTCCGGGATCAACCGCACGCCGTTAGCCTACCGCAAACGCTCAGCTTCCTTCGCCCGCTTCGTCGAGCACGGCCCGCCGTGTCTCCATACTCAGCCGAAACCGCAGGGCCTCCAATCGATCCAGGGCCGGACGAACCGACTCGAGGATGCCTCGCTCCTTTGCCAGCAACAAGACGCCAAGGGTGCCCGTGATCCTCAGCCCCGCAGCGAAGGCGTGTCGGCGCGCGACTCGGTCGTCCAGAACCAGGAGCGAGTCCCTCCCTTCCAAACCGAGGGCGACGACCTCCCGTTCCCCGTTTCCAAGTCTGGCTTCGCGCGGAATCAAAGTCCGATCGCCCACTACACGGATAGTCACCCAGGGAAGTTCCGATGGTTCCGGTAGCGGGATGTATCGCCGTCTGCCTTCGGCAAGCTCCTCTACTACTGCCCTTGGCACGACAACGTGACCGAAGACGGCGGGCAGCAGATGTAGCAGCCCTGCTTGATGCAGATACTGAATTGGCGACGTATCACATACGACGTCGGCCACTTGCCACGTCCGCGCGAAGTTCCTCCCGCGACATCAAGAATGTGTCTACGCCGTAGTCTGCCAATTTCGACAGGAATAACGGCTTCGGAACTTCGGCAAACGCCGCTGCCGATCCCGCGGAGAGTCGCCCCATCTCGTAGAGCTTTACGGCGATGATCATCCTTGCCTCTTCGCAGAACTGCTCCGGCGACAGCCCCAACTTGATCAGCACGTCATCGCCGTATTCGATGGTGAAAGACTTCACTCGTTCGTCCCCAACTCTTTGAGGCAAGCCTCACTCCGCCGAGGTCGGGACACCGGCCCGAGCCTCCTGCTCGCAGACATTCAGTCTGGCACTGTTCCATGCTAACACAAGCGGCCCGAGCGCCGGCCGTTTCCGCTGGCGCCACGTGCCTCCACGACGCGGCGGCGGCCTCGCCCGGTCCGGCCGGCCGGTCCGGTACGCCCAGAACGCCGCCCCCTCATGCCGGCCGGGTGCTGCGGTACCAGTGCACGCAGGCGCGCAGATGCGCATCCACGTCGCCGTCCGGGCGATAGCCCAGGATGCTCTTGGCGCGTTCGCACCGGTAGTGGAAGTCCTTCGCCGCACGGACCACGCGGTAGCGGGTGACCAGGGGAGGCCGGCGCAGCCGCGCCATCCGTGCGAACACCTCGGCCGCCTCCGCCACCGGCCGCGCCACCGCGTACGGCACGCTGCGCGCCCGCAGGCTGACCCCTAGAGCACGGGCGCAGCGGCCGGTGAGTTGCCTCCAGCTCATCGTGACGTCGTCGGTCAGTATGAAGGTGCCGGGCAGGCGCCGTTCCAGCGCCAGCGCCGCCGCCCGCGCCAGGTTCCCGACGTACAGCGGCGTCAGCAGCGCGCGCCCGCCGTCGACCAGCGCCCACGTGCCGGCGTCGATCCGCTCCAGCATCGGCAGCGTCCAGCGGCGGTCGCCGGGCCCGTACACGGCGCTGGGCCGCAGGATCGTCAGCCGGACCCCACGGCGGACGGCGTGCAGGCGGGCGGCGCGCTCGGCGGCGCGCTTCGACCGCGAGTACGCCGAGGACACCCTCGCGCCGCCGCTGTCCTCGTCCAGGCCGCGGCCGTAGCCGCCGGCGTTGGCGGTCGATACGTGCACGACGTGCCCGGCGCCCGCGCGCGCCGCCGCCTCCACGACGTTGACGGCGCCGGCGACGTTGTCGCGCCCGAATTCGGCGCGGGTGCCCCAGTCGCCGGCGCGCGCCGCGCAGTGGACGACGGCCCGGCAGCCGGCGAAGGCCGCCGACAGGCCCGGCACGTCAGCCAGCGCGGCCGGCGCCAATGCCACCCTCGAGCCCAGCTCCCGCAGGGCTCGGGTGTCGCTCGTCGCCCGCACCGTGCACACCAGCTCCTCCCCGCCGGCGGCGAGCGCGGCAGCGCACGCGTGGCCGACGAAACCCGTAGCCCCGGTGACCGCCGTCACGGCTCCCGACCATAGCCCACGGCGGCGGGCGGTGGCGCCTCGCAGAACGATCGGTCACCATTCGTGGCCGACCGCACAGTCAAGCGAGGGAAGTACGCATGAACGATGTAGACGGGCGCTGGAACCTGGAGATCGAGACCGTTCGCGGCAAGCAGAGAACCGCCACGCTGGACCTCTCGGCGGACGGAGACACGGTGAGCGGCGCGCTGATCGGCGAGCGGATGACTATCGAGTTCGACAACGGCAGGCGCAAGGGCAACGCCATCAGGTGGAAGTCCGACGTGTCGATTCCCATGTTTCCCGGCAAGCGGACGGTGACCTGCACCTTCACGGTCGACGGCGACACCATCAGCGGCACGATCGACGGCCCCAAGCAGAAGCTGGCGACGTGCAAGGGCTCGCGCGGGGAGTAGCGTTCGCGCTCCGGGTAGCGTGAGCAGGCCCCGGGGTCGGGCCGGATAGCATGAGCACCGTCGCCAAGGATCGGCGCGTGCCGTTCTTCACCAAGATCGCGTACGGCATCGGCGAGTCCGCCGAGGGCATGAAGCGCAACGCGACCTCCCTGTTCGTGTTGTTCTACTACAACCAGGTGCTGGGCCTGCCGGGCACGCTGGCGGGCGCGGCGCTGTTCATCGCCCTGCTGGTCGACGGGTTCACGGATCCGATGATCGGAACGTGGTCCGATCATTGCCGGTCGAAGCTGGGACGGCGCCATCCCTTCATGTTCGCGGCCGCCCTGCCGGTGGGGCTGGCCTTCATCGGCCTGTTCGCGCCGCCGTCCGCACTGGGCGAGATCGGCCTGTTCCTCTGGCTGACCGCCTTCGCCGTGCTCACCCGGTTCGCCCTGACGCTCTACAACGTCCCGCACCTGGCCCTGGGCACGGAGATCACGGAGGACCCGGAGGAGCGCACCAGGCTCATCCTGCTGCGCCAGCTCTTCTCCTACCTGGGCACGACGTTCGCGATCGTGGTCGGCGTCGGCTGGTTCTTCTCCGACGCGCGCGGCGGCCGGCTCCTGGCGGAGAACTACCCGACCTTCGCGATCGCGCTCGGCACGGCGATGACGGTGGCGATCCTGGTGGCGGCCCTGGGAACGCGGTCGGAGATCCGCCACGTGAACACCGCCCCGCCCCGCCAGCAGGGGTTTCTTGCGCAGCTCGTCCGCGACGTCCGGGAGAGCGCGCGCAACAAGCCGTTCGTGTGGCTCGCCGCCGGAACGACGGCACTGTTCCTGTCGGCAGGGGTGCACAGGACGCTGAGCCTCTATCTCCTGGAGTATTTCTGGGCACTCCACAGCGGGCAGATGGTGGTCGTCCAGCTCGCGGCGCTGGTGGGACTGTTCGCCGGCATCGTCGCGCTCCGTTTCGTCCTGTTCCGCACGAGCAAGCGGTTCACGCTGCTGCTCGGCACGGCAGGTTCCGTATCGTTCCAGGTCCTGCCGGTTCTGCTGCGCCTGGTCGACCTCTTTCCCGCGAACGGCACGTCCGCGCTGGTGTGGGCGCTGATCGTGATAGAGGTCATCCAAGGCGCATTCTCTGCCTTCGCGCTGGTCGCCTACTTCGCGATGATGACCGACGTCACTGACCTGCACGAGCTCGAAACCGGCCACCGCCGCGAAGGCGCCCTGTTCGGGGTCATCACCTTCGCCGTCAAGGCGTCGGCCGCGCTCGCCCAGATCATCGCCGGAGTCGGCCTGGACGTGATCGACTGGCCGCGGGGGGCCGGCGTCACGGTGGGCGCCGTGCCGGCCGAGACCATCGTCCACCTGGGAATCTTCTACGGTCCCGTGCTGATGGTGTTCTCCGCCGCCGGCATCTGGTGTTACCTGCACTACCGGCTGGACGCCAAGCGCCGCGCGGATATCATGCGCGAGCTGTACGCCCGCCGCCGCGCAGCCGCTGCCGGCACGGCCTAGGCGCTCGCGTCGGTTGAGGGCCCCGGATACACAAAGGAAGACCAGGAAGCATGGGAGACACGGTCGCCATCGTCGGTTACAGCCACCGCATGCCGGGCGGCATCGTCACCGACGACGATTTCTGGCACGTGCTCAGCGAGCGCGAGATCGTGCGCGAGCCGATCGTCGACCGTTATGAGCGCGGCTTCCGCCCGATCGGGGAGTTTTCGGGACCGGGCCGGTTCGCGAGCCCTTACGAGGGGCTGATCCGCGACGATCGCGAAAAGCTGTTCGACCGCAGCCTGTTCGGCATGTCGCACAACGAGATGATGACCGCCGATCCGCACGTGCGCATGCTCCTGACCTGTACCTGGGAGACCTGCGAACGCGCCGGCTGGGATCTGCACGCGCTGCGCAACAGCTCCACGGGCGTGTTCGTGGGCGCGCAGGTGCCGGCGACTTCCAACTGGCGGGCGCCGCTCGGGGCAAACGAGTTCTCGATCGCCAGCATCAGCCTGTCCATGCTGGCCAACCGCATCTCCTATCACTTCAACCTGATGGGACCGTCGCTCGCCTGCTGCTCCGCATGCTCCGCCAGCCTGACCGCGCTCCACGAAGCGATCAACGCGCTGCGCGCGGGTGACTGCGAGCAGGCGTTCGTCGGATCCGCCAACTACCTGGGGTCGTCCCGGCAGAGCGCCGGCTTCAACGCCCTGGGGGTGATCAGTCCGGAAGGAAAGTGCCACTCGTTCGACGCGGACGCCGACGGCTACCTGCGCTCGGAAGGGGCGTTCGTGTTCGCGATCAAGCCGCTCGCGGCGGCCGAACGCGACGGCGATCCGATCCACGCCGTGGTGGAGGCCACCGCCGTGAACGCCGCCGGCGCCGCCGACGGCAGCGTGGGGCTGGCGCAGGGACGCTACATCACTGCCCCCACCCGCCATGCGCAGATGGCTCTGATGCGGGAGGCGGCCGCACGCGCCGGACGCGCGCCGGAGGAGTTCGACTACGTCGAGGCGCACGCCATCGGCGCGGCGCTCGGCGGCGCCGCGCGTGCGGCGCCGCTGCGGGTGGCTGGCGTGAAGAGCAACGTCGGCCACATGGAAGCGGCGGCGTTCACCTGCGCCCTGCTCAAGGCGGTGCTGATGATGCAGCGGCGCACCTTCGCGCCGGTGTCGCGGAACCACCTGGTGCCCAATCCGGAGATCGACTTCGACGGTCTCGGCATGCAGGTGCAGACCGAGTGCGAACCGTTCCCGGACCACCCGGTGGTGGTCGGCATCAACTCGTTCGGCTTCGGCGGCTCCAACGGCCACTGCGTGGTGCGCGAGTACCGCCCCAAGCAGCCTCGCACCTGGTCGCTGCCGCTGGCGCCGGGTGCCGGCTACCTGATTCCGCTGTCGGCGCGCACCAGCGGCGCCCTGGCGGACAGCGCACGGGGGTTGCGGCAGGCGCTCGACGAGCCACCTGCCGACCTGTACACCCTGGCCGGCAACCTGAGCCGCCGCCGCACCCATTTCGCGGCGCGGGCGGCATTCGCCGTGCACGACACCGGGCAACTGAAAGACGCGCTTGACGCCTTTGTCGAGAACCCGGAGCCGGTGGCCGCCGCGGACGAGGGCAGGCGCCGGCTGCTGATGGTGTTCACCGGCCAGGGCACGCAGTGGGCCGGCTGCGGGCGCGCGCTGTACGACGCTCATCCGGTGTTCCGGCGCGCGGTCGACGCCATAGAGGAGCACTGGCGCGAGCACGCGGATACCTCGCTACGGACGGCCGCGTTCCACGCACCGCAGGCCGAGCTCAACGAGTGCCGGCTGGCGCAGCCGGTCACCTTCATGCTGCAGTGCGCGCTGGTCGAGCTGTTCAAGAC
>JAPPNY010000140.1 GCA_028818385.1 Spirochaetaceae bacterium
CGCGCATGGTGCCGATCTCCCGGATGCGCTCCAGCAGCACCATCCGGAACGTGTTCACGACCCCGACCATGGTGATGGTCAGCAGGATCAGGAACACCACCAGGCTGACGATGTCGAGCACGCCGAACAGGTCCGAGACCTGATCCAGGATGTCGTCCAGGGTGGTGATCTCGTAGCGCGTGCCCTCCCACGGCTCCTCGTCGTCGGCCAGCCGGTTGACGCCGACGCCGAGCGCCCCGGGCGTCCCCGGCGGCTGTCCGCTCACCTCTTCCTGCTCGTCTTCCGGAGCGGTCGGCAGCCGCGCGCGCAGCACCTCGGCCACGCGGCCTGACTGCCGCGGGTCGCGCAGGTACAGGTTCAGGACCTGGAACTCGCCGGCACCGGTGCCGATCAGCTCGCCCATGTAGTCCAGGCGGACGAAGGCCGAGGAGAAGGCCGTGATCCCGGAGTCCTCGATGGTGGCGGCCAGCACCAGCTCGCCGACGTTCTGCTGGCCGGTGACCGTGGCGACGCGCACCAGGACTTGGTCGCCGACCTCCACGCGCAGCCGCTCGGCCGCGGCCTCCGGCAAGATCAGCGCGTTGCGGTCGTCCGGACCCGGCAGCGATCCGGCCGTCAGCGACAGGCTGGGAAAGAAGCTCGCCTCGCCGTGCCAGTCCACGCCGTCGAGGAACTGGTTGGTCTGCTTGGAGCCGAAGATCAGCGTCCCGAGCGTGCGGCTGCGCCGGTTCAGGTCCGCGATTTGCCCCTCCACCTCGGCGACCACATCCGCGAGCGGGGAGCTTCCGTCCTCCCAATCGCGGATGACGTTGATGATCAGCCGCGACTCGGTGAGCTGCGTGCCGCTGACGTAGACGTGACCGCCGATCAGGTCGGTGAGCACCCGCTCGATGTTGCGCGACGCGCCGCCGGTGAACCCGTTGAGCAGGGTCACCACGACCACGCCGAACGCGATCGCGCCGGCCAGCAGCAGGGTGCGCTTCTTCTGGCGGCCGGTGTTGCGGAAGGCGATGCGGAGCAGGCTGCGCATCACTCGACGCCCATCGCCTGCCGCGGCGAGATGCGCAGCGCGACCGCGAGCGGATACAGGCTGGAGACCACGGCGATCGCCGCCACCATGACCAGCGAGAAGGCCACCGAGCCGGGCGAGACCTCGGGCCGGAGCA
Organism: Spirochaetaceae bacterium; assembly: GCA_028818385.1. The sequence continues at coordinate 1,167 of JAPPNY010000140.1, forward strand.
CCTCGCCCCCGAACAGGATGCGCAGGAACAGGTTGGAGGCGGGGATGCCGGTGGCGCCCAGGATGAACAGCAGCACCAGCCCGAGCAGGACGCCGGCAGCGCCGAACACGAATGCCACGGTGACCGTCTCCGCGCCGATCATGCGCCGCACGAACCCCTTGCGCGCGCCGATCGCGCGCATGGTGCCGATCTCGCTCATACGTTCGGTCACCGAGATCACCAGCGTGTTCATGATGATGATCACGGCGACCACGGCGATGACGATGATTACCACGTTGAAGACGATCTTGAACCCGTCGGAGAGCTGCGACACCGGCGCTCCGGCATCGCGCCAGTCCAGCACCTGCGCGTTGAGGTCGCCGTCGCCGATGATCCGTTCCAGATCCCCGGTCACGCGCTCGGCCGCCCCCGGGCGGCGCAGCTTGAGCAGCAGGAAGTGCCAGGCGCCGGAGTCGACCACGGTCTCCTCGCGTCCGCCCAGGTCCAGCAGCACCGGCGCGCCGGTGCCGGTGGAGACCTCTTCCACCAGGCTGCCCGCGTCCCCGCCCCCGAACAGGTCGTCCTCGTCCACGGAGCCGAGCTGCGCGACCTGCTCGTCGGTCAGGATCTGCTCCGCCGGCGCCGACACGGTCATGCCGGTCAGCGTGCGCAGCGTCGTGATGTCCACGAACGAAACGAAGTTGAGCTGCGGCAGGGCGTTGCGGAACCGGAAGATGCCGGTCACCGGCACCTCGCGCACCTTGATGCCGGCGTCCGTGGTGGCGGTCAGCAGCAGGCGGTCGCCGGGGCGGATCTCCCGTTCGGCCAACTCGCCGAGGTCGGTGGCGACCTCCTCCGACAGGACCAGCCCCACCTGGTCAGGTTCCAGGAACGAGCCCGCGATCAACTCGGCCGCATCCGGGAACGCCTCGCGGTAGCGCGCCGGCTCGATGCCCCAGAGCTGCGTGAACGACTCCCCGAGCGACGTCCCGTCCTCTCCCGCCAAGTTCACGGTGGCGGCGTCGCTCGCCTGCGGGCTCCAGGCGGTTACGTCCGGGTGGTCGGCGACCGCCTGCAGGAGCTGCTCGTAGCCGTCCAGGCGCGGCGTGCGGTTGTTGAGGAAGTCGGTGCTGCGGACGCCGAACAGGCTGACCGGCGCGTCCGCGACCCCGGCCAGCACCAGGTGGCCGGTGAAGTTGTCGATGAACGAGCGCCGGATGCCGGCGGCGGCCGAGTCCATCAGCGAGTTGCCCACCACCAGCACGAAGGTACCGATCAGGATGATCGTGCCGACGATCAGGCTCTTGGCGCGGTGCTCCTGCAGGTTGCGGACCGCGATGCGCCAGACGACGCTCACGCCGCCGGCTCCGCTTCCGTCCTGAAATCCGCGGTGATCACTCCGTCGCGCAGACGGATGACGTGGTCGGCGATGTCGACGATCGCCGGCTTGTGGGTGGAGAAGATGAACGTCGTGCCGAGCTCGGCGTTCATGCGCTTCATCAGCTCGATGATCTGCTCGCTGGTCTCCGAGTCGAGATTGGCGGTCGGCTCGTCGGCCAGCACGATGCGCGGCTTGTTGGCCAGGGCGCGTGCGATCGCCACCCGCTGGCGCTGGCCGCCCGACAGCTCGGCGGGGCGGTGGTCGCGGTGCTCGTCCAGCCCCACGGCGTCGATCAGGTAGGCGATCCAGTCGGCACGCTGCGCCTTCGGCACCCGTGCCTGGCCGATCAGCAGCGGGAACTCCACGTTCTCGGTCACGTCCAGCACCGGGATCAGGTTGAACGACTGGAAGATGAAGCCCAGCACCTGGTGGCGGAGGTCGGTCACGGCGCGGTCCGACAAGCCGGCGGTATCGGTCTCCATGACGCGCACGGTCCCCGACGTGGGAGTGTCGATGCAGCCGATCATGTTCAGGATCGTGGTCTTGCCGGACCCGGACGGCCCGGCGATGGAGACGAAGTCCCCCTCATCGATCTCGAAGCTCACGCCGTTGACGGCGTGCACCTCCGTCTTGCCGAGCGGATAGATCTTGCGTACGTCGGAGAGCGATACGGCGGGCATGCACCGAATGTAGGGCCGGCCCCGCGCGACAGGCTACCTGGCGCGGGCGTCGTTCATGCGGGGTTCACCGCCCGTTCATCCCCTCGGCCGCCGGCATCAGGTCGACGGATCGACCTCAGTCGACCGCAACCACCCGCACCGAACCCGGCCCGAAGGCCAGGTCGAAGCCGCCAGCGGTCACCGCCTGCTCACCGTCCCGCGCGGCGAGCAGGTCGGCGGCTCGCGTAATCGGCCACGACGGCGTTACCCGCGCGGAGGCGTGCCGCAGGGACGGGTTGAGGAGGAACAGCAGGTCGCGGCCGGTCCGCGAACGGCGCCGCAGCGGAACGACGTGATCGCCCACGACCGCGACCAGCGGGCGCACGCCACGGCTGGCGAGCAGCGGCAGCACCAGCGATGCGGGCGCCGTGCCGCCGAACGCGGTCGCCGGCGACAGGGCGAGCCACGCCAGGCGGCGGTCCGCGCGCTCCACGCCCACCACGGCGCCGTCCAGTCTGGCCAGCACGCGGCTGTCCCCCGCCGGCTCCAGGACCGCGTGGCCGACCGGTTCCGGGACGACCAGGTGCCCGAACGCGCCCGACAGCACGCCGCTGCCGGCGCGTCCCGGCGTGAAGCGGTCGTAGTCGGCGACCCGCACGCCCAGCAATTCCGCCAGTCCCTCCGGTGGCGCGTAGCTGAACCGTCCGCTCTCCGCGTAGGAGCCCAGGTTGCCGTCCGTCACCACGCACGGCCCCGCCTTCCGCGCCACGGCGCCGGCGACCCGCTTGACCGTCGCCGCGTCCAGCAGCGCCGTGTTCGGCAGCCACACCACGCGGTACGGCGACCAGTCGTGCTCGCTGGTGATCACGTCGGCCGGGATGCCGTGCGCCCACAGCGTGCGGTAGAGACCCAGGAGACCGTCGAGGTAGCTCTGCTGCTCGCCGTTGTAGAGGAAGATCTCCGAGCTCGGGCCGCTGTAGAGGATCGCCACCTCGGCGCCCCCGGCCGCGGGGTCCGGGACCTGCAGCGGCAGGTGATCGGCGATGCGGTCGATGTCTGCAATCGCCCGGCGCACGGCCTGCAGGCGCCCCGTCGGCTCCCGGTCCGGTGCGGTCAGGCAGTAGCCCGGCGCCTCGAAGCTCAGATACTCCGGCGTGTACTGCCAGAACATCGCCCCGGCGGCGCCGTGGATGAGGCTCAGCCACAGGAGCGAGGTCACCTCCGCGGGGTGCGACTGCGGCTGCCAGGTGACGCCGGCCGGGCTCATGCCGGCGTAGATCTCCTCGTTCCACCATCGGCCGCCGCGGCCGATGGCGCGCGACCAGTCGAAGCTGAAGCAGCGGTCGGCGATCCGCATCGGGTCGGGTCCCGTCAGCAGCTCATTGGAGGGCATGGACATGCCCCAACTGTCCACCTCGCTCGCGCAGGACTGGTCGAAGTGCCGCGGCATGTTCGCGCCGTGGGCGCGCAGCTCATGGCGGTCGTCCAGCTCCCGGATCACCTGCACCTGCCAGCGCAGCGTCCGGGCCAGATTCTCCACGTGGAACTGCCGGTAGAGCAGCATCTCCACGACGTTGCGGGAGCTGCGCGCGGGTGCCACGTCCTCCCAGCAGCGGTAGCGCCGGTGCAGCCGCTCGTTGAGCTGCTCCAGCGTGTAGCGGCGCTTGAGCCACGCGGCGTAGCGGGCCAGCGTGCTCGCGCAGTAGCACGGACAGACCGGTCCGTCGGTCGTCGGAAACGACGCGCCGTCCCATACGCCCCAGATCAGCAGGTTCTCACGGTCGCGGTAGCGTCCCACCACGGTGCGCGGCAGCCGCTCGCCGTACTCCCGCCACTTGGGATGGTCGTAGCAGTGGATCATCCTCCCCTGCGGCATGGCGTTGGTGGATTCGGGATGCAGGGGCGTCCCGTCGGGCCGCACCTGGCGGATGTCGGGGTGCTCGCGCAACAGCCAGTCCGGGCACGCCCCGTGCGTGGCCAGCGTCAGGTCGAACCAGACCAGGAGGTCGTGGCGGGCGGCCAGCTCGAAGAAGCGGTCGAAGTCGTCCAGCTCGAAGCGGCCGGGCGCCGGCTCCATCCAGTTCCAGTAGGAGAAGGTGCGCACGATGCGCATGCCGGCCGCGCGGATCGCCGCGAAGTCCCGGTCCCAGAACTCCTGCGGCGGCATCGGCGCGCGGTAGTACTCGGTGCCGACCGGAAACGGTACCGGCGCGGTCCGGAAAGGAAGTGAGTCGGCCATGACGCCTACGATAGCGCACCCGATTTGATGTTCATTCTGCGGTGGCCGCGACACTCCGGCGCGATTACGGTTGGCGCATGGCTCCCACGACTCCCCCGCACCAGGAGATGCTCGCCGCGTTTGCCGAGAGGGACGAAAGCTACGACGGCGCCTTCGTGGCCGCCGTGCGCACGACCGGCATCTTCTGCCGCGCCTCCTGTCCGGCCCGCAGGCCACGTCCGGACCACGTCGAGTTCTTCGAGTCCGCCGGCGAGGCGCTCGCCGCCGGCTACCGGCCCTGTCTCCGCTGCCGGCCGCTGGACACCAACGGGACCGCGCCGCCGTGGCTGGATCCGTTGCTGGCCGAACTGGAGCGCGACCCGCGGCGCCGCTGGACCGACGCCGACCTGGCCGCACGCGGCTTGCGTCCAGAGGCGGTGCGGCGGTGGTTTCGGCGGCGCTTCGGGAGGACGTTCCATGACTACGCGCGCAGCCGGCGACTGTCGGCAGCGGTCGGCACCCTGCAGCAGGGAGTACCGGTGACCGACGCCGCCTTCGACCACGGCTACGAATCGCTCAGCGGGTTCAACGATGCCATCCGCAACCTGGTCGGTACGTCACCCGGCACGGCGGGAGATGCCAGGCTCCTGGCGGTGGCACCGATCGAGACTCCGCTGGGGGTCATGCTGCTCGGCGCCTCCGAGGGAAAGCTCTGCCTGGCCGAATTCAGCGATCCGGATCGCCTGGAGTCGCAACTGCGTCGGACGTGCCGGAGCATGAAGACGACGCTCGTCCCCGGCCGGTCGGCTCCCATCGCAGACGCCGAGTCCCAACTCGCGGAGTACTTCGCCGGCCGCAGGCGGCGCTTCGACCTGCCCCTGTTGCCCGCCGGCACTGTCATGCAGCGGCAGATATGGGAGACGCTGCTGCGGATTCCCTATGGCGAGACGTGGAGCTACGGCCAGGTAGCGGCAGCGATCGGCCGGCCGCGGGCTGCCCGGCCGGTTGGCCAGGCGGTCGGCGCCAACCCCATTTCCATCATCGTCCCCTGCCACCGGGTGATCGGCGCCGCGGGCACCCTGACCGGCTACGGCGGCGGCCTGTGGCGCAAGCAGCGGCTCCTTGCCTTGGAGCGGGAGTGAGTACCGCCACCGTGCCACGTCGGCGGTACGCGTAGCGCCTTGGACGCTCATCCCTTCGACCACGCACCGCAGGATCAGCGCCCGCTTCTCCGTTGAGAAGCGGTTTGGAATCCCGCGTTGCCAAATTGGCTCTTCCGGTTTCGTGCGGATGAGCGGGCCATAGCGTCGCGGCAAGGTCCGACCGGTCCCCGATGCTGCCGGCGTCGCGCGGCAGCGGGCGCGCCGCGAATAGATCGATGATTCTTGCCTCAGTTCACGTTCTTGGCGGCGTTTCGAGCCTGCGAGGTGGCACGCCACCGCACGTTCAGGCCCCTTCCGATCTTCTTTCCTGGAAGCCCCGATGCCCGTTCGGCCGGCCAGCACCCCTTGTCAGCGCCCGCTGAGCCCGGATCCGCTGCCGGTCGCGGACTGTGGCGCCGCCTACTGCGGCCGCCAAGTTGGCGTTCTGGTCTAAGCGCCAACGGAGGTGCCGGCTCTGGGGGCAATGCGCGGGGTCAGCACCGGCGGAGCTTACACACTTATTGACAAGCCCCGGTTGACTCAGTACATCGTTGCAGATGCGCCGTCGCCTCCTTGCCGCTGCCGTGATAGCCATGGCCGTTACCATCTGCACTGCATGCCGCCATGGTCCTGGTATGCCTCGTCAGGTCGCCGGGACTTACACCGGAGCCCTGACGATCCAGCACTACTTCTCAACCGACGCCGGGATGAAGATGATTGTCACTCAGGCTGGCGAGCGCGTGACGATCATTGGAACTATCATGTCCGAGAACAGTGTCCTGCCCTTGATCAATGCGCTTGGAACCATTGATGCGACCGGCCTATTCGTCGCGACTGAAGGAGGGCTCAGCGAGCGCACGCTATTGGCAGAAGATGACCCGCAGTGCGGTCAACGCATGTGGGTCGGCGGCTCGCTCGTGTTCAACGGGAATCAAGCCCGGCTGGGTGCGATCATGAACACAGGGATTTGTGGTCAGGTCACCTACCGGGCAACGCTGACGCGCTCACCATAAGCTCTACGTAGTGGTCGCTGGGGTGACTAGGGCCGAACTGACTATCATGAAGAAGATCGTACTCGCGGGGTTGGATCTCGGGTTTATCGGATGCGGAGCTCCCCCATACTAATGATCATTGGCACTGCTCGGAGCCCCGCCTCCCATCAAGCGCATCACATAAGTGGAGGATTCAGACATGAACCGTCGACCAGTACCGATGCGGCTTCTCATAGTAGTGATATTGGTTGGGATTCTCGCGGCCTGCGAAGAGGGGCCGGGAACGACGAGTAGTCCTGTTGATCAGGAGAGCACGCCTGTCGTAGAGCCAGAGACCGCGCCGGTGGAGCCAAGCATCACCGTGCCTGACGACATCGATAACCTTAGATTGTGGATGGAGTTCCGGTCAACGGAGGTTTCCGAATGTTCCGGGAGTGTCGTGAGGTGCAGTTGCAGCCTTCTTGATCCAACATGCACGGAACGCAATCGAACGTGCGAACGTGTGACAAAGAGCGAATACTATCTGAGTTTGTTATCGAGAAAGTATATCTTCGATAGTGAGGCACTGAGGCATCCTGACGTATACGTGACGATAGGTGGTCCGCATCGCGTGTGGAAGAATTGGACATATAACTCGCGTAGCGGAGCTGCCGCAGTATTGCGTATCAACCAGCCAGGTTGGTGGTTCGGCGCCGGCGGTGCAGAGTGGGTTTCTCACATAGACCTCGTTCATCGCATCACGTTCCAGCGTCGCTTGGAGGACCTGTATCCGCACTACGAAGGAGTGATGGTGTTGGAAGCTACGGCGTTGCAGGAGCCGTGCAATCTTCGGATCAATGCGATCTTCCGACTCTATGACTGAAACTGATGACTGAAACCGCCCAATGCCAGTTCTGGAACGGCAGCATCGGCTGGCCGAGCCACTGCTCGGCCTTCGGGAAAGAGTGCCACGCCCCAGCCCTCGTCCATCAGGCGGCCCATGCGCTGCAGCCTTTGTAGGCCTGAGTTCAGCGCCTGGACTCGATAGATACCCAGGCGATATGCGTCATGACCGATATTTATGTACTGGTTATTGACACGTACGAGTATCCGAGTACAGGATGGGACCGTCATGCAAGGCAATTCCGTCGCCACGAGCCGCTGCGCCGTGTCACACGATGACACTCGTCCATCCGGATTCCTGACGAGCCGACTTGTGGGACAGCAACCGGAACGGAGGAGTCGGAACCTGGACCAGAAACGCAGCCTTCCCCTCCGCACCGCATAGCATGCCCTCAACAGCAACCATGAGACATGGGAAGACGGATAGACGCCACCGGATCGGAACCCGCAACAGCCGGAGACTTGAGCCGTGACACTGATCGCTATAGTTGTTCATGGAGTAGCGGTTTTCAAGTTCGCTAGCGACGGAGTGAGGTGGTCCCGGTCGGTTGGACAGCTCAAGGGGTAGGCTAAGGTGTAACCCG
>JAPPNY010000083.1 GCA_028818385.1 Spirochaetaceae bacterium
CGAATCCTCAATTCAGCCAACTTTCGGGCTGGAGCGCGAATAACCCGGGCTGATCGAGGATCGCGAGTCCGGCGCGACGCTCGAAGCGCGCGAAGCCGTACCCGGCTCGCTGCATGGGCCGGCCCCCGTGCTCGTCATCGGCGACGAGCCGGCGCAGTGGAAGGCGACGCAAGGCGACCGGCTGTTCGCGGCGCTGCGTACCAGCTTGGGGAAGATTCCCGGATCGCGGGCTCTGTTCATCGGCACGCGGCCGGCGAACGCGGATCACTGGTTCGCCAAGCTGCTACAGCGTTCCGGCACGACCTACGCGGCGGACCCGGACTGCGACCCGTTCGACGAAGCGCAATGGCACGCGGCGAATCCGTCGCTTGAGTGCATGCCGGAATTGCTCGAAACGTACCGCGAGGAAGCGGGCGACGCGCGCGACGATCCGTCACTGCTGCCCGGCTTTGTGGCGCTGAGACTCAATTCCGGTGGGCACGACGCTGAGGTTTCGGTGTTGATCGAGGCTCGCGCATGGGTGAACTGCGAAGCGGACATCCTGCCTTCGGCCGAAGGTCCGTACGTGCTGGCGTTCGATCTGTCCGGCGGCAGCGCCATGGCGGCATGCTCCGGCTACTGGCCGGCCACGGGCCGGCTCGAAGCAATCGCAGGATTTCCGCCGTTGCCTTCGATTGAAGAACGATCGCGCGAAGACGGCGCGGACTACGCGCGCATGGTGAGCGACGGCGATTTGCTCGTGCTCGGCGAGCCTGACGAGCGAGTCGTGCGGGCCGATCTTCTCGTTCGGGAAGCCGTCGCGCGTTGGGGGCGGCCGGCTCGCGTGATCGCGGACCACTTCCAAGAGCGTGAGCTGCGAACAGCTTTGGAACGCGCGCGGTGTCCGTCGGCTGCGCTGGCTACAACCGGCATGGGTTGGCGCGACTCTCCGGCGCGGATACGCGACTTCCGGCGACTCGTGCTCGGCGGGAAGGTGTACTCGCGCCGGTCGCTGATGGTCCGTTCGGCGTTCAGCAACGCACGAACAATTTCAGACAGCATGGGCTCGGAGAAGGTCATCAAAGGCGGTGCTCCAGGTAGACGACGAACCGCAAGAGACGACGTAGCCGTGGCGGCGCTGCTGGCGGTGAGCGAAGGTGCACGGCTCCCGGCGGCGAAGCCGCGCGCACGTCGGCACTGGGTGGCGTGAGTAGGAAATCCTGGAAACCGCGCATGCCGCAGTCCCGGTGGGATCGGCTGCGACGATTCATCCTCGAACGAGACTCCTGGCGCTGCACCAAGTGCGGGCGACCCGGCCGGCTGGAAGTGCACCACGCCGATCACGACCCGTCGAACAACGACGTTGGCAATCTGACGGCGCTCTGTCGCACATGCCATATCGCGGAGCACGCGCGGAAGCTTACACCGCAGGAACAGGCATGGCGGGAATTGCTGAAACCCTGTCAATAGGGTTTTATTTGTTTGCTATTCGGGAGTTACTTGGATCGTCTCGAAAAGGTCAATCGTTGACCTTTTCTGTTTTCTCGAAACGTGTTCAGAAAAGCGGCCGACTCCGGGGAATGAGGGGACCCGAAGTCGGCCGCGGATGAAGGGACCCCGACAGTATACACGCTGTGCCTTTGCGTGTACATTGTGTTCCGCATGGAATCGAGTTTGGTTCGCACGAACGCTCGGCAGGAACTTGCCGCACTACAAAGCGCCTTGCGTTTTCGCTCCGGCATTCCGGTATCGCTGACGAAGGCGGCCGATTTCGCAATCCGGTTTACGCTTGATCGGATACAAAACGAAATCGAAGACGAGCGTGACGCCAAGCGCGGGCCGAGGATTTCGACCACGCGCGGCGTTCCGCTCGCTTTGGCGCGCGCGATCGTCGCCGAGCTCGAACGGGAGTCGCAATCATGACGAACGCTCAAAAGCTGGCGCTGCGATTGTCCGAAATCCGGCAAAAGCTCAACGAATTGTCCGGCAAGGACGAGTTGACGGACGCGGAACAATCAGAAATGCGGACGCTCACGGCGGAGTTTCCGAAGGTCGAGGAACGATGGCGCGCCGCTACCGTCGCGGAAGTTGACGACGAAGCCGCGGCGCTCGGCGACGATCCGAACGACCCCGGCGACGGCGAAGCCGCGGAATTGCGTCGGCTCCGGGGGACGGTGAGGATCACGGACTACCTCGGCCCAGCCGCCGGCGGAGCGGGGCTTTCGGGCGCGGCGGCCGAATTCAACGCGGCGCTGGATGTTCCGGTCGTGGGTCCCTCCGGCGGAGTAGCGATTCCATGGGATGCGTTGCTGGCCGCGGAGCCTGTCGAGCAACGCGACGATCCTGAGCGGCGCGCGTTCACGACTACAGCAGCCTATGCCGGTGGCGTCGGCCAGCGCCCGATCCTACAGCGGCTTTTCGGCCCAGACATCATGGACGCGCTCGGCGTTCGCGTGGACGCGGTTCCGGTCGGCCGCGCGGAATGGCCATTGATTACCGGCGGGGTGGCTCCCGACCAAAAGCCCGAAGGGACGGCGGCCGATACGCCGGTGACGGCAGCCTTTGCCGCGGAGGTCCTCAAGCCAAAGCGTCTTACGGGCGCATACGAGTACAGCCATGAGGCAGCCGCGCAGGTTCGGGACCTGGAAGCCGCGCTGCGGCGCGACTTGGCCGCGGCGGTGCGTGCGAAAATGCAAGAGCTTGCTTTGCTCGGCGACGAGTCCACGAATGCGCACGAGCCGGACGGTTTTCTTACGGTCTTGGCCGCGCCGACCGATCCAACAAGCGAAGCCGATTATTCGGCATACGCGAGCGCTCACGCAGCAGCGGTGGACGGGATTCATGCAAGCATGGAGACCGAAGTGTCCAGCGTGATCGGCGTTGCGAGCTACACGCACGCTGCGGGCGTCTTTCAAAGCGGCTCCGGCGAGGCTGGATCGGAGGCGCTCCGCCGTCGGTCCATGAGTTGCCGGGCGTCCGTGTACGTGCCGGGGATCGGCACCGACGGGACGGCGAGCAACAATCCGAATGGCCAAACAGCAAACGTCCAGAACGGAAATATCTTTCACGCTCAAGGGCCGAACGGCGGTCCGATGCGCGGCGATTCCGTCGCGGCGGTCTGGCCGACTCTCGAAGTTATCCGCGACATTTACACGCAATCGAGCGTCGGCGTGAAACTGACGTGGGTTGCTCTTTGGGACTTCCAGGCGGCGTTTCGACGCGCAGCATACCGGCGCGTGGCGTTCAAGCTGGCGTGACCAGGTGGCGACGCGATCGGTCACGGCGACGACCACACCGGCGCAGATTAGCGGGCTAACGCTCGGTCAATCATACGCGATACAGAACACGGGTGATCCCGCGATCAGAGTAGCGCCCGGCGAGATCGTACGCATGCGCCATGACGATGCGCTCGAACCTCCGTGGATATGGACCGATCGCGGCACGGCCACGGTCGCCGTTACCGAAGAGGGGGCGTAAATGGGGCGCAGCGACGCGGAGAGGCGCTGCGCGGAATTGCGGACCGCTTCCGGCCGGCGCATCGTGGGCGCTGCGATGCGCTACGGCGCGGAAGCGCGCGTTGTCATGCCTGACGGCCGGCCGGTAACGGAACGGTTTTCGACGTTCGCGTTCTCCGACTACCTGCGCTCCGGTGCCGGCACGTCGCTGAATCTCATGCACGATCGTAGCCTTGAGATTGCGAACACGCGCGACGGCCGGTTGGTGCTGCGGGAATCTCCGGCGGAGGTTCGCATGGTCGCGACGCTGCCTACCGGCAACGCATACGATCAAGCGCTGGCACTGGTAGAGGACGGATCGACTTCGGAGACAAGCGTTGAGTTTGTCGCGCAAGACGAGGACCTATCCGGCGATCGGCGCATCATCCGGCGCGCGACGCTGCCGGGAATAGCGATCGTCGATCGTGGCGCGTATGGCGCGGCCGGCGCCGTAGAGGTACGGCAGCGGGGGCAGGGCTTGGGCGGGAGCTACCGCTACAACACGCCACGGGTGACGACCGATCGCGGACGGCGGCGCAAGGTGTCTTTTCGTTCGGGCGCGTTCAAGTGGCAGCTTCAACGGTTCGCCGAACTCCAAGAAGAATTGGGGACGCTGATCCACGAAGCGATAGACGAAGGGATCGAACGCGCGCGGGAGTCTTACGAAATCCAGCTTTTGTCCGGCCGATCGTATAACGCGCCGCTCGCTTCGTACCGTATGGGGACGCTCGAAATCGTCGACACGGACGATGCGCTGCGCTTCAACGTCGATCGGCTCCCGGACACGACATACGCGCGGGACCTACGCGCGGGGATGGAAGCGGGAGCGGCCGACTTCGGGCTTGATCTGTTATTCGACGTACCGCCACGGGAAGCGATCGGCGGCGAGGAACCGGCGGTGATCGTCCCGGACCCGGAGAATCCAGACGTAGAAATCGAGGAAATCCGGTATGGGTTGCTGCGTGCTATCGCGATCGTGTCGCGCGCGCCGCGCGGTAATGGCGGCTTCGTCGAGCGGCGCGGACTCGTCATCCCGACGACCACAGAAAGGCGGCGCGTGTGGCTGTGACGCTAACGTATCAGCAGATACACGCTCACCTAACGTGGTCGAACCTGACGGGACCGGCCGACAATCCGCCGGAACCTACGGGGGCTGTCGCGATCGCCTACTGGCAAAACCTGCTGGCCGTGTGCACGGCGCTTGTGACGCGATATGCGCCGGCCGCGCCGGACGCGGTGCAGAGCGAAGCAGTAATGCGCTGCGCGGGCTACCTGCACGAGCGTCCGTCTGACGGAGCGTCGCAAATGACGGACGCTGACAAGCAGACGGCGTACGCGACGGGCCAGCTATCGGCACTGCGGCACTCCGGCGCTATGGCACTACTCACCACGTGGAAGGTCCGGCGCGCGCTGTGAAAATCTGGCCGTTCGGACGGACTGAGAAACGCGCCACACAGGGCGGTGGGTCGCAGGGCGGCGCATCGTTCACGGACTCGGTCGTGCAAGCGTTGCTGGCGCAGGCGGCCGGCGGCGCGACGGCGGACCCGTCGGCCACGGCAGCGCTCGAAGCTGCGGCGGGCCAGTACGCGCGTGCGTTCGCTATCGCGGATGTGACCCCGCGGACCGCGGCAACACGGGCGCTTACCCCGGAGCTACTTGCACTCATGGCGCGCGATTTGATCCGGCGCGGAGAATTCGTCCATGTGATCGAGGTTGACCGTGACGGCGTGCGATTGATCCCGGCCGGTAGTTGGGACGTGCGCGGCCGATGGGACCCCGCGACGTGGCGCTATCGGTGCGATTTGTTCGGACCGAGCGGCAACGTGACGCGGGTACTGCCAGCGGCGGCGGTGGTCCACGGGCGCTACTCGATGGACCCGGCGCGGCCGTGGTGGGGTGTCTCACCGCTCGGCTGGGCTCGGCTCACCGGGAAGCTGCATGCAAACCTGGAAGATGCGATCGCAGACGAAGCCGGCGGGACGCGCGGTCACCTGTTGCCGGTGCCGGCCGGACCGGACGCAGACGGCGACGACGACGACACCGACGATCCGAACATGCAGCTACGCGCCGACGTTCAGAAGTTGCGCGGCAAGACGGTGATGGTCGAGACCACGGCGGCCGGATGGGGTGAAGGCATGAACGCTGCGCCGCGCGCCGATTGGAAGCCGCAGCGCATCGGCGCGAATCCGCCGGCGAGCTTGGCGACCCTTCGGACCGACTCCGCCCAAGCGGTGCTGGCAGCGTGCGGGGTGTCTGCGGAATTGTTCACCCACGGGGACGCGGCGGGACAGCGCGAATCGTGGCGGCGGTTCCTGCACGGTTCCGTGCAACCCCTGGGCGATCTGCTGGCGGCTGAACTCGCCGCCAAGCTCGATACTCCCGGACTGCGGTTGAGCTTCGATCGTCTGTTCGCTTCCGATCTGTCCGGGCGCGCGCGCGCGGTGCAATCGCTTGTCGGCGCTGGCATGGACCTTGAGGACGCGCGGCGGCTCGCGGGGTTGTCGTGAACACGCGATCGGACCGGCTGCGGCTTGAGGATGTGATCCAGTGGGTACGCGACGGCACACCGTACCTGCTGGCAAATGACGATCTGGACCGGGCGATCCGGCAAGCTCATGCCTTGGTCGAGGGGCTGCACGCGGAGAAGCTGCGGCGCGACACGGCGGAAGCGGAGCTTGAGCGGTACCAGACCGGGACCGCGAATCAGGCGAAGCGCCTACCGCGCACGCAACGGCAGGCAAAGCCGACGGACGCGCAGAAACGGCAATTCCTACGGTTGTGATTGTGGGACGTGGGCAGGTACGCGAAACGCCGACGTTTTCATAACCAACTACTCTACAACAGGTTACAGAATCAGCAACGCGGGTCCACGTGGGAGAGCAACCCGCGGAGCTGCTCCAGCCCCTGCTGGCAGTCGGCGTCCACGACGGCCTTCAGCTCGTAGCGGCCGTCGCCGAGCGGGCGCACCCGGTCGGCCGGCACCGCCAGCTCCGGGTCCAGGTCGGCCAGCATCCGGCGGACCTGCCGAGCACCCTTGCCGGCCGCGTCCTCGACCAGTTGCTGCCTTCCTGCCGCATCGAGCACCAGCCGTGGCACGGGTTCGGAGGGGCTCGGCAGCTCGGCCGGCGAGGAGTCCTCCCCCGGATCGTCCGCCGCCGTAGCGCCTGCCGGAGCTGAGCCTGCCGGCCTGGACCCAGCCGGCGCGGACCGCTCCACGGAGCGCGTCGGTGCCGTCGACGCTACGCCGGAGATCGACCCACGCCGCCGCTGCCGGTCGAACGCCCACTGCAGCTCCGCGGCGGCGCTCAGCGTCAGCGAGCCGTCGCGCAGCCGCTCGCGCGCGCCCGGCTGGTCGGCGCACAGCCGCACGACGCCGATACGCCGGCCGGCGGCAGCGTCGCTGTAGCCGAGCTCGCGCACCGCGTAGTCGAACAGGCTGGAGCAGCCTCGCTGCAGAAAGAGCCGGCGGGCCTCGATCTCGCCCAGGTGGTCGATGATGGCGCCCTGCAGGTGGCGTTCGTGGCGGACCAGGGTGCTGGTCTGACGCAGCAGCTCGCGGTCGGAGAGCACGCCGATGGTGGAGGTGATGACGACGCCGGCGGCGGTGGCAGGAGAGGTGGTCTTCGTTGGTAGATCCAGAGCCTGTGAGACTCAAGACCCCCGTTCAAACCGTGCGTGCGGATTTCCCGCACACGGCTTCCCAGTGGTCGCTCGAATCGCCGCATTACGCGATCTCCCAGAACGGTTGCTCCGGGTAGCGCACCAATTCGCGCAGACGAACCAGTCCCAGTCGATAGAAGTACTGCGGCCTCCACGTGCGCACCTCGCTCGGCTTCAGGTGACGGCCTTTGCGCGCGACGCGCAGCTTCATCAGCCGTCCCCACACGTAGGAGTCGATTTGTTGGAACCGCTTGGCGGCGTTGCCGGTACGGTAGTACTGCGCCCACCCGCGAAGCACGGGGTTGAGCTCGCGAATGACCACACGAATGTCCGCGTGACACCGCCCTCGGGGCGTCTTCTGCCTTACCTTCTCCCGGATCCTCTTCATCGAGCGCTCCGCCGGCCATCGATGCAGGTAGTACAGCCTCTTGTGCTGCCGTTCCCAGATCGTGCCCGACATGCGCTTGCGCAGATGGCAGCCCAGAAAGTCGAACCCTTCCCGTCCGTCGTACAGATCCACTTGTCTGGTCTTCTCCGGGTGTAGCTCCAGTCCCAGGCGCGCCAGTATCTGGCGGACCCGCGCCTCAGCCTGTTGGCATGCTCGCTTCGTGGCACAGATGATCACAAAGTCATCCGCATACCTGACCAGCGTCCCGATCCGGGCGCTGTGTCGCGTCCACAGCATGTCCAGTACGTGCAGGTAGATGTTGGACAGCAGCGGCGAGATCACCCCGCCCTGCGGCGTACCCGCTACGCTCGCGGATACCTCCCCGTCTTCCATCACCCCCGCCGTCAGCCACTGCCTCAGCAGTTTCAGTACCCGCCGGTCGCTCACCCGTTTCTCCACCAGTAGCATGAGCTTGCGGTGGTCGATGCTTCCGAAGTAATCCCGGATGTCGGCATCCAGCACGTGGCGACCGCCCTTCGCTCCCCGCTTGCGCAGGGTCTCCAGTGCCGTCGTCGCACTGCGGTTGGGCCGAAAGCCATAACTACACGGCAGAAAATCCGCCTCGAAGATCGGCTCCAGCACCAGCTTCGCCGCCATCTGGACCACCCGGTCCGTGACCGTCGGGATACCCAGTGGCCGTTTCCTTCCATCCTCCTTCGGTATGTACCGCCGCAGGACCGCCTGCGGTCGGTATCCGCCTGCTCGCAGTCTGGCCGCCAATTCCGCAAGGAACCGCTCGGCGCCGTACTGCTCAACCGCCGCGATCGTCTGGGCGTCAAGCCCAGCCGCGCCGCGATTCTGCCGTACCCGTCTCCACGCTTCCCGCAGGATGTCACCCCTGTGGATGCGGTCGTACAACGCGTGGAACCGTCGGCTTGGTGCTCGCTTGGCTGCGACCCACAGTCGCCGTTGGAGTTGTCGCACTTTGTCCACGGGCTCTCGCCCGTGCAGGTCGTTGGGTCCGGTCCTGCCGGCCATGCCCTCGCGCTTACCTCCCCGGTCGATCTGACCACCGTAGGGGTCCTTCCCTCCGGCCGCGTTATGTCGCACGGCCTTCCTCGGTACTACGGCCCCCTCGGACCCCCGCTCGGCAGCGCTCGTTTTCGGCCTCGCCTTATACCAGTCGCCTTGCCCTGACTTGGGCGGCCGAGACGGGTCTCCCGTGTTCCGCACCTCTCCTTGCACACGTGCTGCGCCCCATACCCCGCCGGGTCCCGTCGCGCGCTCCGGTTCCAACGCGACGGTCGTGGCCTTCGCCGTGGCATGAGCGGCTCGGCTCCTGTCAGTGCCCGCGATCTGGTGGTGGAAAAAGGCTGAGATTCCCGCTTTGCTG
>JAPPNY010000260.1 GCA_028818385.1 Spirochaetaceae bacterium
TTTTCGCAGATATACGTCATGACGGAAGGTGGGCCGCGATGGTCGACGACGACATTGGGCTACTTCGTCTTCGTGAGCGCCTTCGAAGACTTCCGCATGGGGTACGCCTCGGCGGTCGGTGTCGTGCTGTTCGTCATCGTGATGTTCTTCACTCTGATTCAGTTTCGACTGAGAAAGAGTTGGGTGCACTATTAGGTGCCGAAGGATGATGCGCGATAATCTCATGTCGTCGCTTGCGTCGAACCGCCGCAACCAGTTGGCGGGAAGGGCGGCCGTCAATCTGTTCTTCTACGTGCTGTTGATATTGGTCGGACTGACGTTTCTGCTGCCTTTCCTGTGGATGCTGTCCGCGTCCCTGAAGAGCGTTGCGGAGATATTCAGCTTCCCGCCCAGGTGGTTTCCTCGCGTGCGGAGGTGGACCAACTACACGGATATATTCGTCGTCATGCCGTTCGGCCGCTTCGTCTTCAATAGCTTCAAGGTGAGTCTGCTGTCCACGGCAGGTGTGGTTTTGAGCAGTGCGCTCGCGGCATTCGCATTCGCCAGGCTGAGGTTTCCGGGGAGGAATCTCATATTCGCTCTTCTGCTGTCTACGTTGATGTTGCCCGGGGAGGTCACGCTGATCCCGATATTCTTCGTAATGAGAGCGCTGGGAGTGATAAATACCCATGTTCCGCTGTACCTGCCCGACTTCTTCGGGAACCCGTTCGGTACGTTTCTGCTTCGTCAATTCTTTCTTACGGTCCCGAAGGAACTTGAGGACGCCGCGGCGATGGACGGGGCCGGTCCCTTCACGATTTTCGGGCGGATATTTCTGCCATTGGCGAAACCCGCGCTGGCCACGCTGGGGGTGCTCACGTTCATGTGGCGGTGGGAGGAGCTTATCAGGCCGGTGATCTACCTGGGCAGTCGCGACAAGATGACGCTGACCGTAGGTTTGACGGGTTATTTCGCGGAGTTCGGCGGCGGGGAGATATTTCGCTGGGACCTGCTGATGGCGGGTAGTGTCGTGAGCATCATACCGATTCTCGTGCTTTTCGTGATCGGACAGAGGTTTTTCATACAGGGAATCACGATGACCGGGATAAAGGGGTAGGCGGATACGCCGGCCGGGCGTGGATATGCCCGTGAGGCGACAGACAGGCGGGGATCGCGGCGCTCGCGGCCGGTCCCGTGGCGGAGCGTCGACCCGCTGGACGCAGCGCGGCTACGATCGAGCGGTGCGGATCGAACCGGGCCGGGGGAAAAGGACGGACCTGGAGATCGACGGGCGCGGTCGCCTGCGTCTGGTGCGCTCGGGGGCGGCCTGCGCCCGGCGCGGGCGCTTCGAGTCGGCGCCGTATCGGTCGCCGGCGGAACGCGTGCAGCTCGACTGGGTCGAGCAGTGGACGGCACCGCAGCGCTTCGTCAAGCGCCGGGCCAATCCGATCTACGGGCCTGGCGACTCGGGACCGTGGGACACCTGGACCAACGGCGTGTCGGTCGTCCCGTGCGCGGATGGCCGCCGCTACCGCATGTACTACGCCGGGCGGAAGGGCGAGGGAATCGGCTTCGCGGAGGCGGCGGTCGACGACCCGGTGACCTGGCGGGAGCATCCGGCCTCGCCGGTGCTGCGCCCGCGGGCGGACAACTGGGAAGGGAACCTGCTCAACCAGCCGCGGGTGGTGGCGGTCACCGGCGAACGGTGGCTGATGTACTACACCGGCTGGGGGTTCGCGGGTGCCGGCACGAGCTGGGCGCTGGGACTGGCCGAGTCGCGGGACGGCGGGCTCACGTGGGCGCGTTGTGGCGAGGATCCGATCCTGGAGCGCGGCGGCCCCGGCGCGCCGGATGAGGGGGGAGCGGTAGTCCCTTCGATCATTCGCGTCGGAGACGAGTGGTGGATGTGGTACACGGCCGCGCGCATCCACCCCGACGGCCACCAGAACATCCACTTGTGCCTCGCCACCTCGCCCGACTGCGTGCACTGGCGCAAGCATGAGGGCAACCCCGTGCTCGGCGATGACTTCACCGACGGCGCCCCGCGCAGCGTCACCTCGCGTTGCTTCGTGCGGCATGCGGGCGACGCCTTTCAGATGTGGTACAGCTTTGCCAAGCCCGACTACCGGATACGCTACGCGGAGAGCCTGGATGGCATCGAATGGGAACGCTCGCCGGTCGACCCCGTGCTCGGACCGTCGCCGAAGCCGGCATGGGATGACATGATGGTGGAGTACCCGGAGATACAGGTCGTCGACGGGGTCTATCGCCTGTGGTATTGCGGCAACGGTTTCGGCACGGTCGGCTACGCCGAAGGAAGGCCGGACGCCCGGGTGGACGTGTCGGTCCGCACCGGCGAGCACCCGGAGCCCGACCACACCTGGGGGGCGTGGCGGCCGGTGCGACGGCGCGAGGTCGTCCATCTGCGACGCAACGTCCAGATCAGGGTGGATCTCCGGACCGAAGGGGTGAGCCCGGCGGTGTCCGCGATATCGCTGTGCGCGCCCGCGTGATCGCCGCCTTACGGGTCGCGTGGAGGGGAATGGCGTGAGTCCGAAGGAACCGATCAGGATCGGCGTGGTCGGCGTGAGCCGCGGCCGGACGTTCGCGCGCGGATCGGAAGCCGCGACCGGGCTGCGCCTGGTGGCGCTCTGCGACACGTGGCAGGAACGGCTGGAGCAGGAGCGCCGCGAGCTTGCGGCGCGCGGAACGGCGGTGACGACCTATACCGACTACGAGCGGTTTCTCCAGCACGACATGGACGCCGTCGTGCTGGCCAACCACTTCCACGAGCACGCGCCGTTCGCGATTCAAGCGCTGCGCTCGGGACGCCACGTGATGAGCGAGTGCGCGGCGTGCCACACGCCGGCCGAAGGCGTGGCGCTCATCCGTGCGGTCGAGGAGACGGGCAGGATCTACCTGTTCGCCGAGAACTATCCGTACATGGCCTACAACCAGGAGATGCGCAGGCTGTACCGCGAGGGCACCGTCGGCACCTTCCTGTACGGCGAGGGCGAGTACGTGCACCCGGACAGCGCGCGCACCAAGGCGGGGCGAAGCTTCGGGATGGACCACTGGCGCAACTGGATACCGGCGACCTACTACTGCACGCACTCGCTGGCGCCGGTCATGTACATCACCGACACGCGGCCGGTGAAGGTCAACGGCTTCGTGGTGCCGTACTCGGCCGACGACCCGACGCAGGCCATGCACGTGCGCCGCAGCGACACCGCCGGGCTCATCATCTGCCGCATGGACAACGACGCGGTGGTCAAGTCCCTGCACGGCGGGCTCCGCGGGCACCAGAACTTCGTGCGCATCCACGGCACCGGCGGGCTGATGGAGAACTGCCGCCACGGGAACCATGCCGCCGTGCGCCTGCGGCGGGAGCCGTTCGACAAGCCGGCCGGCGCGCCGGCGGAGACGGTGTACGTGCCGGACTTCCCCGAGCACCACGACCTGGCCACGCGGGCCGGCCACGGCGGCGGCGACTTCTTCACCAGCTTCCTGTTCGCGCGCGCGATCCGCACCGGCACGCAGCCCTATCTGGACGTGTACCGCGGGGTGGAGATGAGCCTGGTCGGGGTCCTGGCCTGGCGCTCGGCGCTCGAAGACTCCCGGACCGTCAGCGTGCCGAACCTGCGCGAGGAGTCCGAGCGGCACGCGTACGAGGACGACCACTGGTCGCCGGATCCGGCGCGCGCGGGGCCGGGCCAGCCGCTGTCGAGCATCCTGGGCCACATCGAGCCGTCGGATACTGCCAAGGAATTCGCCCGCGAGGTCTGGGCCGAGGCCGGCTACCGGGAGCCGGACGCCACGTGATCATAGCGCCGAGGCGGCCGTTGCCGACCGGCAGCGCCTCGTACCACTGGCGGGCGGGAGTGCGAACCAGATCGCGCGAGGCCCCGCGGGTAGCCACGCCCTGCCGCTGAAGATCTCGGTCGCCTCTCCCACCGGTTGGCGCACGGAGCGGCGATCCCTACAGCCTTGTCTACCGTGTCGAGCCTGCTCGACTCGTAGTCGTGGCTGTGGCTCATGCCCACCGTCGCCCCGGATATTGGTAGCAGCGCTTGGCGCAGCCTGGGGAATCGGCGTGGTAGGATGCCAGCGTGCGCGTGACCAGAACAGAGATCCACGCCGTCGCGCAGCGCATCGGCGCGGAGTTCAGGCCCGAGAAGGTCATTCTGTTCGGCTCCCACGCCTACGGCACGCCTTCGGAGGACTCGGACGTTGACTTGCTCGTGATCATGGAGCACAGCGGCAGCGGTGTCGCGCAGGCCATCGAAATCGTGCGCCGAGTAAGGTCGAGAATCCCGGTGGACCTCGTGGTGAGGACTCCACAGGAGATGCATCAGCGCCTCCAGTGGAACGACTTTTTCCTCAAGGAGGTCGTGAAGCGGGGGGAAGTGCTCTATGAATCCGCTCACCCGTGAGTGGATCGATAAAGCCGAGGGCGACTTCGCCACCGCTGGCCGCGAGTTGCGGGCGAGGAAGAACCCCAACTACGAGGCCGCTTGCTTCCACGCGCAGCAGTGCGCTGAGAAGTACCTGAAGGCTATTCTCCAAGAGCAATCCATCACGTTTGGCAGGACTCATAACCTGATTGCCCTCCTGGACCTGCTACTGCCGCTCGCGGGGGCCTGGGAGGACGCTCGCCCGCACCTTGAGATCCTCAACGTGTACGCCGTTGCGGTCCGTTACCCCGGCGAGTCCGCTGACAAGCCGTCAGCGCGGGAGGCCGTGCGCCATGCAACTGCAGTACGGAGCACCGCCAGGCGTAGCCTGTCCTTGCCAGCCTGATCTCGGCGGTTACCCACCGCGGAGTCCGCGGAGTACACGTCCTTGCCCCCCAGGCCATGCGTATAGGGTAGTGGTATGGGACCGGTCCCGGGCCCGGGAGAACTACCAGCTCTACCTGATTCTTCAGTTCCTGTCGCCGCGTCTTGGCGCGATCAGTCAACTCATCAAGTCCTTGGGCATGGAGCCAGTGCTGTTCATGGGCGAACCGGCGTTCTTCAAGAGCGTGTATGAACGTGGGATTCGAGAAGATCTGCTCAAGTTCTCCCTCATCATGGTCGCCAGCGTTCCGGTGCTCCGCATCTACCCGTTCGTCCAGAAGTACTTCGCGAGAGGCGTCATGATCGGCTCCATCAAGGGATGATGCGACATTCCCGCCACCCGATCGGCGACGTACTCGACCACGCCTGCTTGACAACAGGCGCGGCAATCGTCACGGTCGACGGAGTGGACTCTGTCTGAGCGGGTGTGTACTTGGCCGCTGAACGGGTAGAACTCAACGGGGTCAGGTACCGGGTTCCGGACGCTCCGGTTGCCGTGGTGTGCGTCGACGGCGGCGACCCGGAGTACTTCGAGGCCGCACGGGCGGCCGGGTGCATCCCCACCGTCTCCCGCTTCATGAGTACCGGCTTCAGCGGTATCGCGCACTGCGGCATCCCCAGCTTCACGTGCCCCAACAACATGTCGATCGCCACCGGCGCGCCGCCGAAGGTCCACGGCATCTCCGGCAACTTCTATCTCGACCGCGCGACCGGCCAAGCCGTCGTCATGACCGGCCCGGAGCTGATGCGCTCGCGCACGGTGTTCGACGTGCTCTCGAAGGCCGGCGCCGGGACCGTGGTCGTCACCGCCAAGGACAAGCTCCGCACGCAACTCGGCAAGGGCCTGGACGTCGCCGCCGGCAACGTCTGCTTCTCCTCCCAGCACGCCGACCGCTGCACGGGCGCCGAGAACGGCATCACGGACGCCCTGGGCTTCGTCGGACAGCCGCTCCCCGACATGTACTCCGAGGAACTGTCGCTGTTCGTGCTCGACGCCGGCATCCGCTTCCTGGAGCGGGACGATCCGCCGGCGCTCCTGTACCTGTCGCTGACCGACTACGTGCAGCACAAGTACGCGCCCGACCATCCCGCCGCGCTCGCCTTCCATGCGGCGCTCGATCGACGGTTCGCGCGGCTGGAGGAGCTGGGCGCGACCGTCGCCCTGACCGCCGACCACGGCATGAAGGACAAGTGCGCCGCGGACGGGAGCTACAACATCGTCTACCTGCAGGATCTCCTGGACGAGCGCTTCGGAGCGGGCCGCACCAGGGTGATCTGCCCGATCACCGACGCGTTCGTCGGTCACCATGGATCGCTCGGCGGATTCGTGCGGGTCTACTGCTTCGGCGGCGTGCCGCACGCCGTGCAGCCGCGCGCCGTAGCCGACTTCATCCGCCCGCTGGACGGGATCGAAGAGGTGCTGGAACGCGAGCAGGCGGCGCGGCGGTTCGATCTTCCCGCCGACGTGGAGGGGGACGTGGCGGTGATCTCCACGGAGGACTACTGTGTCGGCATGGGGCGCGCCGATCACGACCTGGCCGACCTGCACGGCGAGCGGTTGCGCACCCACGGCGGACTGTCTGAGCGCGACGTCCCGTTCATCCTCAGCCGGCCGCTGAACGCCGGCTACCGCGCGCGGGCGCAGTCGGAGCGACTGATGAACCACCAGGTCTTCGACTACGCCATCAACGGCACCGGGTGAGGACTCGCCCGTGGCACCGCGCACGGCCCGCGCCGCCGTCTACGACGCACCCAACACGCCGTTCGTCGTGCGCCGCTACCCGCTGCGCGACGCGCGCCGCGACGAGGTGCTGGTGCGGGTCACCATGTCGACCATCTGCCGCTCCGACATCCATTCCTATCAGGGGCATCGTCCCAACCCGTGCCCGGGGATCCTCGGCCACGAGATCATCGGCGTCATCGATCAGCTCGGGGCGGACATAGAGACCGACCTGCGCGGCGATCCCGTCGCGGTCGGCGACCGGATCACCTGGACCGAGTACTTCCACCACGGCCCCTCCTACTACCGGGAGGTGCACGACCTTCCGCAGAAGTCGGCGGGGGTGCGGAAGTACGGCCACGACCTGGTAGCCGACGACCCCCATTTCCTGGGCGGCTTCGCCGAGTACTGCTACGTCCTGCCCGGCACCGGGATCCTGAAGCTCCCGGAGGACCTGAGCGACGAAGAGGCGACCCCGATCAACTGCGGCGTCGCCACTGTCGTCGCGATCACGGAGGCGACGCGGATCGGCATGGGCGACGTCGTGGCCGTCCAGGGGCTGGGCCTGCTGGGGCTGTACGCGTGCGCGATCGCCAGGACGCGCGGCGCCAAGCGAGTGATAGGCCTGGACGCCGTGGGCGACCGCCTGGAGGCGGCCAGGCAGTTCGGCGCGGATGCCGTGATCGATGTCTCCGGCCGTGGCTCGGATGACGTGGTGGCCGCCGTGCGCGAGCTGGCGCCGCCGGACGGCGTCGACGCCGTGATCGAGGTGTGCGGCAACGCCGCCGTGGTCCCTGACGGACTGGAGATGCTGCGCGTCGGCGGCCGCTATACCCTGGGCGGCATCGTCACCCCCGACGCCGACGTCACCATCGACGCCAACGTGTTGGTCAAGAAGTGGATCACCCTGCGCGGCGTCCACAACTACCATCCGCGGCACCTGATACAGGCGCTGGACTTCGTGGTCGCCAACCGGGACCGGTTTCCCTTCAAGCGGATCGTCGACGCCAGGTTCGGGCTCGATGAGCTCGACGAGGCGTTCCGCAAGGCGTCGGAGCGCACGGTGCTGCGCGCCGCGATCGTACCCTGATGAACGCACCGGATCTGGCATTCGAACCGCGCGGACTGTTCATCGGCGGCGAATGGACCGCCGCCCGGTCGGGGCGGACGATCACCAGCATCAATCCCGCCAACGGCGAGGTGCTGGGCGCGGTGCCGCTGGCCGACGAGCGCGACGTGGACCGGGCGGTGGCCGCCGCCAGGGCCGCGTTCCCGGCGTGGGCGGCGCTGCCGGTGACGGGCCGCGCGGACTGCCTGCGGCGGCTGGCCGATGCCGTCGAGGGCAACGCCGGCTCCCTGGCGCTGATGGACGCGGTGGACAGCGGCAACGCCATCTCCGGCATGCGCGGGGACATGGCCTGGACGGCCGACGCCCTGCGCTACTTCGCCGGGCTGGTCACCGAGATGAAGGGCCAGACCATGTCGCGCGAGCAGGGACACCTCAACCTGACCCTGCGCCAGCCCTACGGCGTGGTCGCCCGGATCAACCCGTTCAACCATCCGTTCCGTTTCTGCGCCGAGAAGGCGGCCTCGGCACTGGCCGCCGGCAACACCGTGGTGATCAAGGGTCCGGAGCAGGCGCCGCTGTCGAGCCTGAGGCTGGGCGAGCTGTGCGCGGAAATCTTCCCGCCGGGAGTGGTGAACATCGTGACCGGCGACGGCGCCACCGGATCCGCCATGGTGCGCCACCGGGACGTGGCGCGGGTGGGCTTCGTCGGCTCGGTGGAGACCGGGCGCCGCGTCGCCCGCGAGGCTGCCGAGAGCCTCAAGGAGGTCACCCTGGAGCTCGGCGGCAAGAACCCGATCGTCATCTTCCCCGACGCCGACCCGGCCAAGGCCGCGGCCCAGGCGGTAGCGGCGATGAACATGAACCGCCAGGGCCAGTCGTGCTCTTCCACCTCGCGGGTACTGGTGCACCGCTCGCTGCACGAGCGCGTGAGCGCCGAGCTGGTCAAGGCCGCGTCCTCGATCCCGATCGGTCTGCCCTGGCTGGAGGACGCCGAGATGGGGCCGATCGTGTCGCGGCCGCAGTACGAGCGGGTGCTCCGGTACGTCGCCTCCGGCCGGGAAGAGGGTGCCGAGCTGCTGACCGGCGGCGGCCCGCCGACCGCGCCGGAGCTCGCCTCAGGCTTCTTCATCGAGCCCACCGTGTTCGACCGCGTACGGCCCGAGATGCGCATCGGCAGCGAGGAGATCTTCGGTCCGGTGATGGCGATCATGAGCTGGTCCGACTTCGACGAGATGATCGAGGTCGCCA
>JAPPNY010000158.1 GCA_028818385.1 Spirochaetaceae bacterium
TCTCGAATCCTCAATTCAGCCAACTTTCGGGCTGGAGCGCGAATAACCCGGGATAAAAGGTGCGATCGTAGGAGGTGCGGTTTCGCTATCACCCATAGGAGGTGCGACTGCGCTATCACGTGGCCGTAGTCCAGCTGCCGGGATGGCTGGCTTTGCCGCCCTCGGGGCTGCTGGGATGGCAAGCGATGCCCCGTCGGGAAGTGCGGGTTCTGTTGCCAAAACCATCATGGACGGAGCCGCACGTGTGATCCCGAGGCAGTGGGCCGAAAAGGCAGACGATTGGATCAGGCCTCGATTCTGGAAGCCGGCCGGTCGTGATGTCGCGCTGATCAGTAGCGACGACAGAAAAGCTGTCCCGAAATACGAGTCGTGGCTCAGCCTTAGAGAAGGCAAATATCGACTAGAAGTGGAGTCGGAACATCCGTGGCAAATGAAGCTCATCCAGCCAGACATCGGGCAGTCTGACGGGCCATTGATCGATGCATTCGGTGCTGAGAACTGGGAGTCAGGTGGCGTCGCTCGTATTGTCGGTCCCTACCACTCCAACTCGCGGCCAATTTTGGCAAGCATTCAGCATCGCGGCAGAGGGACATTCGCGGTCGTGGCGTTGGCCATTGATGGGACGCACCAATGTCGTATGTACTACCAATATGAAGGGCAATTCGCAGTAGAAGATCAGCAGACGGGCATCATGCCGGGAAAGGAATACCTATTGTATATCGTTGCCGACGGAGATTGGAGAATGGAACTGAAAGAAGGTTACTGATCGCGTGCAGCCGGCTTGGCTCCTTCCAAACAAGCGACCTGCAACAACATCGGTGCTGGCGCTGTTCCTGCATCGGCGGCGGTCGGACAACGCGGCGCCGGCCTGCGCCACTTTACGCGGAGACTCCATCACCCCGCCCATCGCTCCACCTGTTGCCGGAGCCTGCCGGCCGATATACGTTTAGTCATGAATGTGCCCGAGCCACGTCTGTTCACGCCCCGCACAGGCGCTACCCCGTGGGCGCTCGCCGGCTGCCGCGACCGCGCAACGGAAACGGACGTGGCAGCATCCGCCGGACGGTCCCAGAACGGAATGACCGCCGGCAGTGCTCCGGGAGCTCTCGCGCCATGACCGGACAGACGCCCATCGAACCGGCGACTCTGAAGAGAATCAGAGCCACGAACCTGCTGTCTTTCGGCCCTGAGGGCATCGACCTCGAACTGTCTGCCCTCAACGTCCTCATCGGTCCGAACGGCTCGGGGAAATCGAACCTGTTGGAGGCCATCAGGCTGCTGCAAGCAGCTCCCCACGATCTGGCCGCTCCCGTCCGTACCGGCGGCGGCGTCAATGATTGGATATGGAGAGGCCAGCCGCAGTCCTCGGCGACGGTCGAGGTCGTCATCGACAACCCGCGTGGAAAACAACCGCTGCGGCACGTGATCGCGTTCAGAGAGTCTGGCCGCCGGTTCACCCTGGACGACGAGCGGATCGAGAACGAGCATCCCTACCCCGGACAACCCGACTCGTACTTCTACTACAGACTCCAGGGCGGGAGCCCCGTGCTGAACGTAGTTGGAGACGACCGGCCGGAGCTTCAACGGGATGACGTCGAACCCGACCGGTCGATTCTGTCGCAGCGGAAAGAGCCCGATCAATATCCGGAGCTCGCCTATCTGAGCACGTTCTACGAGGGCATCAGCCTGTACGGCTCCTGGGAGTTCGGGCGGAGCGCCGGCATCCGCAACGCGCAGAGAAGCGACGTTCGACCGAGTCCGCTGACCGAGAACCTGTCGAACCTTGGCATGTTCCTCAACCGGCTGGCGCCGTATCCGGCCGCCAAAGCGCGTTTGACGGAGCATCTGACCGAGCTCTACGAAGGTATCACCGACTTCGAACTCTACTTCGATCCGAGCTCCGTACAACTCCTCTTCACGGAGGGCGACTACTCCATCCCGGCATCGCGCCTGTCCGACGGCAGCCTCAGGTATCTCTTTCTGCTCGCGGCGCTGCTGGACCCGGAACCGCCCACGTTCCTGGGAATCGAGGAGCCTGAGCTGGGACTCCACCCGGATCTGCTTCCCAAGCTGGCGGACCTGCTGGTCGACGCGTCAAGCCGATGCCAACTCGTCGTGACCACACACTCCGACCTGTTGGTCGACGCGCTGTCCGAGCATCCGGAATCGGTAGTCGTATGCGAGAAGCACGACGGGCAAACCAGCATGAGGCGTCTCGAACGATCGGACCTCGCCCGCTGGCTCGCACGGTATGGACTGGGGCAGCTCTGGACCAAGGGGAAGCTGGGTGGTGTGCGCTGGTGAGGGCGGAGATCTACGTCGAAGGTGGCGGGCCGCCTGGCAGAGTCACCAACATTCGATGCCGCGAGGGGTTTCGCAAGCTGCTGGCCAAGTGCGGCCTGGACAACAGCAGATTCCAGGTGACCGCCTGTGGAGGAAGCGGAGATGCCTGGAACGACTTCCTGGAGGCACATGCAGATGCCGGCGGCGCGTACTATGTCGCACTTCTGATCGACAGTGAGTCTCCCGTCGCGAACATTGAAGAGACGTGGAAACACCTCACCGAAGAGCATAACTGGCAGCGGCCTCCCGACGCCCGGGATGACCAAGTGCTTTTCATGACCACGTGCATGGAGACCTGGATCGTAGCGGATCGGTCGGCCGTGTCCGCGCACTTCGGTCAGTGCCTTCTGGTCAGCGAACTTCCTGACCTCGATGGTCTGGAGGAGTTGAGGCACGGCGCTGTGAAGGACCGGCTGCAGGCCGCCACCCGGAGCTGTCCGGCCCCTTACGGCAAGGGGCCGATTTCGTTCGAGGTGCTGAGCAGACTCGATCCGACAGTCCTGGAAGAACGCCTGCCGAGCTTTCGCCGGGCGCGCCGAGTCCTGACCGAAAGGCTGGGTTGAGGCCGGGTTCGGCTGAGCCAAACGACGCTCGGGATGGAGCGCGCGCGCGCTTTCGGACTCACCGGACGCCGAAGGGCGACGAACGGTCTCGGCGTTTGACCGCGCATGGAGACCGTGGCAAGATGATCGGCGAGCGTTCCAGGGCGCTTCCGGTCCGCGGACAGGGCTGAGCCCACCTGGCGGTCAGCAGAGTTTCGCATCTGACGACCTTTTCACACCCGAACGCGGGCATCGGGTACCCCACACGAGGAGGTTGTCGTGTCTCAGTCATCATCCGGATTATCGCCCCGCAGGGAACGCTCCCTGCCCGACCAGCCCAGTCTCGAACAGCTCAGGAAGCAGGCGCGTGATCTGCTGAACGCGCGTTCCGCCGGAGGGACGCGGACGCCGTCGCCGAGGTGGCGGCGCACGAGCGCAACCCCGATCCGGCGGGATTCTCGCTGGTCGACGCCCAGCGCGTGCTCGCCCGCGCCTACGGGTTCGCAAGCTGGGCCAAGCTCGCGGACGAGGTCCACCGCGCTGCCACTTCGCGCTTCTTCCGCGCCGCCGAGCAGGGGGACCTCCCGACCCTCCGCGAGCTGGTGGCCGCCCGTCCCGATCTGGTGAAGCTGGACCGTGCCGAAGACGACGAGCGCACGGCGCTGCACCTTGCCGTGCTCAACCGGGACCTCGCCTGCGCGCGCTTCCTGCTGGAGGCCGGCGCGGACCCGCACAAGGGCATCTACCCACACCGCGACGCCACTTCGCCGCTGACTCTGGCCGAGGACCGCGGCTACGACGACGACGTCGCGCTCATCCGCGACGAACTGGACCGCCGCGCGGCGCAGGCCGGCGCCGACCCCGAACGGGACGACGACCTGTTCGACCTGGTCCGCGCCTGCGACCTGGACGGCGTCAAGCGGCTGCTGGAGGCCGCACCGGAGCGGATCGCCGAGGTCGACGCCCAGGGGCAGAAACCGCTCCACGCCGCGGCCGCGCAGGCCGACCTGCCGCTGGTGCGGTACCTTGCCGCGCGCGACGAGCATCTTTCCCAGCCGGACGCCGCCGGCCTGACGCCGCTTGACTGCGCGGTGTTGTCGTTCGGGTGGATGCAGCGCGACCGGGCGCCCGTGGCGCGGACCGCGGCGCAAGCGCTCGTCGACGCGGGCGCGGAGTTGACGCCGCGGGGCGCAGCGGCGCTCGGCGACCTCGCCTGGCTCCGGACGAGACCGAAGGAACGGCTGCAGGAGGTTACCGGGAGCTCCGGGGGCCTCCTCACGATGGCGGTCAGGTACGGGCACCCGGGGGTGCTGCACCTGCTGCTCGCCAAGGGCCTGGATCCCGACGAACGCATCGACCTGGCCAATGTCGACGAACCGGCACAGAGCCGGGGCATGCCGCTCTGGCACGCCGCCGCCTACGGCGAGTACGCGATGGCCGAGGCGCTGCTCGACGCCGGGGCCGACGTGAACGCGATGGTGTACGCCTCCGGCCCGCCGATGGAGCGGGCCTACGGGGCACGCGACGAGCGGATGAAGGCCCTGCTGCGGCGCCGGGGTGCGGTCGTCTACGTCGAGACGATCGGCTTGTTTCGAGACCTCGCGGCCGCTCGGGACGTCCTGACAGGCAGGGCCCCGGCGCTGACCGACCGGCACGACCGCACGGCGTACGAGCAACTGCTGTGGGCCGCGGCGTGCGGCGGGGAGCCGACGATCGTCGAGCTCTGCCTGCCCCGGGTCGAACGGCCGCCCGACGACCCATGGTGGAGCCAGATCCTGCAGCAGCCCATGCGCCTCTGGAACCACGGCCCGCTGGACGGACCCAGCGGCCTCGACCGGTCCACCTACCCCCGCTGCCTTGAGGTGATCCTGGCGCACGGGGTCGATCCGGACGTCACCGACCACCACGGCTTCACGACCCTGCAACACGTGGCGCAAGCCGGTGAGACGTGGGGCCGCCAGGTGATCACGGAGGAGGAGCGCGTGGCGTTCGCGACGCTGCTGCTCGACGCGGGCGCCGGCCTGACGCGGCGCGACCCGCTGCTCCGCTCCACGCCGCTGGGCTGGGCGTGCCGGTGGGGACGCGAGGAGCTGGCCCGGCTCCTGATCGACCGCGGCGCCCCGGTCGACGAGCCCGACGCCGAGCCGTGGGCGACGCCGCTGGCATGGGCGTCCGGGCAGGGCCACGGCGAGCTCGCCGCGCTGCTGCGCCGGCACGGGGCGCGCCGCTGAGCCGGCGCACGTCCGTCACCGCGGGGCGCACTTCCGCGAGGTTTCGGCTATCATCGTCCGTGGCGAACGAAGCACGGCAGCGATTGCTGTTACCGGGTACGCCGTGAGCACCCGGAGATGCTGGGGAAGGTCAGGAACCGGCCCTCGCCGTCAGGGAGGGCGAAAGGACGTGAACGACCAGTCGATCGCTGCCGGAAATGAGTCCCGCGCACTGCAGGGCGCGCTCCGTCAGTACCGGCAGCCGTCGGTGGCACGGGGCGTCGGCCAGCTTGCGACCTCGGTCGTCCCGTACGTCGCCGGGATCCTCGCCATGGGTGCGATCGCGCAGCTCTCCTACCCGCTCAGCCTGCTCCTGGCCCTGCCGACCGCAGGCTTCCTGATCCGCATCTTCATCGTATTCCACGATGCGGGACACGGGTCCTTTCTCCCTGTCAGCCGCTGGAACCGAGCCGTCGGCTACTTCGCGGGGATCCTCGCCTTCACGCCGTACCGGTACTGGACCCACATGCATGCCATGCACCACGCCAACGCCGGCGACCTGGACCGGCGCGGCCTGGGCGACGTATGGACGATGACCGTGCAGGAGTTTGCCGATGCACCGCGCATCCTGCGCCTGGCGTACCGGGTGTTCCGGAACCCGCTGGTGCTGTTCGTCCTGATCGCTCCCCTCAGCTTCCTGCTCAATCACCGCTTTCCCCGCAAGCACGCCGGCAGCCGCGCCAACCGGGCCATCATGTGGACCAACCTCGGGGTGGCGCTGTTCGTGGCCGCCATGTCGCTGCCGTTCGGGTTCGTCGACTTCGTCCTGGTCTTCACGCCGGTATTCGTGGCCGCCTCGATGGTCGGGACCTGGCTGTTCTACGTTCAGCATCAATTCGAGGACGTGTACTGGAGCCGCCGCGAGGGCTGGGAGTTTGCCAACGCGGCGTTGCAGGGATCCTCCTACCTGAAGCTGCCGCGGGTCCTGCAGTGGTTCACGGGCAACATCGGCTTCCATCACGTGCACCACCTGAATCCCGGCATTCCCAACTACCACCTGGCGCGCGCACACCGCGAACAGCCGATGTTCCGCCAGGTTCCGGTCCTCCGCCTGCGTGATACGGCGAGATGCATGTCCGTGCGCCTTTACGATGAGACGACCCGGCAGATGGTCGGCTTCCGGGAAGGACTGCGGCGAGCCCACCTCGCACAGGCCGAGGGTGCTCCGGCGTAACCCGAGGCTCCCGTGCCCCGCGAGTGACACCGATGGGACGTGAGTTCGTGCTGGTCGGCGGTCACGTGTTCGACACCGGTACGACCGGTTGGCTTGCCGACTGCGCCGTGCACGTGCGCGGCACGCGCATCGCCGCGGTGGCGCCGGTCGGCGAGTTGCCGCCGGAATCGGCAGTCGAGCGCATGGACGTGGCCGGCGCCTTCATCCTGCCGGGGCTGGTCGACGTCCACGTGCACTCCGAGGACTGGCACGCGCCCCTGTACCTGGCCAACGGGGTGACGGCGGTTCGGGACGTCGGCTGCCCGCTCGATCAGACGATCGCAAGGCGGGAGGCGTGGAACCGCCCGGACGCCTGCGCGCCGCGCTTCGTCTGCACCGGACCACTGCTCGACGGCGACTCGGGCAAGAGCTGGACCGGCACGGCCGAGATCATCCGCACGCCGCGCGAAGCACGGATCCAGGTGGACCGCCTGGTGGACGCCGACGTCGACCAGATCAAGATCTACGCCGGACTCGACCGGCCGTGCACGCTGGCCGTGCTGGAGCGTGCGAAGCACCACGGCCGGTTCACCGTCGCCCATCTGCAGGACCACATGCACGCCGCCGAGGCGATCGCCGCGGGGCTCGACGAGATCGAGCACTTGTCGGGGTTTGCCGAGGCGCTGTGGCCGGAGCGGCACGCGGCCGGCGAGCACTGGCTGGACCTGTGGCCGGATCTGGAGCCGGACCGCGTGCGGATACTGCTGGACACGGTGATCGACAGCGGCACCTGGCTGGCCCCGACACGAATCGTGTGGAAGCGCATCACGGACGCGGGCGACCCGCGCCACCTGCGCCACCGGCAGTTCGCCTACACCCCGGCCGAACTGCGCGCCTGGTGGGACAAGCTGTACGGCCGGACGGCCCCGGCGGCCGAGCGCGTGCGCCGCGTGCGCGCGCTGGCCGCCATGCAGATCATGACCGCGTCACTGGCCGAGCGTGGCGCCCGCATCGTCACCGGCAGCGACGCCCCGTTCTGCCACGTGATGCCGGGGTTCGGCCTGGTGGACGAGCTGGCGCTGCTGGTCGACTGCGGGCTGCAGCCTGCCCGCTGTCTGCGAGCGGCGACCCGCGACGCGGCGGAGGCGCTGCAGATGGAGGACCGGATCGGCACCGTGGCGGCGGGGCGCGAAGCGGACCTCATCGTCGTCCGCGGCGACCCGAGCCGGGACATCGAGGCGCTGCGCGACATCGATCTGGTGATCCGCGGCGGCACCCGCCTCGACCCGCGGGCGCTGCTCGACGCCGCCAGGGCCGACACGGCGCCCAGGCCGCCGCGACGCTTCTCCGACGACTATTGAGCTTGGCCGCAGCCGCCGCTCAGTCGTAGTACGCCCTCACCCAGAGGTGCTCCTCCGGGCGCGGCAGCAGCGTGACCGGATCATCCACCCGGCCCACCGGCCGGCGATCGGCGCCCGCGATCCCGGTGCGCGCGTCGCCCAGGTCGTCGCGGCAGGCGTCCGCCAGGTCCAGCAGCTCCCGCACCACCGCCGGCTCCCGGCCGGACAGGTCGGTGGTCTCGCCCACGTCCGCCTCCAGGTCGTAGAGCTCGCTCGCCTCCAGCGCGGCCGGCACCAGCCCGCCGGTGTGGCGGCCCAGGTGCAGCTTCCAGCGCCCGCGACGCACCGCGTCCAGGCACCGCGTCGACGCGGAGTAGTAGCAGAACACCTCATGCGGGGTGCCGGCGCCGGGCCGGCCGGTCAAGAGCGGGGTAAGGTCACGGCCGTCGATCGTGCGGTCCGTGGGTTCCGTCGTGCCGGCCATGCGCGCGAAGGTGGGCAGCAGGTCCATGGTCGTGCAGAGCTCCCGGCACGCGGCGCCCGCGGGCACCGTGCCCGGGCGCCAGGCGATGAACGGCTCGCGCATGCCGCCCTCCCAGGTCGTGCCCTTGCCGCCCCGCAGCGGTCCGTTGCTGCCCGTGCCTCCGGTGCGCCGGCGCTGCCGGTCCCGCTCCCGCGACGCCGGCGCCACGCTCGCGCCGTTGTCGGACGTGAAGATCACCAGCGTGTGCTCGTCGATGCCCAGGTCCGCGAGCGTGTCCAGGATCGCACCGACGGTGAAGTCGACGTGCGCGACCGCCGCGCTGTAGGGACCGTTGCGCGAAGTTCGCAGGTAGTTCTGCGGGACGTGGATCGGCAGGTGGACGTAGTGGTGGGCGAAATAGAGGAAGAAGGGCCGGTCGCGGTTGTCGTGGATGAACCGCAGCGCGTGCACGAGGTAGCGGTCGGTCAACGACACCTGGTTGGGATCGGCCTCGACCACCCGGTCCTGCCGCAACAGCATGAGCGGCGGCATGCGCCCGATCTCCGGGGGCAGCTCCAGGTCGCAGTGCATGTCGTTCGAGTACGGCAGACCCAGGAAGTCGTCGAACCCGTGCGCCGGCGGCAGGAACGCGCGCTGGTCGCCGAGGTGCCACTTGCCCACCATGCCGGTGGCGTACCCCTGAGCCCGGAGCAGCGAGGCGATGGTCACCTCGTCGCCGGACAGGCCGATCGCGTCGCCGGGGAACAGCACCGGCAGGTTCCCCTCCCCGGCTTCCAGCCCGACGCGCCGAGGGTAGCAGCCGGTGAGGAGGCCCGCCCGCGACGGCGTGCACACCGGCGACGGCACGTAGGCATCGGTGAAGCGCATGCCTTCCGCCGCCATCCGATCCAGCCGGGGCGTGTCGTGGTCGGCAGAGCCGTAGCAGCCCAGGTCGCCGTAGCCCAGGTCGTCGCAGAAGATGACGATGAAGTTCGGCGGCCGCGGCTCCGCTCCGGTGTCCATCGCTCGGTCCATGCCGTAGGGTATCATCGACTATGGCGAACGAAGCTGAGCAGCAACGGCTGTACCGCGTGCGCCACAGCCTGGCGCACGTGATGGCGCAGGCGGTGGTCGAGCGCTATCCGCAGGCGAAGATGGGCATCGGCCCTCCGATCGACACCGGGTTCTACTACGACTTCGACCTGGGGCCGGACGACGACGGCCGGCCGCGCTCGTTCACGCCGGAAGACATCGAGCAGATCGAGCGGCGCATGCGCCAGATCATCGGTCAGCGCTACCCGTTCGAGTACCGGGAGCTGAGCGACGAGGACGCGCGCACGCAGTTCGCCGACCAGCCCTACAAGCTGGAGCTGATCGACGCGATCCTGGGCGGCGGCGCCGACGAATACGGGCAGGAGCAGGACAACGGCGCCGAACCGGTCCTGAGCACCTACCGCCAGAGCGACTTCGAGGATCTCTGCCGCGGCCCGCACGTCGAGCACACCGGGCAGATCCCGTCCGACGCCTTCACGCTGATGACCGTGGCCGGCGCCTACTGGCGCGGCGACGAGCACAAGCCGATGCTGCAGCGCATCTACGGCACCGCCTGGCTGCGCAAGCAGGATCTGCGCGAGCACCTGCAGATGCTGGAGGAGGCCAAGAAGCGCGACCACCGGCGGCTCGGCCAGGACCTGGAGCTGTTCACCTTCGACGACGAGGTGGGGCCGGGCCTGCCGCTGTGGTTGCCGCGCGGCGCCGTGCTGATCGAGGAGCTCGAGAAGCTCGCCAGGGAGGTCGAGTTCGCCGCCGGCTACGACCGGGTGCGCACTCCCCACCTGACCAAGGAGGCGCTGTTTCGGCGCTCAGGGCACCTGCCCTACTACTCCGAGAGCATGTTCCCGCCCATAGAGATGGAAGGGTTCTCCTACTACATCAAGCCGATGAACTGTCCCTTCCACCACAAGATCTTCGCCGAGCGGCCGCGCAGCTACCGCGACCTGCCCGTGCGTCTGGCCGAGTACGGCACCTGCTACCGCTACGAGCAGTCGGGCGAGCTGTTCGGCCTGCTGCGGGTGCGCTCGATGCAGATGAACGACGCCCACATCTACTGCTCGGAGGAGCAGTTCGAGGAGGAGTTCCTGGCGGTCGTGGACATGTACCTGGGCTACTTCGAGCTGATGGGCATCGACCGCTACGAGATGCGGCTGAGCACCCACCACAAGCGCGGCCTGGGCAAGAAGTACGTGGACGACGAACGGCTCTGGCTCAAGACCGAACAGATGGTGCGCCGCGCGATGCAGCGCTCCGGAGTGCCCTACACGGAAGTGGCGGACGAGGCCGCCTTCTACGGACCCAAGATCGACGTGCAGGTCTGGAGCGCCATCGGCCGCGAATTCAGCCTGGCCACCAACCAGGTCGACTTCGCCGTGCCGCCGCGCTTCGACCTGTCGTTCGTCAACCGCGAGGGTCAGGACGAGACGCCGCTGTGCATCCACCGCGCGCCGCTCGGCACCCACGAGCGGTTCATCGGTTTCCTGATCGAGCACTACGCCGGCAGCTTCCCGGTGTGGCTGGCCCCCGAGCAGGTGCGCGTCGTGCCGATCGGCTCCGACCATCACGATTCCGCCCGCGACCTGAAGGCGGAGCTGCGCAAGCTCGCCATCCGCGCGGACGCCGACCTGGGCAGCGAGCGCATGAACCGCAAGATCCGCGAGGCGCAGCTCATGAAGGTGCCCTACATGGCCGTGCTCGGCGACCGCGAGGTGGCCGACGGCACGGTGGCGCTCCGCACCCGCGCAGGCTCCCGGGAGACCCTGTCCCGGCAGGAGTTCATCGACCGCGTGCAGGACCGGATCGCCACCCGCTCCCCGGAGCTCTGAGCCGCGCGCGTGGCAGCGCCGCATCGCCCGGGGAGCGGCACGGTGAGCCGCCCGAACATCGTCGTCATCATGAGCGACGAGCACGATCCGTCTGTCACCGGTTGCGGCGGCAGTCGATTCGTGCATACGCCAAACATCGATCGCATGGCGGCGCAGGGCGTGCGTTTCGCCAACGCCTACTGCAACAGCCCGCTGTGCGTGCCGTCCCGCTTCTCCTTCTGGTCGGGCAGGTACGCCCACGCGGTCAACGCCTGGGACAACGGCTCACCGTTTCCGTCGTCGGTTCCCACGATCGGCAACTACCTGGAGGCGGCCGGCTACGACACCTATCTCGCTGGCCGCAGCCACTTCGTGGGCCGGCAGGGCTTCGGCAAGCGTCTCCTGGACTCCTCCTACAGCACCAAGCACCCGGCGCTGAACCCACCGGACCGGTCGCCTTCGTTCCGCCGGGTCCGCGGCAACTCCCACGTGACCGAATGTGGCCGATCGCCCACCGAACCGGAGACCGAGCTGGACCGCATGACCGCCGACTTCGCCGTTCGCTTCCTGACCGAGCGGGCACGGCGGCCCGGCGACCGGCCGTGGCTGCTCTACGTCGGCTTCTTCCGGCCGCACTTCCCGCTCCTGTGCGAGGAACGCTATTTCGACCGGTACCATCCCGATCGCGTGGAGCTGCCGGGTTCGCGCGACCAGCCGATCGAGACGCAGCACCCGGTCGTCCAGTCCGTGCGACGCTATTTCTGCAACGAACGGCCACTCCCGGAGGAAACCGTGCGTACCGCGCTGGCGGCCTACTACGGACTGGTCACCTTCACCGACGAGCTCATCGGCGCCGTCCACCGGGCGGCCGAGGCGATCGACGACACCATCGTGCTCTACACCAGCGACCACGGCGAAAACGGCGGCGCACACGGCATGTGGCAGAAGCACTGCTTCTACGAGCACGCCGTACGGGTCCCGCTCGTGATGTGCGGCCCCGGCGTGGCTGCGGGCGGGCTCGTGTCCGCACCCGTCAGCCTCGTGGACGTGCTGCCCACGCTTCTCGAGATCAGCGAGCAGGAGCCCGACCCGTCGCTGCCGGGCACCAGCCTCATGCCGCTGGCAGCGGGCGGCGGCAGCCGGGCGGCGGCGTTTCGCGATCGTCCGGTCTTCAGCGAGTACCATGCCTGGGGGATGGAGCGCGCCGGCTACATGCTGCGCAAGGGCGATCACAAGCTCAATTACTACGTCGGCCATGAGCCGGAGCTCTTCGATCTCGCCGCCGATCCCGACGAGATGACCGATGTGGCCGCCTCTTCGGCGTACGCGGGAGTCCGTGCCGAGCTGACCGAGGAACTGCGATCGATCGTCGATCCCGAGTCCGTCGATGACCGCGCACGGGCGAATCAACGACGATCGGGTCATGCGCGCTACGAGGTACCGCTGCTCTACCGCCAATCCCTGGCCGGCAACGGGTCCTGACGGAACCGCGGTGCGTCGGCAGTGACACGCAGTTACTGTTGGAGGTCCGGAGCACCTGTGGTACTCTGCGAGACGAGGGCAATTAGCTCAGCTGGATAGAGCGCTGGCCTCCGGAGCCAGAGGTCGTGGGTTCGAATCCCGCATTGCCCGTTCCATCGGCGGTCCGGCAGAATCACTCCCGTGACTCGTTCCCTTCCCAACTTCCTGCTGATCGTCACGGATCAACAGCGAGCCGACTGGGTGGGATACGAACGGCCCGGCGTGGTCGATACCCCCAACCTGGACGCCTTGGCGGCCGGGGGTGCCCGCTTCGCCCGCGCCTACTGCACCGCCCCGGTGTGCGGCCCCTCCCGCATCAGCCTTGCCACCGGCAACCTGGCGCGCCGGTCGGGCGCCATCAACAACTGGAGCAGGATGCCCCTCACCGCCTCCACCTACTACCAGCGCCTGCGTGCCCTCGGCTACCGCGTCGGCTTCACCGGCAAGATCGACCTGTTCAGGGGCGGCTTCAGCCGCCAGCCTATCGACGACCCGATGGCGCGGCTGCACGCGGCAGGCTTCACCGATCCCCGGCCGATCGAGAGCGCCAAGACCCCGACCTGGAGCGATGCGGAGATCGAGCGCCAGCGCGCGAGCGGCGAGCTGGGCCCCTATTCCCGCTACCTCGACGGCCTGGGACTGCTGGAGGCGCTGTGCGAGCACGGCCGCCGGTGGGCGAGCGGCGCCGTCGAAGGCGAGCTCCGCCAGTGGATGGAGAGCGGCGAGCGGTGGGCGCTCTGGAAAGACGGCATCGTGCCGCCGGCGTTCTACGACGACTCGGTGCTCCCCACCGAGCACGGTCTGGACAGCTTCGTGGGTCGCTCCGCCGTCGCGATGCTCGAGGAGTACCTGGCTCGGGACACGCCCTGGCACCTGCAGGTGAACTTTCCGAGCCCGCACACCCCCTACCACCCGCCGCGTGAGTACGGCGAGCGCTACCGCACGCGCCGGATGCCCCCTGCCATCGTGGATGACCTGGCCGGCAAGCCGAGCTGGCAGCAGCGCCGCTTCGGCGGCGAGGGGCGGACTCCCGCCGAGGAGGTGGCCAGGGTGCGGCGGCAGTACTCGGCCACCATCGAGTTGCTCGATGACTGGCTTGGCCGGTTCGTCGCGCTGCTGCGATCCCACGGCCGGCTCGACGACACCCTCATCGTCTTCACCTCCGACCACGGCGAGATGCTCGGGGACCGCGGCTACTTCATGAAGTCCTGCTTCTACGAGCAGGCGGTGCGGGTGCCGCTGGTGATGCGCGGGCCCCACGTGACGAGCGGGCTGGCCAGCGACGCCCTGGTCGAGCTGCACGACGTGGCTCCCACCATCCTGGAGCTGGCCGGCACGGCATTCGCCGATCCGGTCGATGCGGTGAGCCTGTTGCCGGTCCTCTCGAGTAGCCGCGCCCGCCACCGCGACTCGGTGGTGAGCGAGTACTACTTCGGGAGGATGGCTCGGGACGAGCGGTGGAAGTTCGTCTTCAACGACAACGACCTGCCCGAGCTCTACGACCTGGAGGAGGATCCCGACGAGCTGGCCAACGTCGCGGAGGCGCGACCGGACGTCGCCAGGCGTTTCTACCGCACGCTCACCGAGCGACTCGGTTAGGCCCCCGAAACCGACGCCTGTCGCGCCGAGTACGAGCGCTGGCTCGGGTGAGCAGAAGTCGCGCTGGCGATGCGCCAGCGGCCCTTCAGATCACAGGCTTCGTAAAACAGGCGGAAGCGGCCATCGGCCAGGTCGATCACGCAGGGCTCGGACGCCTTGGCGGTATCCCAGCGCCCCCCGTTGTCGACGCAAATGCCCGGGTCCTTGCGCCAATCAAGCCCGTCGCGCGAAAAGGCGCTGAAGATTCTGCCGTGATACTTCGATCCCGCCGGAACCTCCGGGGCTGCCACCCATCCGGCATAGTACATCCGGTATCCCCCGTGACTCAGACGTAATACTTCCGGCGCATAGACGGAAGCTGACTCCAGCTCGCTTTCCTGCGCGACTCGGACGCCCGGCTCCAACTCGAAGTGCAGGCCGTCATCGGACACCGCACTGACGATATTGTGCCCGTTGAAAGCCCCTGGCGGCGGGGCGGCATCGGGAAAGGGCGAAGCGCTGGCATAGAGGCGGTAGCGGGATGGTCGGCCGTCTCGACCCGGGTCGAGATACAGGCATCTCGGGGCGCCATACGAGGTGTGCTCGCCGCCCAGACGAACGCCTTGTTCGCGTTCCCAGACGAGTCCGTCATCCGAGAGAGCGCTGATGATGGCGCTGCGGACCGCACCTCCCGGCTGCTCGGTCCGCCCTTCGACATACATCCGATAGCCGCCTTCCGGCAAAGGGATCACCTCGGGACTCCAGATATAATGCGCCGCCCCGTCACCGCCGGCATCCAACCGCACACCCGGCTCCTTCTGCCACCGCTCGGCGTCGGTGGAAAAAGAGCTCAAAATGTACCCTTTCGAATCGGGATTCGGGCGTTCCGGTCCAAAGCCGTGATAGTACATCCGGTATCCCCGGCCCACCTTTATCACGTTCGGGGTAAGGACCCGCTCGGCGTCGAGCGGACCATTCGAGTCGACCGCGATGTCGGCATCCTTGATCCACCTGGTACCGGGATCTGCCATCTGATAGTGGACGGCTCTGGTCATATCGTCGCCGGCCATCGCTCTCTACCTCCTCATCAGACCTGACGGGCCGTCACGCGTCCTGGTCTCCGAAGACCTCCCTCACCGTCGCCTGCACGGCCTCGCGCGCCGCGCCCTCCAGCGACGGGCGCGGACGGCCCAGCCTTGCATTCGGCACCAGGCCGTGCAGCTCCATCGCCACCTTCACGCTCTCCAGCCAGCCGTGCTTGATGGCCAACTGCAGCCAACGGTCCTCGTACCGCTCCACCATCGCCCACGCCGCGTCCATCTCGCCGGCCTGCAGGTGCCCGTAGAACCGCAACGCCAGGTCGGGGCGGAACGGCGCCACCGTGCACAGGTAGGCGGCGCCGCCCAGCGGATAGCCCAGCATGAAGTTGCGCATCTGGCCGCCCGAGATCACCGCGAAGCTCTCCTCGGCGGTGGCACGGAGCAGGTCGTAGTACGCGTAGAACGGATCGCCGTCGTTCTTGATCCCGACCACCTCGTCGCGGGCGGCCAGCTCGCGCACGGTGGCGATCGGATACGG
The DNA here is from genome assembly GCA_028818385.1 of Spirochaetaceae bacterium. The sequence goes on from JAPPNY010000158.1 coordinate 15,647, forward strand.
GTCGGGCCACGCGCCCCACACCAGCACAGGGATGCCGGCGGCGCCGCGGATGGCGTCGAAGTAGCCGACCAGCACCTCACGCTCCTGGCCCAGCCACGGGTTGATCTGCACCTTGACCGCGTCGGCGCCGACCGCGTCGGCGTGACGCAGGAACTCCCGGCACTCGTCGATGCTCCAGTAACCGGTGGAGGTCACGAACAGCGCGCGGCCGTCCACGGTGCGCGCGAACAGCTCGGTGAGCTTCCAGATCTCCTCCGAGGACAGGACCGAGAACTCGCTGCTGCCGTAGGTCAGCAGGACGACGGGCACGCGCTGCTCGCACAGCCAGTCGACGTAGCGTTGCATCGCCTCGTAGTCGACCGAGTGGTCGTCGGCGAAGCAGATGTTGACCGGGACCACCGGCCCCTTCAGGCGCTCGACGACCTCGGTGCCGCGGCTCATGACCGCACCTCGCCGGTGTCGTCCGCGGAGCGGTAGTGGAACAGCATGCGCACCGGCTCCTCGATCTCCCACGTGCAGCGGCTGCCGGCGCGGATCAGGATCGCCTGCCCGGCGCAGTAGGTGGCGCTGCGGCCGTCCTGGTCGGTGATGCGCGCGCGCCCGGCGATCAGGTAGATCGCCTCGTCGCCGGCATACCGGGACCAGAACGAGCCGACCGTGCTGGTCCACACGGCGATCCACGTGCTGTCATCGGGCGCGCGGTAGAGGTCCCGCGACGCCATCCGCGGCCGGCCGCTCAGGATCTGCTCGGCAGCCATCGGCCACGGTTCCAGGTCTTCGGTCATCACGTCGAGCACCGGGATCGGCATTGCCATGCCCCCATTGTCCACCGCGCCTCGCGGAACGGCAACAGATCAGGATTGGCGCGTTCTGTCTCTGCGATGGCTCCATTCGCCAGTGACAGGGACGTGTGTGGTCCGTATGTTCCGACCACAGCGGAGAAAAGGAGAGTCTTGATGAAGACCGTACTGGTTACCGGCGCGTCGTCAGGCATCGGTGAAGCGACGGCCCGGAAGCTCGTCGAGGACGGCTATACGGTCTATGTGGCCGCGCGTCGGCTCGAGAAGATGCACGCTCTCGTGGAACGCGGGGCGACCGCGGTGCAGATGGACGTCGCCAGGGAAGAGGATGTCCGGCGCGCCGTGAAGCAGGTCGAGGCCGAGCAGGGCGGCATCGACATCCTGGTGAACAATGCAGGCTTCGCTCTCTGGGGGGCGGTCGAGGACATCCCGCTGGAGGATGCCCGGTATCAATTCGAGGTGAACCTGTTCGGGCTGGCCCGGCTCACGCAGTTGGCGCTACCCCACATGCGGGAGAAGGGCGCCGGGACGGTCGTCAACATCTCGTCGATGGGGGGCAAGATCTGGTTCCCGTTCGGGGCGTGGTATCACGCTACCAAGCATGCCCTCGAAGGTTGGTCCGATTGCCTGCGCCATGAGGTGGCGCCGTTCGGAATCGACGTTGTCGTCGTCGAGCCGGGCGGCGTCCAGACGGAGTTTGGTGATGTCGCGTTCGGTCCGCTGAAGGAACGATCGGCCGGCGGTGCGTACGGCGAGCGAGTCCTGAAGATGATGAACGGGATCGAGGGGAGGTCCGGACCCATGGGCTCGCCGCCCTCGGTGATAGCCGACACCATCTCGCGCGCGCTCAAGGCGCCGCGCCCCAGGACCAGGTACGTCACCGGTCAAGGTGCGGGCACGTTCCTGTTCCTGCGCCGCTGGACCACCGACCGGATGTATGACCGGATCATGCGCCGGTTCGCAGGCTGAGGCTCCGAGCACATCCCGGGGCCTGAGCCATGAACTCACAGGCCGAGTTCGCACTGAGCCCGGGCTGGGCGCTCTTGATGAACGATGCCGGGATCAGCGCCGAGAACGTGTTGCGGCGGGCCGGGCTGCGTCGTGACCTATTCACCAGCGGCCGGAAGACGATCACGATCGACGAGTGCTTTGCGCTGTGGGCGGGGCTCGAGGCCGAGTCGGGCGATCCCCTGCTCCCGTTGGCGATCGGACGGGCGATCTCGTTCGAGTCGTTCGAGCCGCCCCTGTTCGCGGCCACCTGCAGCCCGAACCTGAACGTCGCTGCCCGTCGGCTCGCGCAGCACAAGAAACTGATCGGCCCGATGCGGCTGGCGGTGGCTCAGTCCCGGACCGAGACTGGTCTCCGGATCGTCTGGCCTCCGGATGTGCAGCCGCCCCGGTCGCTATCCACGGCCGAGCTGGTGTTCTGGGTGACACTGGCCCGGCTCTGCACGCGCGCACCGATCCGTCCGGTCCGCGTGACGTCGCCCGATCCCCCGGAAGACGCCGACGCCTACCGCGACTACCTCGGAGTGGCGGTGACGAAGGGTCCTGCGTGGACGGTTGCCTTCTCGGCGCGGGACGCGACCCGTCCCTTCCTGACCGCGAATGATCGAATGTGGGAGTTCTTCGAACCCGAGCTGCGCCGGCGGCTGTCCGAAACGGAGGCCGGCACGTCGCACGAAGAGCGGGTCCGGGCATCGCTGCTGGAGCTGCTCCCCGCGGGCGCCGGGTCGATGGGGGCGGTTGCCCGTGACTTGGCGATGAGCACCCGGACGCTGCAGCGCCGACTCAGCGCTGAAGGACCAACGTTTCGGCGGGTCCTGAACGCCACCCGGAGGTCGCTGGCGCTCCACTACGTCTCCGAGTCGGACCTGTCGGCCGGGGAGATCTCCTTCCTCCTCGGCTACGAAGACACCCGCTCCTTCTACCGCGCCTTCCACGCCTGGACCGATCAGACCCCGCAACTCGCGCGCCGCGGCCGGCTGACCGCAGCCGCTATCATCGGGGCAGACGCTACCGTCCCGTCATCGCATCGAGGATCCGAGCCGATTCTGCTATAACGCATGTCCGGATGACGGGGTTTCCCGCCCGGTGGCTGCAGCCCGGCTGGCAGCTCCTGAGCGAGTCCGTGACCGGCAGGCGGCTCTCCTTCGTGTTGCTGCTCACCACCCTCGCGGCACACGCCGTGTGCGTCTCCTGGGTCGCCGCGGGCGGTGTGGCCGAGGCCGCACGCCTTCAGCTCTACCTTCCCCTCGCCGCATCGGCGGCGCTGGCGGTGGCCATGTTCGCGATGCGCCGCGCCGTGCGGGTGCGGGCCGTCAGCGTCGCGCGGGCCTCCGCCGCGCTGATCGCGATCGCGCTGCTGGATGGGCCGCCGGTGTTCGTGCCGGCGCTGCTGGTGGCTCCGCTCCTGATCGAGCCGGTGCTCTACGACGACGACCGTGTCGGCATGGCGCTGGCCGGCGCGTTCTTCGCCGCGTCCCTGACCGTCCTGGCGGCGCGGGCGCCGGCCGGGCCGCCGGCACCCGTCCAGTACCTGGCGACGTTCGCGCTGGTCACCGGGCTGCCCGCGGGGCTCGGCTGGGTCGCGGCGTTCCACCGCGAGCGCGTGGTCGAGCTCACCACGCGCGTGCGCAGCCTGGACTCCACCATCGGCCGCCTGGCCCACGCGAACCGGGAGTTCCAGGCGTACGCCGGGACCGTCAAGTCGGAGAGCGCGGCCGAGGAGCGCAGCCGCATCACCCGCGAGCTGCACGACACCGTCGGCTACGCGCTGACCAACGTCATCGTCATGATGGACGCGGCCAAGGCGCGCGCACGCGAGGAGCCGGAATCGCTCGACTCCCTGCTGGACGACGTCCGCGCGCAGAGCGAGCTGGCGCTGAACGACACGCGGCAGATCCTGCACCTGCTGCGCTCCGTCGAGCAGTTCGAGCGCAAGGGAATCGACGCGATCTTCCAGCTCACGCGCGCGTTCGAGGAGGCGATGGGCCTGTCGGTCGAGCTGCACGTGGGCAACCTGCCGCCGACGCTCGGACCGCGCATCGACTCGGTGCTGTTCCGGCTGGTGCAGGAGGGCCTGACCAACGCGTTCCGGCACGGCAACGCATCCCGCGTGCGCATTACCATGTGGCAGGCCGACGCCGAGATCCGCGTTGCCGTGTGGGACAACGGCAGCGGACTGCCGGCGGACGGCGCCGTCCAGGACGGCATCGGCATGTCCGGCATGCGGGAGCGGTTCGCGGAGCTCGGCGGCACGATCACGGCGCGCAACGTCGCCGACGGGTTTCAGCTCGCGGGCACCATTCCATACGCGATGGGAGACATCATTGGATCGGATCAAGGTTCTGATCGCTGACGACCAGCGGCTGTTCGCCCACGGCATCGACATCATCCTGCGGACCTACGGGAAAGACGAGATCACGGTCGCGGGCATCGCCGAGAACGGCAGTCAGGCCGTTCGCATGGCCGAGCGCCTGCGCCCGGACGTCATCCTGATGGACGTCCGCATGCCGGTGATGGACGGTACGGAGGCCACGCGGACCATTCACCGGCAGCACCCCGACATCAAGATCCTGGTCCTCACCACCTTCGACGATGACGACTACGTGTTCAGCGCCCTGGACGCCGGCGCGATCGGCTACGTGCTCAAGAACGTCAAGCCCGACCAGCTCGTGACCGCCATCCGCGCCGTGCATGCCGGCGACTACTTCGTGTCGCCGGCGGTCGGCTATAAGCTCGTGCGGCGCGCCCAGGAAGGCGTGCAGGTGGGCCGCCGCGACGCCGCCCGGTACCAGGGGGAGCTCAACTTCATCCAGTCGAAGTTCGAGCGCCTGACCCGGCGCGAGGCCGAGATCCTGCACCTGCTGCTGCGCGACTTCGACAACCGGGAGATCGCCGAACGCCTGTTCATCGCCGAGCAGACGGTCCGCAACCACGTCAGCGTCATCTACACCAAGCTCGGCGTCAGCGACCGCACGCACGCAAAACGGGCGGCCAAGGACGTCCTCCGCACACCCTGAGCGGTACTCCCGTACCGGGGCCGCGAAAACGTGACACCCGTACCATGGTCGGCGCGCAACACCTGCCTATGATTCCCGTTCCGTGGCGGTCATGCTCACGACCAAGAAGGATGGAGCGCCTTCGGCCCAGGCTCGGGTAGCGCCGGTGATCGCGACCGCGCGCCTCGGTGCGCGGCTGGAGCGCTACAAGTACTTCTACATCCTGCTGCTGCCGGCGGTTCTGTTCTACTTCATCTTCAACTACGTCCCCATGTACGGGATCGTGCTGGCGTTCAAGCACTACCGGTTCAACACGCCCAGCGCGCTCGGCGACCTGCCCATCGTCAGCTACGTCGGGCAGTTCATGAACATGAAGTGGATCGGGCTGCAGTGGTTCGACATGCTCTGGGGAAGACCGGACTTCTGGCGAGCCTTCACCAACACCCTGATCATCAGCTTCTACCGCATCCTGTTCGGCTTCCCCGCGCCCATCATCCTGGCGCTGCTGATGAACGAGGTGCAGCGCAACGGACTCAAGCGCGTGTATCAGACCGTGTACACGTTTCCCCACTTTCTCTCCTGGGTCCTGGTCGCAGGCGTCCTGTTCGGAATCCTGAGCACCAACGGTGCCCTCAACCAGTTCGTCGTCATGCTGGGGGGTTCGAAGACCCAGTTTCTGACCGACACCTCCCTGTTCCGCGGCCTGCTGGTGAGCACGGAGATCTGGAAGAGCGTCGGCTGGGGCTCGATCATCTTCCTGGCGGCGATCGCCGGCATCGATCCGCAACTCTACGAGGCGGCGACCATCGACGGAGCGGGGCGCTGGAAGAGCCTCCGCCACATCACCTGGCCGGGGATCACGACGACGGCCGTCATCCTGCTCATCCTGCAGGTCGGCAACATCCTCAACGCCGGCTTCGACCAGATCCTCAACATGATGAACCCGGCCGTGTACGGGGTCGCCGACATCATCGACACCTACGTATTCCGCATGTCGTTCTGGGAACCCAAGAACTTCGGCTTCACCACCGCCGTGGGTCTGTTCAAGTCGGTCATCAACTTCGTGCTGCTGCTCGCCGCCAACTGGGGCGCCCGGCTGCTCGGCCAGCAAGGGCTGTTCTAGGGAATCGCGGACGTGGCGGACCGATTGCTCGGCGTCGATCGCCAGGCCCCTGCCGGAGGGTTCCGGGAACGCGGCAGGGCGTATGCGCGCACGCGGGACCTCGGTGGAAGGATCGCGGACGCCGTCATCCACGCCGTGCTGCTGCTGCTCCTGGTGCTCACGGTCGTGCCGTTCTACTACATGCTGGTCGTCTCGTTCGCACGCTACCAGGACGTGGCCGGCGGCGCCTTCTACCTCATTCCCAGGCACCTCGACCTGGGCTCCTACGCGCTGATCTTCGAAGACGACACCATACCGCGCGCGTTCCTGGTCAGCACCGTGGTCACCATCGTCGGCACCGCGGTGAGCATGCTGGTCACCACGTCGGCTGCCTACGCGCTGTCCAAGAAGGGCCTGCCGGGCCGCAACGCCATCTTCACCTACATCATCATCACCATGTTCTTCTCCGGCGGCCTCATCCCCCTCTACCTGGTCATGAAGGACCTCGGCTTCGTCGACAGCTACCTGGTGATGATTCTCCCGCTGTCGGTCAACACGTTCTTTCTCATCCTCATGAAGAACTATTTCCTGACCATCCCGGAGTCCCTGGAGGAGTCGGCGCGGATCGACGGGGCCAACGACATCCTGATCATGTTCCGCATCGTGATCCCGATCGCCGCCCCGATCATGGCGACGATCTCGCTCTTCTACGCGGTCACCTTCTGGAACGACTGGTGGTTCCCGATGCTCTTTCTGCAGGATCCCGACAAGTATCCGCTGCAGCTCCTGCTGCGCAAGATCGTCATCGAGCAGGAGATGCTGAACCGGCTGGACCGCGTGTCGATGATGTCCGGCCGGCACTATTACCGGCTGTCGGTACAGATGGCCACGGTCGCGATCGCGACCCTGCCGATCCTCCTCGTGTATCCCTTCGTGCAGAAGTACTTCGCCAGGGGAATCATGATCGGTGCGATCAAGGCATGAACATGGACCTTATTCGGGTGCGTGCCCGAAAAACATAAGGCAGGAGGCTACGATGAGAGGACTCATCAAGGTGCTGGCGATCGTATTCGTCCAGCTCGCGCTCGTCGCGACGCTCGCCGCCCAGGACTCGGAGCGCATCGAGGTGACCCTGGGGAGCATCAACATCGGTGCGGCGTTCCCGGAGGGAGTCGAGGATCCGATGCGTGACTGGATCGAGGAGCGATTCAACATAACTCTGACCCCGAAGGACTACAACTGGGGGGACCTGGAGACCAAGATCAACACTTGGGCGGCGTCGGCCACCCTTCCCGACGTGTTCTTCATGGCCCACATCGGTACCGGCCGGTACTTCCAGTGGATCGCGGACGGCGTCGTCCGTGCGCTGCCGGAGGACCTGTCGCCCTGGCCGGACGTGGAGTCGACGGTCGAGAACACCGGCGTGCGGGACTACGACGTGGACGGCCGCACGTACGTGCTGCCGCGGGGCGGCGCGAAGGTGCTGCCCTCCAGCCACCCCGAGCTCGCCACTTCCAACCTGTGGTGGGGCAGCCGCACGCTGTTCGTGCGCAAGGACTGGATGGAGAAGCTCGGCATCGACGATCCGCAGACCGCCGAGGAGTTCATCGAGATGTGCGTGCGGTTCGTCACCGACGATCCGGACGGCAACGGCCAGGACGACACGATGGGCTTCAGCCTGCGGGCGATCTGGCCCCTCTACAGCCAGACCTTCGGCTACGGCTATACCGACGGTAGCTGGGTCAAGGTGGGCGACGAGTACCACATCGGCACCACGACGCGGGCAGCGTTCGAGCTGTTCAGCTTCCTGCGCGAGCTCTACCAGCGCGGCGGCCTGGATCCCGACTTCATCCTGAACACCGGCGGCTTCGACTCCGTGGACCTGTTCGCCACCGACAAAGCGGGAGTGACCAACTTCCAGTCCGTGCCCGTGCACTACAACGGGTTCGTGGAGCGCTGGAAGCAGTTCAATCCTGACCGGGACTTCTTCGACCACGCGAAGGTGCTGCGGCCCTTCCCGGTCGACGGCTACGACGTCCACGCCATCGGAAGTGGCGGAGCGACCGGCTTCTGGTCGGAAAGCTTCATCGCCGGCACCGTCGACGACGAGAAGCTGAGCCGCATCCTGGACCTGTACGACTGGATGTACAGCCCGGAAGGCACCATGACGGTGATGTTCGGTCACGAGGGGCAGGACTACCGCATGGACGGGGCCGAGATCGTGCCCCTGAAGACCGACGCGGACGGCAACCTGCTGGTCGCGAGCGATCTGTACCCGATCATGAGCGCGGCCGGCGGCTTCTCCTACCTGGCCAACTGGCCCGAGGACGCGGTGCAGTACGTCAATCCCAAGATTCCGGCGAAGGTCCGGGACGCGTCCATCGCCGAGATCGAGTGGTTCCACTCGGTCGGCGGCAAGGACACGCCGGCGATTCCCGCCGTGCAGGCAATCGACGTGCCCGAGAAGCAGAACCTGACCATCGACGTCGGCGCCTCCTGGGCCCGGTTCATCATCGATGACTCCGGCAAGTCCAACGAGGAGCTGTACCAGGAGATGATCGACGAGTGGAACGCCAACGGCTACGCGGACGCCGTGGCGGCGATCACGGCCAAGGCGAAGGAGATGGGTCTGTAGGCCCGCGCCAACCGTTCCGGTTTACGGCCGTACCATCACACCGGTGGTGGTGCGGCCTCTTTGTTTCCGATGCCATCGGGTAGAATCCCCCGCATGTCCTTCAAGTACAGCCTGCAGTGCGACACCCTGGAGTGGGTCGGATACCACGTGCTCAAGGAGCCCGACGTGGTGCTCCGAGCAGCCAAGGAGGCCGGTTACGACGGCGTCGACCTCCCCGGCAACCCGCAGGCGGTGGACGCCCGCGAGTGGCGCACGCGGGTCGCGGACTACGGCCTGGCGGTTCCGGAGGTGCTCGCCGCCTGGGGCTACTACCACGCCGGCGAGGAGCGCAACCTGGCCGGCACCGACCCCGCCAAGCGCGCCAGCGCCGTGCAGTACGCCAAGGACGTCGTCGACCTGGCGGCCGACCTGGGAGCCAGCTACACGGAGCTGTGCGCGGCGCAGCCGGCGGTCCCGCAGCTCCCCTTCCCGGTCGAGCCGGTGGCGGTGCTGCGCGACAACTTCCGCCAATCGATCCGGGAGATCTGCGCGCACGCGGCGCCGCGCGGCATCACCATCCTGCTGGAGCCGCTGAACACCTACGAGGGGCTCCCGGAGGTGCTCACGACCCTGTACGAGGCGGTCAACTACATCGACGAGCTGGGACTGGACAACCTCGGCGTGCAGCCGGACGTCTACCACATGAACGTCGAGGAAGGCTCGATCCCGGACGCGCTGCGCCACGCCGGCCGGCACATCCGGCACTTCCACCTCAACGAGACCAACCACTGCCAGCACGGCACCGGCCACTGCGACTACCAGGAGATCTTCAGGATCCTCAAGGGGATCGGCTACGACGGCTACCTGTGCACGTACCTGCCCAAGACCACGCAGGCGATCCTGCAGGGCGGTGCGGCCAACCCGGACCGGCCGGACCTGGCCGAGGTCCTGAACGGCCTGCTCGGCTTCCTGAAGGAGACCGAGCGCACCGTCGACCAGTCGCGCGGGTTCTACGAGGCCGAAGGCTTCCGGAGCTGACCGACCGATGAGCCTCGACGCCCGGCTCGCGGAGTTGTCCGAGCGGGGCTACACCATCGTGCCCGACGCGCTGTCGGCCGCGGAGACCGCCGCCACGCGCCGCGCCGTGCGCGAGCTGCTCGACACCGAGGAGGCGGTGGCGCGCTCCACCGGCACGCAGACCGACAACCTGCGCAACGCTCACGCCATCGTCGGCAAGCACCCGCACTTCCACGAGTTCTACCTCAACCCGCCCGTGATGGACATCGTGCGCGCCGTGCTCGGCGACGGCGCGCTGCTGTACGACGGCAACATCCGCGTTCCCATGCCGACCGGCCAGCGGGACGCCGCCAAGGGGTTCCAGGTGCACGTCGACCGCGAGGACTACACGGTGCTGCCGTTCGCCGGCGGCACGCACTATCCGATGGCGATCAACGTGGTCTGGTGCCTGGTGGATTTCGACCGCCGCAACGGCGCCACCCTGCTCTGGCCCGGCTCGCACCGGTCGTGCGCGGTGCCGGACCCGGACCTGGAGCCGAGCGGGGCCGTGCAGGTCGAGGCGCGCGCCGGGTCCGCGATCGTCTGGGACGCCGCGCTCTGGCACCAGGGCGGCATCAACCGAGGCGACGAGCCGCGCTGGACGGTGATCGGCTACTACCTGCGCCCGTGGCTGCGCGGCAAGACCGACAGCATCCGCATGTTGCCCCCGGCGGCGGTCGAACGCATGTCCGACGCCGCAAAACGGCTGGTCGGCGTCACGTCGGCCGCGCCCGACTACTCCGAGGTCAAGGCGCTCGACGACCGGCAGCTCGCGGATCTGACCCTGGAGCAGCGCACGGTCCTGGGATTCCCCGTCTACTGATGCCTCCCGCTGCCCTTCGTTGACGCCATTGCGCGGGCGTGCAAGGGTCTGAGCTTCAACTGCGCTTACAGGCACAACACGAGAGCAGGCGGCGGACCGGCGGTCACTTCGCCCGCTCGAACGGGTGGAGGAACCCCATGACGAACCGGAAACTCATGTCGTGCGCGACGATACTGCTCGGCCTGGTGCTGACGGCACCGGGCCTCTGGGCACAGGACTACCAGGAAGCGCCGGCGCTGGCCGCGATGGTGCAGGAGGGGACGATTCCCCCGGTCCAGGAACGGCTTCCCGCCGAGCCGCTGGTGATCGAGCCCGTCGAGGAGATCGGCCAGTACGGCGGCACGTGGGAGAAGCTCATCTCGTCGGCGGGGCAGACGGCTCTAATGACCATCTATGCCTACGACCGGCTGTTGCGCTGGAACCCCGACGCTACGGCGATCGAGCCCAACATCGCCACGAGTTATGAGGTCACCGACGGCGGCAAGACCTTCGTGTTCCACCTCCGGGAGGGCATGAAGTGGTCGGACGGCCACCCCTTCACGGCCGACGACTTCGTCTTCTGGTACGAGGACATGCTGCTGAACGAGGAGCTGACGCCCAGCTTCCCCACTTGGCTCAAGGCCGGCGGTGAACCGGTCGTGATCGAGAAGATCGACGACTACACCGTCAGGTTCCGCTTCGCCGCGCCGTACGGGCTGCTGCCCGAGTACCTGGCCTATTTCAACCTGCCCTTTCGCCCCAAGCACTATCTGCAGCAATTCCATCCGGCGTATGCCGACCAGGACGATCTGGACAAGCTGATAAAGGAAGAGGGGGTCGAGCACTGGTACCAGCTCTTCCAGAACAAGGACCAGTGGTACCGGAAGTTCAACCCTGACCTTCCGGTGGTCGAGCCGTGGGTGGTCACCACGCCGCAGCCGGCGACGCGCGTCGTGCTGGAACGCAATCCCTACTACTGGAAGACCGACCCGGCCGGCAACCAGCTCCCCTACATCGACCGCGTCGCGCTGACCCTGGTCGAGGACACCGAGACCATCAACTTCAAGACCATAGCGGGCGAGGCGGACATGCAGTCCAACCGACTGGCGGTCAGCAACTTCACGCTGTTCATGGAGAACAGGGAGGCCGGAGACTACCGCGTGCTGGTCTGGCCACGGGATCTGGGGTCGCACATCGGGATCATGCCCAACCTCAACGTGAACGACGAGGTGCTCGGCAAGGTCCTCCAGGACTCCCGCTTCAGAAAGGCCCTTTCGTTGAGCATCGACCGCGACGAGATCAACGAGCTGGTCTACCTGGAACAGGGAATCCCCCGGCAAGCCACGGTCATCTCCGGCTCCCCGCTCTTCAAGGAGGAATACGCCAGCGCCTATGCGGAATACGACCCCGCGAGTGCCAACGCGCTCCTGGACGAGATGGGGCTCACGGAGCGTGACGGCGACGGGTTCCGGCTCCGACCCGACGGCGACACCCTGGCGCTGACCATCAATATCCCGGAGGGGGTCACCGACGACCTGGACGCCATGGAGATCATCACCGAAAACTGGAGAGCCATAGGCGTCAAGGCGGCCTACAAGCCCCTGGAGCGGTCGCTGTTCAGAGAGCGGGTATATTCTGGCGAAGCCGAAGTCGGCACGTGGCTGCTGGATCGGAGCCAGTACCCCTTCGAGCCGATCTGGATCATCCCCACCAGTCAGCACACGTATTGGGCGCCGAAGTATGGCACCTACTACGCATCGGGAGGAACGTCCGGCGAGAAGCCGCCCGCGGAGCTGCAGAGGCTCGTGGACATCTGGGAGGAGATCAAGGTCACGACCGACACCGACCGCAAGAACGCGCTGTTTCAGGAGGTCCTCGACGCCCATCAGGAAAACGTCTGGATCATCGGCGTCGTCGGCGAGACCCCCCAGTTGGTGGTGGTCAAGAACAACTTCCGCAACGTTCCGGAGAAGTCCCTCTACGCGTGGTCCGTCGGTCACTACCTGGGACTGGCCAGGATCGAGCAGTTCTTCTTCAAGCAGTAGCCTGAGAGGACGGCGTCCCCGTCGAACCGGCGGGGCGCCGTCCTCATCCGAACAGGCCTCATCCGGCTCCCGCTGACATGAGCGACCCCTCGCCTGCCCCGCCACTACCGGCCACCGCCATCGCCGGTTCCCGCGGGCCGGAGACCGCCGACCGGCTCATCCATCACTTCGTGGACCGGACCGCGCCGCGTCTGCGGCTCCCGGCGGAGCCCGAAGCATGGATGCAACGCGCCGGCGACCTGCGCCGCCGCGCGCGCGCCCTGTTGCTGCGCGGGCACCCTCCCGACGCCGTCGACGCCCCGGTTCCCGTCGAGTGGACGGCGACCCTGGAGCCGTCCCCGGACTACCGCATCCACAAGCTGCGATTCGAGGGCTATCCGGGCGTCTGGATGCCCGCGCTGCTGTACGAACCCGCCGGCGTGGATGCCCACCGGACGCCGCCGGCCGTCCCGGTCGTGCTCGACGCCGTGGGCCACGGCCCGGCGGGCCATACGGCGGTCTATCTGCAGGCGCGGCGGATCAACCTCGCCAAGCGGGGGCTGCTGACGCTGTGCCTGGAGCTCGGCGGACGCGGCGAGAGCACCAACCTCATCGATCACAACGCACAACTCCTCCTCGACGTGGTCGGCCAGTGCGGTGCCGGCGTGTACTACCTGATCATGAAGCGCGCGCTCGACCTGCTGCTCGGCCTGCCGGCAGCCGACCCGAAACGCGTGGCCATGACCGGCCTGTCGGGAGGCGGGTGGCAGACCATCGTCCTCTCCTCCCTCGACGAGCGCGTCACGGTCGCGGTTCCGGTGGCCGGGCACATGCCCGTGTTCGCCCGCCGCGACCGGGCGGACATCGGCGATGCCGAGCAGCTCCCCGCCGACCTGTGCACGATCGCGGACTACGATGTCCTGTCCGCCCTGATGGCCCCGCGGCCGACGCTGTTCATCTACAACACGTACGACTCGTGCTGTTTCCAGGCGCACAAGGCCGTGCCCGGCACCCACGGGGCGGCCCGCGCCGCGTTCGAGCTGCTCGGAGCGGGCGATCGGTGCGCTCTGCACGTGAGCGAGGAGCCCGGCCACCACTACGGGCACGACAGCCGCGCCAGGCTCTACGGGTGGCTCAACCGCCACTTCGGGCTCGACACCCCGCCGGCCGACCTGCCGTGGGAGCACGAGGCGCTTCCGTTCGCCGAGCTCCAGGTCGGCCTGCCGGCCGAGCGGCGCAGTTGGGCGGACATGGCCTCCGGCCGCTTGCGCGAGCTTCGCGACCGGGAGGCGGCCGGCGGCCGTGCGCCGGGCGGCCGTGCGATCGACCGCGCGGCGATCGACGCACTGCTGCGCTGGCAGCCGGCCACCGTGACCGCCGCCTCCGTCGTGGAGAGCTGGTACCGGCCGCCGCCGGACGCCGCGCCCGTGCTGCCTTGGGCGGAGCCGCCGCACGGCGTTCCAGCCCGCGGCGCTCTCGTGGAGCAGATGGTGCTGGAGGTGGATGGCACGTGGCCGCTGCCGGCCACCATCGCCCGGCTGAGCGGCGCTGACGAGTGCTCGATCCTGATCGGTGACGAGGAAGGCGCCGGCGCGGGAGCGCATGCGGGGGCGCGTGCGGACGCCACGCTGGCGGAGCGGGCCTTCCGCGCCGGTCGCACGCTGCTCCACGTCGACCTGCTCGGCTTCGGCCGCTTGAGTCCTCAGCCCGAGTACGGCCTGTTGCTGCATGCGCTCGGACGGCCGCTGCTCGGCCTGCAGGTGGCGCAGCTCAGCGCCATCGCCGGGTGGCTGCGGTCCGACGGCGCCGGCCCCATCACGATCCAGACGTCCGGCAGGGCCGCGGCGGCGGTGGCCCTGTTCGTGGCGGCGCGCGATCCCGGTGCGTTCGCGGCCATCGAATCCGGGGGATCCATGCCGCGCACCTTCGACGAGATCGTGCAGTTCCCCTACCGGTTCGAGGGCAGCGAGCAGTCCCTGTTCTGCCACGGCCTGCGCTCGACCCTGGACGTGGACGACCTGCTGGCGGCCGCCGCGCCGGTCACCGTCCGCGACGGCAGGCTCGGCGTGCTCCGCTGAGGCTAATGCCTGCTATCGGTCCGGAGGCGAGCGTCGAGGTGAGCGGATGATCACGTTCCTCGTCCGGCGCGTTCTCGTGATGATCCCGACGATGGTGCTGATCTCGATCGTGTCGTTCATCATCATTCAGTTGCCGCCGGGGGACTACCTCACCTCCCACATCTCCCGCCTGTCCGAGACCGGCCAGATCGCCGACGACGCGGAGATCGCCTCGCTGAAGAAGCGCTACGGCCTTGATCAGCCGATGTTCGTCCAGTACCTGAAGTGGATGTGGGGCGTCCTGCGCGGAGATCTCGGGCAGTCGTTCGAGTGGAACATGGCGGTCAGCAAGCTGATCTGGGAGCGGATACTGCTCACCGTGATCATCTCGTTCGCCACCCTGCTGTTCACCTGGGCGGTGTCGATCCCGATCGGCATCTACTCGGCCACGCACCAGTACTCGCTGTTCGACTACTCCTTCACGTTCATCGGCTTCATCGGTCTGGCGACGCCCAATTTCCTGCTCGCCCTGGTGCTGATGTTCGTCGCCTGGGCCTACTTCGGCCACAGCGTGGGCGGGCTGTTCTCGCCCGAGTACGTGGAAGCTGCCTGGAGCTTCGCGAAGGCGCTGGACCTGCTCAAGCACCTGTGGATTCCCGTGGTGGTGGTGGGCACCGCCGGCACCGCCGGCCTGATCCGCATCATGCGCGGCAACCTCCTGGACGAATTGCGCAAGCAGTACGTGATCACGGCCACGGCGAAGGGGCTGCCGCAAACGAGGCTGCTCTTCAAGTACCCGGTGCGCGTGGCCATCAACCCGTTCGTCAGCACCGTGGGCTGGCTGCTGCCCGAGCTCATCTCCGGGGCGATCATCGCCTCGGTGGTCCTCAGCCTGCCCACCACGGGGCCGCTGCTCCTGGGAGCGCTGCGGAGTCAGGACATGTTCCTGGCGGGGGCGTTCGTGCTGATCCTGAGCTGGCTGACGGTGGTGGGCACGCTCATCTCGGACGTCCTGCTGGCGTTGGTCGATCCGCGCATCAGGTTCGGAGCACGGGAGGACGCCTGATGGGTGACGTGCAGGCGATCCCGGGAGGCCAGGACCCTCCGTCCGGAGACGTGGGTGCCGATTCCTTCGAAGAGCGCTTCTTCATCGCATCGCAGTGGAGCCTGATGTGGTGGAAGTTCAGGCGGCACAGACTGGCGATCGTCAGCGGCGCAGTGCTGCTTGTCCTCTATATCCTGGCTGGCTTCTGCGAGTTCATCGCCCCGTATGATCTGACCGAACGCCACCGAAGGTATGTCTATACGCCGCCGCAGCGCATCCGCCTGTTTCACGACGGCCGGATCACGCGGCCGTTCGTCTACGGCCTGGAGCGCAGCGTGGACCCGGAGACGCTACGCAAGAGCTACTCCGAGAACCGGAGCGAAGTGTACCCCTTGAGGTTTCTCATCCGCGGACATGAGTACCGGTTCTGGGACCTGTTTCCAACCGACGTCCACCTGTTCGGCGTGGACTCAGGAGGGACCGCCTTTCTGCTGGGCACCGATCGGCTGGGCAGGGACATGCTTTCCCGGATCGTGTACGGCTCCCGGATTTCCCTGTCCATCGGCCTGATCGGCGTCACCCTTTCGCTGCTGTTGGGGGTGATCCTCGGCGGAGTCTCCGGGTACTACGGCGGCACGACGGACAACCTCATCCAGCGGTTCATCGAGATGCTGAGGTCCTTTCCGACCATCCCCCTGTGGATGGCGCTGAGCGCGGCGCTGCCCGCGCAGTGGCCGCCGTTGCGCATCTATTTCGGCATCACGGTGATCCTGTCGCTGGTCGGCTGGACGGGCCTGGCAAGGGTGGTGCGCGGCAAGCTGCTGGCGTTGCGGGAGGAGGACTACGCCATGGCGGCCAGGGTCGCCGGCGCCAGCGAAGGACGGATCATCGCCGGCCACCTGATCCCGGCCTTCATGAGCCACATCATCGTCACCGTGACCCTCGCCATCCCCGGCATGATCCTGGCGGAGACCGCCTTGAGCTTCCTGGGCCTGGGACTGCGCCCGCCGGTGACGAGCTGGGGCGTGCTGCTCCAGGAGGCCCAGAACGTGCGCACGGTTGCGCTGCACCCCTGGCTGCTGCTGCCGGTGCTGTTTGTGATCGTCACGGTGCTGGCCTTCAACTTCATCGGCGACGGCCTGCGCGACGCCGCCGATCCGTACGCGAGATGAGCGCGAGGCGGCGTAAAGGCGGCTACGGGCGGGAGACGTCGCGCAGCCGGGCGTAGATGTTGCCAACCCGGTACACCGTCTCTGCGGGAGCGAACCAGCCACGACAGTGCACGGCGTCGGGAGTCACGTCGAAGTGGTAGTGGCCGCCCATTCCGGGATCGGTGGGATGGTAGCAGTGGGTGTGCTCTCCCGACGGACGAAGGTCCAGCGCGCCGCCGGTGGGGTCGCCGGTCCACAGCACCGAGAAGCACAGCAACCCGGGGCCGACCGGCTCGTAGTAGCGCAGGAACTCGCTGACGATCTCCTCCCGTTCGAGGTCGTAGTAGGCGTGGCCGATGCAGTCGTAGTCGGGCATCACGTGGCAGCGGACTTGGCCGGCAAGGAGCTGGAACACGCCGCCCATCGCGATCGGGCCGCCGCCGGCCGCCGCCAGCGGCGCCAGGGCCGCACGCATGGCCTGCGGCAGGGAGCCCTCGGCACCGGTGCGGCGGCTCACCTCGATCTCCAGCACCGGCCCCGGTGCGCCGTCGCTGATGAACAGGTTGGCGAGCCCGGCGAACAGCGCGGCGCGGTAGGGCTCCACCACGCAGCCCCCGTCCGCGGCGACGCGTGCCACCCGCGAGGCGTCCGGCCCGCGCGTGTCCAGATTGGCGATCATCTCGCCGCAGTGGCCGTCGAGGGCGGCCGGGCAGGCCATGCCGGCGCCGAGCACGCGGCCGCCGTCCCGGCCGATGCGGCGCTGCAGTTCCGGCACCGCGAAGCGGACGTCGCGGTAGCGCGGGTTGTGGGCGTAGGGCTCGCCGCCGACGTCGACGATGCAGGGCGCGCTCGCGGTGTCGAGGTGCTCCTGCCGGTGCACGCTCATGCCGGAACGATCACTTCCCAAGGTAGTGCGACTCGAGTCACTTCACCAGCGCCACCAGCGTGGCGTTGACCGGGGTTGCGATCCCGTAGCGCTCCCCGCGGGCGACGACGGCGCCGTTGATGACGTCGATCTCGGTCGGTCGCGTGCGGCCGTGCGACGCTGCCGATCCGTACGCGAGACAAGCGTGAGCCGGCCACCGGGTTGACCACTGCCATCGTCAGCCCTTCAATTCAGAAGCCATGGGCACTGCGCGCGGCTACTCCGAATCCGAGCTTCGGGCCATGGTTCAGGACGTCGAGTCCGATCTGGTCGAGCGCAAGGAGTCACTGCGCGGAGACGCCCCGACCGGCATCAGGGAGGCCGTATGCGCCTTTGCCAACGACCTCCCAGACCACCAGTGTCCCGGCGTCGTGTTCGTGGGAGTGAGTGACGCGGGCAGGCCCACCGGTCTGCCGATCACGGATGCGCTGCTGCGCCAGCTTGCCGACATCAAGACCGACGGCAACATCGTGCCGCCACCGACGTTGACCGTCGGCACGCACGCCGTGGCGGGGCACGACGTTGCGGTCGTCACGGTCCAGCCGGCCGACTCCCCGCCGGTCCGCTACCGGGGACGCACCTGGATTCGCGTGGGGCCGCGACGTGCCGTGGCGAGCCTGCAGGACGAACGGATCCTCAACGAGAAGCGGCGCCATCGCGAGAGCTCATTCGACGCCCATCCGGCACCCGGCGCCCGGCTCGCCGACCTGGATCTGCGCTACTTCGAAGAGGCGTACCTGCCGCGCGCGGTCGACGCGGCGGCGTTGGAGCAGAACGACCGCAGCACCATCGAGCGGCTCGCTTCCATGAAGATGGTCGCGTCGGCCGACGATCCGCGGCCCACGATCTGCGGGATACTGATCCTGGGCAGGCACCCGCGGGATTACCTGCCGGGGGCCTACGTTCAGTTTCTGCGTATCGCCGGCACCGCGCTGGACAGCCCGATCGTGGACGAACGCCTGTTCGACGGGCCGGTCGGACCCCTGATCGGAAGCCTGGAAGACAAGCTCGACTCCCACAACCGAACCGCGGTCGACGTCACCTCCGCCACGCTGGAGACTCGTGCCTCCACGCATGCTCCGGTGGCGCTCCGGCAGCTCGTTCGCAACGCGGTGATGCACCGCAGCTACGAAGGCACCAACAGCCCGATCCACGTGTACTGGTACGACGACCGCATCGAGATCAACAGTCCGGGCGGCGCTTACGGAGAAGTCTCGGCCGAGAATTTCGGACAGGCGGGTTTCGTCGCCTACCGCAACCCGCTGGTAGCGGAGGCGATGCGAGTCCTCGATCTCGTGCAGCGATGGGGATCGGGATTGCCCATCGCCCGGCGCGAGCTGCGCGCCAACCAGCAGCCGGACCCGCTGTTCAACGTCACGCCGCAGCGAGTCTTCTGCACGGTGCGGGCACGCAGTGCCGCACGGCGCTGAGTCCCCCGTCAGCCTGCCGGGCTTCGCGATCGTCACGGTGCTGGCTTTCAACTTCATCGACGGCCTGCGCGACGCCGCCGATCCGTACGCGATATGAGCGCTTGTAACGCCCCCTTTGACTACCGACCAGCGAGAGTCATGCGTTGTTCCGCTCAGACTCGGCTTCGGCCCGTGCGGCAGCGCGATCGAACAGCGCTTCCTTGGGCAGGTTGTCCTCCATTCGCAACCCGATGCCGCGTGCGTCGAAGTCCGCAAAGATCTCGCTCAGCAGTCGGCGCCGCCGTTCCTGGGCTGTCTCGCGCCGTGGCGCACCCGTCCAACCCTTATTTCTCATGGGGCAGCCTATCTGGGCTCGGGGACCGGAGCAGCGGGATCAAGCAGCCCCGCCCCGCGCAACTCCGCCCACATCGGTGCGGGTGGGGCTGCGCGGGTGCCGGCCAGCGCCTGATCCAGCTCGGCGGGGCTGCAGGGGCCGAAGATCAACGAGGCGATGGCCGGCTGCGCGGCCACGAACTGCACCGCCGCGTGCGGCAGCTCCACCCCGTGCCGTTCGCACACCTGCTGCAGGCGGCCCACCCGCTCCTTCACTTCCGTCGGTGCCGGAACGTAGTTGTATCGCGTGCCGCCGCGCGGGCCGGTGGCCAGGATGCCGCTGTTGAAGATGCCGGCGCCGAGCACCGGACGCCCTGAGCGCCGCTGGCGCTCCAGGAACGGCAACGCGCCCTGCTCCAGCAGCGTGTAGCGCCCCGCCAGCAGCACGCAGTCCAGGTGCTCGACGAACGGCTCGACCATCGACCAGTGGTTGACGCCGGCGCTCACCGCGCCGATCAGGCCCTGCTCGCGCCATCCTGCCACCAGCGGCAGGGTCTCCCGCAGCACCTGCTCGGCGAACCCTTCCGGCTCGTGCAGGTGCAGGACGTCGATCCGCTCGGTGCCGAGCCGGCGCAGGCTGCGCTCGAAGCAGCGCTCCACGCCGGCGGCGCTGAAGTCGTAGTCGAAGTCGCCGGCCACGCCGCCGGACAGGATGCCCACCTTGGTGTTGAGCACGTAGCTGTCGCGCGGCACGCCGCGCAGGGCGATGCCGAGGCGCTCCTCCGCAAGCCCGTTGCCGTACAGCGGAGCGGTATCGAAGAAGCGCACGCCGCACGCCATGGCGTGCTCGATGGTGGCCACCGACTGCCGCTCCGACACCTCGCCGTGCAGCCCGGTTCCCAGGCCGATCCGCGGCAGGCGCAACCCGGACGGACCGACGGTCGCGGATGCCTGCTGCCCTCGTTCCATGAGCGCAACGTACCGCGAGGCTCGGTCTCGGACCATCCCTTCGATGCAGTGAGCGGGCCGGGGTATCAGCGCGCCACGGCAACGGTTACCTTCGCACCGCGTCCCGGAGGCTGACCATGAAGACACTCGACGAGCATCTTGCCGAGTTCAAGCGGGACGGGTTCACGCTGTTCCCGGGCATGCTCGATACCGGATGGGTCCGGGAGATGCGTGCCGCGTTCGAGGACATCGCCGACCGCATCCCCACCGCCGACGGCAGCCGTCCGTCGGTGTTCGTCGACGTGCTCGAACACCAGCCGCAGCTCGTGCTGCGGGCGCTTGCGCACGAGCGGCTGCTCGATTTTGCCGAGATGGTGGTTGGCCCCCACGTCCAACTCGAGTCGATCACCTACCGGCGCACGCCGCCGGAGGAAGCGGCCGACAGCCCGGTACTGGGGTTTCACCGCGACATGTTCGCCTTCTTCCCCGAGGACGGCGTGTACCATCGGCCGCTGCTTTTCAACGCGCTGTCCTATCTCCAGGATCTGACCGACGAGAGCGGCCCGCTGCGCATCATCCCCGGATCCCACAAGCGGGCGCTGCGCATGACCCGCGAGCAGGCCCGGCAGCCGCACCCCGAGGAGGTGATCGTCTACCCGAACGCCGGCGACGTCGCCGTGTTCCACTGCAGCATGCTGCACTCCGGGACGGTCAACCGATCAGCCGATCACCGCTACCTGTTCTTCCTCACCTTCAACCACTCGTGGCTGAAGCACCGCGCCAACTACCAGGGTCCGGTGTCGCAGGCGGTCATCGCCCGGGCGCGGGCGCGCGGCGACCGGCGGCTGCTGCGCCTGCTCGGCGTCGACGACCAGTTCGTGCAGCGCGCCAACTGCGGCTTCCTGGATCCGGACGAGGAGAACTGGCAACGCTGGATCGCCGAGGACGCAGCCGCCCGAAAGCCGATTCGATCGTGTTCACCGTAGGGCCGCGGTGATGCCGAGGCTCCGGGCACAGCGGTTCATGCCCTCATCGTGCGAGAACAGGGCCACCCCGCCGGCGTCTTCGCCGACCAGCAGCGCGGTCGCGACGTGCAACGCGTCCAGGGTCCGAACGTTGACGGGAAACGGGTCCATCGCCCGCTGCTTGATCTGCCTCGACATCTCCAGGAGGTCGATGCCCGCGAGGATTTCGTCCAAGCGCTCGCGGGCCACGGCCAGCGATTCGTCGGTGAGCTCGCCGGCCAGGCGACAGCGATGCAGCACCCGCCGGCACTCGATCTCGATCAGCTCGCTGGACACCACCCGCGGGAACTCCAGCGCATGCCGGATCGACTCCTCTCCCAGCAGGATGTGACGCAGCAACACCGAGGAGTCCAGGTAGGCTGTCACCGCTCGCCGCGCTCCTCGTCCAGGTGCGGCAACGGATCACGCGACGTCAATGGCGGCAGCCGGCGATAGGCATACGGCCGTGCGGCCGGCTGCACCACGCGGACCGCTTCCGGCACGGGAGCGAGCACGGCGACCGGCGTCGTTCGATCGAGGACGGTGACCGACTCCCCCTGCCGCACCCGCCTCAGCTCGGCGCTCAGCGTTGCCTTGAGCCTGGCGATGGCGATCGATCTCATGTGACTACCATATGATCATCAGATAGTCACGTCAAGCGGCCGGATCCGGTTACCGCCGTGCCCTTCCCGCCACCAGGTCGGCCACGGTGTAGTCGAGCCTGGCGAGCTCGTCGTGCAGCGCCTGGCTGCCGGCGGCCAGCCACTCGGCCACGTAGTCGTCCCACGCGTCATCCACGTCCACGTCCGAGGTGATCATCCGGTAGAAGAACTGGCCGTGAATGGACTCCAGCGGGCCGCGGTACCGAGTGGTGAGCTCGTCGAACCGCGTCTCCCCGAGGACATCCTCCTGGTACATGCGGATGAGGTGCTCCGTGCAGCGGCCGCCCGGCCCGTGGCACCGCTCCCACTCCCGGTATGCGGGGACCGGCCAGTCCGGGGCGTGTCCCTCGTAGCCGTAGACCCGACGCGGGAAGCTGGTGTGGTTGTAGAAGTCGAGGCCGACCGTGTTCGCCACCGCCTGCCCGGCGCCGGCCGCGGTCAACCTTACGAACCCGTCGCGGGCGAAGTCCGCTCCGTCCTCGGAGCAGATGGCGCCGCCCTCGCTGTGTGTAGTGCTCGCCGTCGACGCCGTACTGGGTGAGGAGGCGGCCCTCGCAGTTGAAGTTCACCCAGTCGTAGATCTGCAGGATGCGGGCCAGTTTCCCGTCCGGCACGTCGTGCCTGACCACGAACCACTCGCCGGGATGTGACAGCGGGAGGGCCTT
This sequence comes from Spirochaetaceae bacterium, assembly GCA_028818385.1. The sequence goes on from JAPPNY010000158.1 coordinate 38,248, forward strand.
GTTCTCGTGGCGCAGGCCGTACGTGCCGTCTGGCGCGGTGACGGCGTGGAAGCGCAGCCACTTGGAGTCCGGGTAGGCCCGGAACGCGTCGCAGGGCGGCCGGCCGCCGCCGAGCTCCAGGGTGCGCTGGTCGAGGCAGGTCACGACGTAGCGGTTGGACACCGCGACGACCCCCGCCGCAACGCGGGCGTCCATGGCTGCCCGGTCCACCATCGGGGTGTCCGGATCCAGCAACCCCTTGCGCCACCAGCGCTGCAGGTCGCGCAGCGCGCTCCTGACGCCGGCGGCGACGTGGGCGATGACCCCGTTCCCATCTGCGTCGGCATGCACCCACCACGGCTCCGAAGACACGCCGTAGGCCTGACAGAGAATGCCCCAGGCCCGGTGGTAGCAGGGCCGCCCCACCCGGTTCGAGGAGGTCATGCCGATGGTGCGTCCCCCGCCAGCGGGATCCAGGCTGACGATCCGCTCCAGCGCCTCCTCGAGGTCCGGGATGGTGATGGTGTGGTAGCTGACGAAGAAGTGGCCCGGCGCGAGGACGGGATTGACGTCGACCACGCCCTCCCTGCTCTCGAAGGTCGAGATCCTGTCCTGACCGATGCCGAGCGGCCCGGTCATGCCCGCCTGCTCGAACCAGTCGTAGCGGATCGCCGGCATGTTCTGGGCACCCGCCTGGTGCACGGAGTGGCGGGGAATGCCCCGGAGCTCGTCACCGTCCGTGCCGGGCACCGCCGTCAGCAGCCACGCCGCGTGGCCCAGGTCGTCCAGGGTCCCGGCCAGGAGCGGGGCGTGCGCGCGGATCATGTCCTGCGTAATGGTCCGGTACGCGCCCGCCTCGAACCACGTGTCGTGATCGGCCCACGTGTACATCGCGTCCGGATGCCCGTCCGCACCGATCATCACGTCGACCGTCGGGCCGCCGACGCCCTGAGTGAAGTTCGTGAGCCGCACGTCGAACCGTTCCTCGATGGCCCTCTGAATCGGTCCGTCGGGTTGCACTCGGCCGGCCCGGAGGCTCAGCCAGGTGATCTCCATGGGTGCGCCCGGATCGCCGGACCCGGCCTCTCCGGCGGTCCCCGCGGTGCAGGCGCCCACCATCAGCGCGGTCACGGCCAGGACCGTTGCGCGCAGCGCGGCACGCATCACGGCAAGCGCGAGCCTCGCGGCCAAGGCTCCCCGCTCCCGGAGGCCGCCGACGAGACCTGCTATGTCCGCTCCTTCAGCCTGCCCGACAGGTACTTGTGGATAATGCTCGACAAGAGCGTCTGATAGGGGATGCCCTCTTCTCGCGCTCGCGCATGCGCGAGGTTGAAGTCGCGTTCGGTCACTCGCAGGTTGACCCTCCGGGTCTTGTTGAAGGTGTTGCGGGCCGCTTGACCTGCTCTCTCCATCTCAAGCTCGGCACCGGAAGCGCGACGCAACTCGCCCCGCTCGAACTGTTCCAGGATCTCCCGCTCTTCGGTGTTCAGTTCGCCGCTCCACGACTCCGAGTTTACACCTCAGGAACTCATCATCCGCGGCCGGAGCGCAACGGCCCGGCACCGCTCGCGACTTCCAACCGCTTCTCCGCCGCGAACGGCGCCTCCGAAAGCCCGGTTGATGCGAACGCGGCCGCTGGCAGCGAGGTCGCTCAAATGCCGGGTGTGATGGTCCCGTCGAGTTGACCGCGCTCGCGCAGCGAGTCGACGATCTGCTCGAACAGCAGCCCGTTGTCGCGGGCCACGGTCCGCGCGTGGCTGTGGCCGGCCGGCGGCGCCCGCTCGACACGGAAGGTCGGCACCACGCGCGGCGCGCCGTCGGCGGGCACTTCGCGGGTCGTCGCCGCCAGGTTGAACGCCCCCGGGACCTGTTCGTCCTCCACCCACGCGGCCAGCTCGTGCAGATGCGTGGCCAGCAGCGACCGGCATCCCAGCGCGACCAGCACGCGGACGATGTCCAGCATCAGGTAGGCCGCCTCGCCGGGGCCGGTGCTGGTGAAGGTCTCGTTGGACAGCAGGATGGCGCTCGGCTTCAGGCGGGTGAGGATCTCGCGCAGGCGCGCCGCCTCCTCTCCGAAACGGCCGCTCTGCTGCTGCGGCTTCTCCTCCGCCTGGTAGTGGGTGTACAGGCCCGAAGCGATACTCATCTCCGCTTCGCGCGCGGGGCAGAACAGCCCGGCCTGGAACAGAACCTGGGCGAGGCCCACCCCCTGCAGATAGACCGTCTTGCCGCCGCGGTTGGGCCCGGTCAGGACGGCGACCCGGCCCCGTTCGCCGAGATCGACCTCGCTCGACACCACGTCCTCGCCACCGGTCAGCGCGAGCGCGGCGTTGTAGCAGCCGTCGATGGACAGCACGCGCCGGTCGGTGTCCGCTACCCGCGGCAGGCAGACCGGCAGCCCGCGGTCCTGCAGGGCGTGCGCGAGCTTCGCGGCGGAGGCGAACAGGATCAGCTCCTCGCTCGCGCGGGTGATGAACCCGGTCGGCAGCTTCGTGAAGGCGCGCAGGTCGCCGGCGAGCTGGCGGGCCGCGCGGTCCATCACCTGCGCCAGGTCGTCGAGCAACTCCCGCACCAGCGGCTTGGCGTGGCCGGGACGCAGCAGGCTGTGCAAGTCGGCGATGCCGCGGCCTTCCGCGGCGGCCGTGCCCAGCACCGTGGACATCAGCTTCGATCCCTTGAACCGCTCGGGGTTGATCGACAGCAGCGTCGCTTCGACCGGCCGCAGTTGTGCGTCCAGGTTCACCCCGATCGTCACGCTGGCAAGCCCGCGCACGTCGGCGAGCACGTCGGGCAGGAAGCTCAGGAGCTGCTTGTGGGCGGGCGTGTCGCGGATGCGGTCGAGCAGCGCCGCGAACTCGCCCCAGACCGGACTGGCGTCGCCGCCGGCCGCCAGCGCATCGGCCAGCGCCTCCGTGGTGGTGACGTACAGCTCCAGCTCACTGAGGTGGTTGACGACGCGGTACAGCGCGGCCCGGTTGTCCATGGTCGTGAGCGGGCCGGCCAGGATGATGCGTTCGGCTGCCTCGCGCACCACCTGTTCCAGCGGTGAGTGGGCGAGGATCGCCTGCAGCACCGACTGCCGGTGCCGGATCTGCTCGACCGTGCGGAGCTGCGCGCCGAGCAGCCCGGTCAGGTAGCGCGCCGCGGAGCCGTGGATGGCCATGGCGCGGACGACTTCGGCGAGCCGCAGATCCTGCCGCGTCTGGGCCGGCAGCTCGTGCACGGCCCGTTCCGGCTCCGGGGCGTCCCACAGGAAGCTGAACCGGTCCAGTTCCTCCTGCGAGGGGCCGGCCGGCGCGCCGCCGTCACTGTGGCGCAGCGCGCGTGCCTGCTCCCTGACGCCGCTCGAATCCGCCAGCAGGTTCTGCGCGACGGCCCGCTTCTGCAGCTCCCGAGAGGCAAGATCGACGAGTTTCCGGAGACCTGCAGCTTCGTTCTGGCCCTCGCCGCCGGGAGCAGAGCTCATGGCCTACGATTCCTGCAACGCGCTCATGAAGCGCTCGAACCGCTCCAGATCGCGCAGGACCAGCGGGTGCGCCTGGAAGAGCTTGGCGACCAGGAAGTCCAGGCGATCCCAGTCGTACTCCAGCTCGAAGTAGTAGCGCTTGAAGTGCCGGAACTTCAGCAGCTCGAAGAGCGGTGAGAACGCCGCCTGCGACACGGCTGCCGCCCGCACGCCGTCGATCTCCAGCGTCATCTTCTGCAGGAGGTCGCTGTGCCAACGCTCAGGGTCGAGGTCATTGTCGAAGTGTTGAGAAATCCTCTGGAAAATCGTCTCAAGGCACGTGTAGTAGTTCTCCAGGATGCCCGCGACGATGAGCGCCGACATCGGGGTCTTGCCGAGCCGTACGATCTCGTTTTCTAGCGCGCTCTCAAGCGACCGGTGAACCGCCACGAGCCGTTGCCGGTGCGCCCGGATCAGCGCGGCGAGTTCACGAATCGCGTCGCTCATGGACCAGCGCGCCCCGCGCACGGATGCGCTCGGCGACATCGGCCGGGACCTTTTCCAGCTCGACGACGTCGACGGGCAAGCCCGTTCCCTCGATGGCGATGCCGAGCGCCGCAAAGAACTCCTCGGGTCCGGCCAGCCCCTCGACCGCTATGTCTATGTCCGAAATCTCGCTGAAGCGCTCGCGGTCGAGCAAGGATCCCCACTGGTAGATCCGGCGCGGGTTCACGTGCGCGGCGATCTCCGCGATGATCGCCCGCGCGTCGCGGGTGGCCCGGGCGAAGCGCGCGTCGATGCGCGCGCGGCGGCGCTCCTCCTTGTCGGCGAGGAATGCCCGCACCCGATCCAGATCGACCCCGAACTGCTCGGCCACGCCTCGGAGTATAGCCGCTCACCGGCCTTGACAGGCCGGGCCTCCGCCCTACGATGGAAGGCGTGCTGACGCGCGAGCGCCTCAACGGCATGTGGGCCGGTCCGCCGGTGCCGTGGACGGACGACGACCGCTTCCGCGTGCGCGATCCCTACCCGTCCGCCACTCCCGAGCACGGCCGCGAGCTCCGCGCCTGGATGGCCGAGCACACGCCGGCGCTCCTGCGGCTGGACTGAGGGGGACCGGCCACCCATGCGCGTCGACTTCGCCGGCCGCACCGTCATCGTCACCGGCGGCACCGGCGCGCTCGGCGGCTCGGTCGTCCGGGGCTTCCTGGAAGCCGGTGCGCGGGTGCTCGTGACCTACGTGGCGGAAGGCGAGGTGTCCCCGTTCCGGCGCCGGTTCGCAGACGCCGCCGATCGCGTGGAGTTGCACCGCTGCGATGTACGAGCGGCGGCCGACGTGGAGGCGCTAATCCGTCAGGTCCCGTCCGGAGCATTGCAGGCGGTGGTCAACCTGGCCGGCGGCTACCGGTGGACGAAGGTCGCGGATGCGGACGACGCCACCCTTGAGCACCTCCTGGACCTCAATCTCCGCACCACCTTCGCCATGTGCCGCGCGGCGGCGCCGGCGCTGGTGGCCGCCGGCGGAGGTGCGATCGTCAACGTGTCCGCCCGCGCGGCCCTGCGCGGCGAGGCCGGCAACGGCGTGTACGGCGCCACCAAGGCGGCGGTCCTGGCCCTGACGCAGTCGCTGTCGGCGGAGCTGAAGCGCAACGGCGTCAACGTCAACGCCGTGTTGCCGAGCATCATCGACACGCCCGCCAACCGGAAGGCGATGCCCAAGTCCGACCCGGCGGCGTGGGTGGCGCCGGGGGAGCTGGCCAACGTGATCGTGTTCCTGGCCTCGGACGCCGCCGCGGCGGTCCACGGCGCGGCCATCCCCGTCTACGGACTGGCCTGAGCCGGCGTGGAGGGACCGTTCCAGCTCTCCCTCAGCGTCATCGGCGCCGTCGTCAGCGATCCGCGGCCCGCGGTCTTCCTGCTGCGCCGCATCGAGACGACCCCGGCGTACGCCCACTACCGCGGCCTCGTGGGGCGCACGCGGCGCGGCGAGCGCCTGGGATCGGCCCTGGCCCGCTGGGTCGGACCCTGCTATCGGGTCTTCTGGTTCGAGCATGCCGACTCGGACCGCGACGCCTTCGAGCGCGAGTGCCGGCTGTGGCATGAGCTGGACGGGGACGCGGGAACGCTCGACAACGACTGCCACCCGCGGCCCGACGGCGTCAGCGGCGGGCACTGTCCTCTCTGCCCGGCTTCCTCCCGGAACGGAGCGGCCTGATGTCCATGTGGCTGCGCGGCGCACAACTCCGCGGGCTGGAGCGCGCTTTCAGGAAACGCGTGGAGTGCCCGGTCCCCACGCAGGTGGTGTCGAGCGGCGAGTGCCTGCCGCCGGCGCAGACGCGCCGCCAGGCGCAGGTCGAGTGGCTGATGCAGCACGACGCCGACCACCACGCCCGCCGCCAGGGCATCGCCCGCGGCCGCTACCTGCGCTCGCAGAGCGGCATGGCGGCCGCGTTCGTGGCCATGAACCGGGTGTACGGCGAGCTGTACGACGTCGCGCCGGTGGAGGCCGCCGACCCGGACGCCGCCGAGGCGCGGCGCGACGCCGTCCGCGGCCAGTTCATCTTCGACGTGCACACCCACCACGTGCACGACGACTACCGCTGGGAGGGGCAGCTCTGGCTGCGCGCCGCCGCGCGCGGCGACCTGTTCGGCGACACGCCGTGGAACCCCGAGCTGGTCGGCCAGGAGCTGGACCTCAAGTACTACAAGTTCGACCACTACCTGAAGGACATGTTCTTCGACAGCGACACCACCCTGGCGCTGCTGTCCACCTCGCCGTCGGTCGATCCACACAAGATGCTCTTGTCGGACGACCAGATGGTGGCGACCCGCAACCTGGTCAACCGCCTCGCCGGCACGCGGCGGATGTTCGCGCACGGCGTGATCTGGCCGAGCGTTCCGCAGTACCTGCCGGCCATGGACCGGGCGGCCCGCGAGCTGAAGGTGGACGCCTGGAAGGGCTACACGATGGGTGACGTGCTGGGCGTGAGCCCGACGTTCGACCACCCGTGGCGGATGGACGACGAGGACCTCGCCTACCCCAGCTACGAGAAAGCGCAGCGCCACGGCGTACGCAACATCTGCGTCCACAAGGGAGTGCTGCCCGCCGATTACGAGCGCATCCCGACCTGGCGCTACGCCACGGTCGAAGACGTGGGCAGTGCCGCCCGTGACTGGCCGAAGCTCAACTTCCACATCTACCACGCCGCCCTGCGCATGTGGCGCGACTTGCCGCCGGTCGTGGCGGAGTTCGAGGACACCGGCCGGCTGCCGTGGATCGACGAGCTGGCGGAGATCCCGGAGCGGTACGGCGTGACGAACGTGTACGCCGACGTCGGCCTGTCGTTCGGGGCGCTGGCGGTGAGCGAGCCGCGGCTGGCGGCGGCGATGCTGGGCAAGCTGATCAAGGGACTCGGCGCCGATCACGTCCTCTGGGGCACCGACTCGATCTGGTTCGGCTCCCCGCAGTGGCAGATCGAGGCGCTGCGCCGCATCGAGATCCCGGCCGACCTGCAGGACAGGCACGGCTTCGAGCCGCTCGGGCCCGCGGACGGGCCGGTGAAGTCCGCCATCTTCGGCGCCAACGCCGCGGGCCAGTACGGGATCGATCTGGATGCCGCAGGACGCCCGCTCACCGACTACGCCGGAGACGACCTGTCTCGCCTGAAAGAGGAGTACTTGGCGGCCGGCCACCAGCGCGACAACCTGTTCTGGGGCTGGATCCGTACGGCCAACCCGCAGGAAACGGGGAGGTGAAGAAATGGGCAAGACACTGACGTGGCCCTTCGAGGACCACTACAAGTGCTCGATCGGCGGCGAGCGGCACCTGTTCGTCGACGACGCGCTGGTGCAGCGCACCCGCGGCGTCGCCAAGCGGCTGCACCAGCCGGTCAAGCACCCCGCGAATCCGGTCATCCGCGGCGACCTGCCGTACGAGAACGACTATGCCGTTCTCCACGGTACCGTGCTGCGCGAGCCGGACGGGAGGTTCCGCGCCTGGTACCTGAGCGGCACCGGCGCCCTGGCCTATGCCGAGTCGGACGATGGGCTCAACTGGCGCAAGCCGCTGTTCGACCGCTACCGCATCGCGGGCGAGAAGACCAACGTCGTCTACTGGACCCAGCACCCCGAGCTGGCCGGACGCGACGAGTGGAAGTTCGGCGGCGGCTCGATCATGCCCGACCCCGACGCCCCGCCGGAGGAGCGCTACCGGATGTTCACCTTCGAGGTGCCCTTGAGCGACGCCGCGCGCGAACGCTTCCGGACCGGCTACGGGTACTACGCGATCTCCTCGCCCGACGGCATCCGCTGGCCCACGGCGCAGCCGCCGGTGCTCACCCGCCGTGGCGACGATCCGCACATGAGCGACGCCAACGCCTGCATGTACGACCCGCTGCGGCGGCGGTTCATCGCCTTCACCAAGCGGCACCAGATCCGCCCCGACGCCGTGGGCGATCAGGGCGTGATGTCACGCGTGCGCGGCATCAGCTTCAGCGACGACTTCCGCGCCTGGACGCGGCCGGTCAACTGCCTCTTGCCCGACGACCGGGACCCTCGCGACGTGCAGTTCTACCGGCAGGGGGGCTGGACCCACCAGGGGATGTACCTGGGCCTGCTGGAGATCTACCACTCCGATCCGGACAACCCCACGCAACCGCTGATGCGCGACCTGCAGCTCATCTCCAGCCGCGACGGCGAGCTGTGGTGGCGGGCCGGCGGGAGGCAGACCTTCATTCCGTGCGGACCGGCGGGCTCGTGGGACGGGCAGATGCTCGACCTCAACGCCGGCGGACCGATCGACGTGGGCGACGAGCACTGGATCTACTATGGCGGACGCGCCTACCCGCACGAGATCAATGACGAGCTGTTCCCCTGGGACGGACCGCGCGGCGCCGGCATCGGCATCGCCACGCTGCGCCGGGACCGCTACGTGTCCTACGACGCCGGGCCGGAGACGGGCGAGGTGGTCACCCGCCTGCTGCGCTTCGAGCGGGGCGCCTCGCTGCGGGTCAACGCGCGCACCGGCCCAAACGGGTTCCTGCGCTGCGAGGTCCTGGACTCGATAGAGCGCCACGGGATCCCGCGCCGGCAGCTCTTCTGGGACTGGGGGATCGGCGCGCCCCTGTCCGGCTTCGGCGCCGAAGCATGCCAGCCGGTCGCGGGCGACCACCTCGACGCCGGGATCCGCTGGCGCGGCGGCCGCTCCATCGGCGAGCTGGCCGGGCGCTGGATCGCGCTCCGGTTCGTCATGCGCGACTGCTCGCTGTTCGCGTTCCAGATCCGCTGACCGCGGCCATGACGAGAAATCCGACCTTCATTTGACGGAGCGGCAGAGGAAGACATAATAAGGAGCACCCTTATTATGTCTTGGAGAACGGCATGAACATAACGCTCAGCGTCGACGATCACGTCGTCCGCACCGTACGGAAGATCGCGATCGACAAGAACACGACCCTTACCGCCATGGTTCGCTCCTACCTCGAGTCACTGGCAGAGCGAGATCAGTTGGCGAGGGAGCAGGCCGTGGCGAAGTTCGACGACTCTGTTCGCAGGCTGAGTCGCCCCATGGGGCCACGCGACTGGACGCGGCAGGACCTGTATGAGCGATAGGCATAGGCGCTTCGTTGACACGAACGTGTTGGTGTCCGCCTATGACAAACACTCCGAGACGAAACAGGCTGGAGCGCTGAGACTACTGCGAGCCGGCATGCTCAATGACGCCCTGGCTGTCTCCGCTCAGGTGCTCGGTGAGTTTTGCGCCGTCGTCACGCGACGCATCCCGACGCCGCTGACGGCCGATGAGGCGGCCGCGGCCATCGACGCCCTGAAGCCCGTCCCCGTGGTCGAGATCGACCGTCAGCTCGTTGAGCGGGCGATCGAAACCCACAAGCGCTACGGGATCGCCTACTGGGACGCGCTGATCGTCGCCGCGGCGGAACGTGCGGGCTGCGTCGAGGTGCTGTCCGAGGATCTCAGCGCCGGCCAGCGCTATGGCGGCGTCGTCGTGAGCAACCCCTTCGCAACGGTGTGATGGCCGCCGTGTGATGGCCACCGTTCTCGAAACCCGGCACGAGACCGTGGCGCCGGACGAGTTCGCGCGCGCGATCGAGGTGTTCGCGCGCGGCTTCTCGTTCGCGCGCAGCTTCACCCATCCGTATGTGGCGGAGCGCCTCGCCCCGAACGGGACGGAATCCCGCGCCGGCACGCTCTGGGTGTTGCGCGACGCCGACCGGCGGAGCGGCGCCTACCGGAAGGAGGAGTGGGTCAGCCACGGCCTGCCGCCCGAGCACGTGCACGCCGCCGCCGAGGGCTCGCCGTGGCGCGAGCGGACGCGGGCGTGCCGATCGACCGGGGCACGCGGCGGCTACAGCGTGTGCGCCATCCACGCCACGGACGAGCCGGAAGGGCCGCTGCGCGACGGCTTCAAGTCCCTCGGCTACCGGCTGGGCGGCACCGAGCCGTTCATGATCCATCGCCTGCGGCGCATTCCCCGCGTCAGCGCGCCGGCGGTCATCCGCCGCGTGCGCACCGCGGCGCTGGCCGACTGCCTGGCCAAGGCGGCGCGCATCCGGCAGATCCTGCCCGAGCACCTGGGCGAGGATTCGCCGCAGCGCCAGTACGTAGCGATGGCCGGCGACGCCATCGTCGGTTGGGTCGGCAGCATCGCCGTCGGCGACGCCACCTGGTGCCAGAACATGTACGTGGCGCCACCCTACCGGCGCCGCGGCATCGCCCGCGCCATGCTGTGCCGGCTGCTCCGCGACGACCGTGCGGCCGGCACGGTGCTGGCCGTGCTGCTCGCCTCCCACACCGGCGCCAAGCTGTACGCATCGGTGGGCTACGCGCAGATCGGTACGCTGCTCTTCTTCACGCCGAGCAGGAAGTCGGCGACGGACTGAACCGGCCCGGCGGGGGCGTCAGTCCGGCACGCCGACGATGGTCAGGTACTCCAGCCAATCGTCGTGCGGGTTGCTGACGCTGTGCTCGGTCCCGGCCGGCAGGTGAATGGCATCGCCCTCGCGCATCGGCTCGCGCGCGAATCCGGCACTGAGCTCGCCCGATCCGCCGGTGACGTAGTAGACGCGCTCGCTCTGCGGATCGCTCCACGCCTCGGTCGCGTGGCGGGGGTGCAGGCGCTGCATGGCGATCTCCTGCACGGTGTCAAGCGGAGCGTCGGCGAACGCCACACCTTCCGCCTTGCGGGCGAACGCGCGCCAGCAAACAGCGCCCCGGTCGATGACCGCACCGGTGAGACGTCCAGCCACGAGCGGCAGGCGATCGGCAGCTTCGCGCCCGCCGGCCCGTTGGCCGCGATCGCCGCCTCGTTCGCAACCCGCTGCGCCTCCGGCAGGCGCGCCCCGGCGATCAACAGGTGCTCGATCCAATCGTCGCCGTCGTTGATGAGCTGGTGGTAGCAGGTGGCCGGCAGGCAGATCAGGTCGCCGGCGCGCACCGGATGGATCTCTTCGTCCACGTGCATCTTCCCGGCGCCGCGCAGGAAGTAGTAGATCTGCTCCTGGTCCGCGTGCACGTGGTAGTCGCCGGTCCGACCCGGCTGCATCACGTGCCGCGCCACAAGCTGCAACTGCCCCAGCACATGTGCGCCGATCGTCGTCGCGCTGCCGCCGGCGGGGCCCAGCAGGTTGCCGACCAGCACGTTGCGCTTGGACACGTGCGGCGCGTGATCCCGCCAGTTGATCCTGGTCGTCATCGGCCTACCATACCCGCTGAGAGGAAGGCGAGCGCACCCTCTGGGACCTGCTCGGCAAGGCGTGCGGCCGGTCGGTCTGCGAGCTGCTCGGAGCCGCCCACCGCTCCAGCAGATGTAGTACAAATGGAGAATGAACAAATACATCCTTGACGTGGACCGCGAGACGAGGGAGAACTACCCTGGAGAGGCGCGAACGTTCGGGTGGGGCTCAAAGCCCGCGGTGTTGGTCGTAGACCTCCAGGTGGGCTTTACCGATCCTGCGAAGTCTTCCGTAGCGTTCGCCGATTACCGGGACGTCATAGAGCAGACGAACCGAATACTGGCGGCAGCCCGCGCCAGCACAATTCCATGCATGTTCGTTGTACTAGCCTTCAGGGACGAACGAGAGGCTGCTATAGGTTTCAAGAAAACAGCTCGAAGCTTCGTAGAGGGCTCTGAGCCGACGCAGATGGACCCGAGGGTCGATTACAGACCAAACGAAGATTTGCTCTTCTTCAAGAGGCATAGTTCCGGCTTCTTTGAAACACCTCTGCAGTCAACACTGCTGGGGCTTGGGATCGACACGCTGATCTGCACCGGCACGTCGACGAACGGCTGCGTACGGAAGACGGTTACAGATGCTGCGGAGCGCGGTTACAGAGTCATAATCCCAGAGGAAGCGGTCGGAAATCTAAAATCGAGGGTCTCGCATATCTATGGACTTTTTGACATGGACCATTTCTACGGCGATGTGGTATCGGTCGAGGAAGTTATTGAACATCTATCCACATGAACGTCTTGCAGCGCGACCAGGACTTTGAAAAGGAGCCCGCCACCAGGGCGGGCTCCACGTGGACGGACTCAGCCGGGTAGCGAATCGTGCTACATGCCCTGTTTCGCGACGCTTTCCAGCAGTCTGTCGAGTCCGGCGTCCATCATCGACTGTACGTAGCCGTCCCACTCGGCATCGATGTCGACCTGGCCGGTGATTGCCTTCCAGCCGAACTCATGCTGGATGGTGTCCACGTTGGCGGCCAAAGCGCGCTCGGCCTCTGTCCAGATCGCCAGGTCGAAGCCGAAGCTCAAGCCGACTCCCGGGCCCTTGGTCTGGTGCTCCATCAGGAAGCTCGTCAGAGCATCCGTAACCGGCGAGTTGTAGACCTTGTCCACCGGCGGCACGATCTGCGGGACAATCGTCAGCATGCGCACGCCGAGCAGCGTTCCGGTGGCGCTGTCCTTGCCCCCTCCGGTGCCGGGAATGGATACGCGGTAGCCGTTCTCATCAAGCTCCCACGTCTCACCCTCGCGGCCGCCATAGTGGTTTTCGGCGTAGACGTCGGCGTCCGCAAAGATATCCTCCAGCATCTGCATGATCTTCACCACCTTCGCGTCGCTGGCGTCGATCCCGAAACCGGCGGACGAACCGGTCGGGTCGCGGTACCAGGTGCCGCGACCTCCGGTCGGACCCACGGGCGTGATCGTGTAGACGATCTCCACGTCGGGATGCGCTTCCCGCAGGGCGCCCCACGGTCCCGCTTCGTACTGGGACATCCAGGCATCCAGCTCCGACCAGGCGCCGAACTCGTCGTTCGCCATCGCCCGAATCACGTCGGCGCGTACGGCGGTCGGCGTATCGGGGTGAATGATCTCCATCTCCCACCAGCGGTTGACGAACTTGAGGGCTTCCCGGTAATTCGGGTCGACCATGGAATAGTAGCCCTTGCCGTCGCGCACGTCCCACGTGAACAGGCGAATACCGAATGATCCGAACACGTTCGGCAGTATCGTGCGGGTGAGGTTCGGACCGTTCTTCCACACCATGTATCCGTAGCTGTCCTTCTTGCCATTTCCGTCCGGGTCTTCGTTGCGGAACTTCAGGAGCAGGCTTTCGATCTCGGCTATGGTGTCGGGCCCTTTGAAGAAGCTCTTGCCCGCCACCGGCTCCGGCTCCACCCCGACGGCTCGCATCCAGTCGGCGCGAAAGCCCATCACCTGCCCGGTAGTGGCAAACGACATCGCTGACGGAATGAGGTAGTTCGTTCCGTCGAAAACGGTGGTGCGCCACTTCGTGTCGCCGACGTAGTGCTCCACTTGCTGCATCCATCCGGGCATGTGCTCCATGATCAGGTCCTGTGCGATCGTTCGCACGATGCCCGCGTCGATCCAGGCCGGGTTGCGTGCCCAGACAGACAGGAAATCGGGGATATCCCCTGCCGCGATGCGAACGTTCCTGGCCTCTCCATCGTACGCGTCGATGTCGTACCAGGGTTCCAGGTCCACGTCGTAGCGCTCTTCCAGGAAGAGCTCGACCCAGCTGTCCGGAGCCAGGGTCGTGCCGCGGGCGGTGAACGGTATCATCGAGATCGTGAGCCGCTCCTCCGCTGCCTCCGCTGCCTGCTCTTCCTGGCCTTCCGCGAACAACGCGCCCGTCGTCAGTGCCAGCACCGTCGCCAACGCAACGAGTCTCGTAGCAGTTCTCATGGTTCCCTCCTCCGGGAATGGTATTACCCCTCTTTGGGGTACGATCACCCTGATATCAGGTGGCAGAGCAAAGTATACTGGTGGGGGGTGCGGTGCAAGGTATCGCACCTACCCCACGAGTACGTGCGGGAGCACGCGCGCCTGCGGGCCGCCACCTCCAAGCCGATCTCCGGGGGGGCAAGTCGCTGTTCACGCGCTACGAGTTCGTGCCGGTGTTCGAGAAGCGGGCCTTCGACATCGTGCAGCCCGACGCCGCCGGGGTCGGCGGCATCACGGAGGCGGCGGCGATCGCGGCCATGGCCGAGGCGCACGGCGTGCGCTGCACCCCGCACGTCGCCTGCTCGTCGGGAACCGGCGTGGGGCTGGCCGCCAACATGCACGTGCTGGCCACCGTGGCCGACCCGCCGTACGACCTGTACGACGACAGCCCGCTGCAGCGGGAGCTGCTGAAGGACTCGCTCCGTGCGGTCGACGGCGTCATCCGCCTCCACGACAGGCCCGGCCTGAGCGTCGAGCTCGACCCTGAGGCGGTCGAGCGCTACCGCGTAGACGTATCGCCGTGTTTTTCGGCTGTCAACTCGCGGGCCTGATCCTCCAGATCAGATGCCATGCGCAGCAGGTGATCGCGCACGATCGGGTCTCCGATCTTCTTGGCCTGCTCTCGCGCCCGCTTGGCGTCCTCAATCCGCTCCTTGGCGGCAACGGCCATTACGTCAAATGCCATCACGATTACCCCTGATCCTCAACCCTGACGAGCTTTTCAGAACCTATCACGCTCGCCGCGCCGCGTCCATCAGCGCTCTTTACTCGCGTGTTGTCGACTGCTCCCGTCGTAGGACAATCCCGCACGAAGCGGCTGATCGGCGGCGGGGTCCATACTGTGGGCATGAGGACGACGGTTTCCCTTCCCGACGAGCTGTTCCATGCGGCCGAGCGACTCGCACGGCAGTCGCGACAAACCCGGAGTCAGCTCTACGCCCATGCGCTGGCCGAGTATGTCGCGCACCATGCGGAGGAAGCGGTCACGGCGGCCATGAACAGAGTCGTGGATCAACTGCAGGATGGTGCCGGCGTCGACCCGGCGTTCTCCGGTGCGGCAGACCGGACGCTCGTGTGCTCGGAGTGGTAACCGGCTCGCACGGCCGGGAGGCGTGTGGACGCCCCCTCGACCCGGTCGATTCGGTCGCCGCCGGCCGTCCACGGTCCGACGCGCACAAACAGCTCCACGGACTCTGGAGAACTGCGGTGCCAAGTCTGCCGCACGATCGCGTGGCGGCCCGGTTCGATCGTCGCGATCACCTGCTCGGCTCCGATCGGTACGCCGCCGGCGTCCGGACTGCCGGCGAACCAGCGGACGTGCACGGTTTCCGCGGGTGTGCCCGAGGCGTAGAGCCATCTGCCGCTGACGCAGGCGTTGCGGATGGTGGCAGTGAGCCGCACCGGCCCCATCCGGTCGGCCGGCTCGGCGGACAGATACGGCTCCGCCACCAGGATGCGCGGAGCTTGGCGCACGGGAATGGCTACCGTGCAGGTGTTGTTGTCCTCCCGACGCTCCCAGTAGCCGGCCATCGACGCCGGTGCGCCGGGCCGGTCGTCGGGGTCGACGACGACCGTGATAGGCGTCTCCAGGTAGGTCGGATGGTTGTTCGCCTCGCCACCGTGCGGCCGGTCAGGGATAGCGCGGGCCAGCCAGGACACCTCGGCGACCGCCTCCTCTCCCGGAGCCAGTGACGGGATGAGTTGATCGGTGCCGATGCGACTCTCCGGTCGCGGCTCGCCCGCGTAGAAACGGACCGGGACCCCGGTCTTCTCGGGATCCCACGGGTCGGCCGGCGCCGCGTCGCCGCGGTTGCGCACCCGCGCGCGCAGGGTCACGCGCTGTCCCTCGTACGGTTGCTCGGGGTGCCAGCTCAGCGTGTGGTTCTCCCGCCAGCGGTGCACGACCTGCGCGCCCGGCCCGATGGCGTCGGCGGCGAACCGCACGCGGTTGCGCCCGCGCCGAAGCGCCGGCAGCACCCGCGCGTGGTACTGCACGCCGGCGACGATGCGGATGGAGGTCACGCCGACCGCGTGGCCGGGCGCCGCCGCGCGCATGCGCAGGCGAACCCGCAGCTCCTGCGGCTGCGGCGGCGGGTGCTGGCTGCCGTGGTGCCGCGGGATGACCCGCCCCAGGTCCGCCGTGATCAGGTGCTCGCCCAGCGCAGCCGACCGCGCCACTTCCGCGAGCTCCCCGCCCGCGACCGCCGCCTCCACGGCCACCAGGTCATCCGGCGCCGTGCGCACGGCGTACAGCTCCAGCCGGCCGCCGACGATCGGATAGGGCGAGCGCACGTTCAGCACGGCTGCAGCCGGCCGGCCGTTCGGGAGCGGCTTCAGGCGAGGACCGCCACGATCGCGGGTTCCGGGGTCGACGTTGTCCGCTTCCAGCAGGACCGCGCCACCGGCATCTCCCGCACCGGGAGCCGCCAGGTCGGGCTCGAAGACCAACTCGCCGTTGCCGTAGTGGGACGGCTCGGTGACGCTGTGCGACCAGGCGCCGCGATGGTCCCAGCGCCGGGTCAGCCGCTCCCGCGTGCGCAGCGTCGCCCGCGGCGAGTACGCGCCGGCGGTGAGGTCGCGTTCGTCCGGGGTGGCATGCGCGAAGTAGGCGGCAAGGGCGCGACCGGGCACGTTCTCCTTTGCGTCCCCGCCGGTCTCGGTGACGTTGCGCTCCACGAGGCCAGGATCGGCGACCAGCTCCTCTGCCGAGGCAGCTCCGTCGCCGTCGACGCGCGGATAGTAGGTGCGCAGGTAGGCGCTGAGCAGGTGCCACGATCCGTCATGGAACACCTCGCAGTTGTAGTCCCCGTGCAGGCGGACGCCCCGCGCGCGGAGCCCCGCCGCCTGCCACAGGGCCGGGGCGAGACGATTGACGGTGCTGCAATAGCCGTAGCCGTACGCGTTGACCAACTCCAGGGGATCCGAGGCTGCGTGCAGGGACATGCGGTAGGTGATCCTCCCGACCAGCTCCCAGATGGCCCACGCCTTCTCTGCGTCGGTGATGCCGGGGCGCACGACGCTTGCGGCCAGGCTGCGTAGCGAGCCGGTGTCCCAGCTGCCGTCCACCGCGACCCAGCCCGACGCCATCGGCCCGACCAAGGTCAACTCGACGTTCTCCGGGTCGGTCACCCCGTCCACGTCGATGGTGTAGTGCGTTTCCGCCGCATCCAGCGGCTGCACGTGGCAGCGCTCGACCGGCGCGACGTCGAAGTCCGGCAGGCCCGCCCCGGCGGAGTCCGTCACCGGAAGAGCCGGCCGTGCTCCGCCCGGCCCCTACGCCGCCAGCGGCCCGACCACCTGTCCGTCACCTTCGAACACCACTCGCCACGACCCGCCGCTTATCGAGCGCGTGGCGGCGTCCATGTAGCAGACGCTGAACGCCCGGCGCGGGATGTCGGTCGAGTTGGTCCCGGAACGGTGCAGCGTCCAGTTGTGCAGCAGCACCGCCTCGCCCGCTTCCAGCTCCAGGTGGACGGTCCGGTAGTCCGGGTGGCCCGACTCGATCTTGCCGTTGAGCTCGTCGCGCTGCCGGTCCGTCAGGAATCCCGCCCCCCCGCTCGGATTGATCAGCCTCCGGTGCGACCCCGGCACGATCTGCACGCAGCCGTTGGCGATCGTGGCCGGATCCAGAGCGATCCACACGGTGACCTTGGGATCGCGGTCCAGGTCGGTCCAGCGATCCTGATGCCACACCAGGTCGGAGCCGCCCCTGGCCGGCTTGTTCATGAACATCGCCCGCATGCAGGCGACCGGGCGCCCCTCGCCGTACACGCGCCGGCACAGGTCTGCGAACAGCGGACGGGTCAGGTAGGCGTGGAACAGCGGGTCGAGCTCCAGGTCCTGGATCTTGCGGTACGCCAGCGTCGGCAGCTTGTGTCCCTTCCTCTGTCCGGTCAGCTCTTTCGGCGGATTGGTCGACGGCTCGAGCTGCATCATCATCTCGTCGTACGGCGCGTCCGCGGTGCCCAGCATGATCTGGTCGATCCGCTCACCGAGCGTTGCAAGCTCTCCCTCGTCCAGCAGCCTGCCGAGCGGCGCGTATCCGTCCGCACGGAACCGCCGCATCTCGTCGGCCGTCACCATCGCCTCGTCGCCTCGCCTCATGGCCATCCTCCTTGTGTCAACCTGTTTTTTCTGGTATCCGCGGGTTGATGCCCCACTTGCAGCACGCGGCTGCCGATCTGCGCCTGATCCAGCGTCACCGTCAGCCAGTGCACGCCCGGCGCACGGAACGCGGCCCCCGCCATCGGAAACACGAGCTCCACGTCGGTCGCCGGCGTCCGCACCTGCATCTCGCCGTGCGACCGGACGATCACGGAGCCCGTGTCGTCGTGGACGACGTTGACGGTCACGTCGTGCCGGCCCTTCGCCACGTTGCCGAAGGCGATGTACACGTACCAGGTCGGCGCGACCGTCGGGAACTGCGCGAAGTTGAAGCTCTGAAAGATGCCGATGAGCCCCTTCTTGCCGTTGTTCTCCTCGATCGCCTTGTCGGCGAAGACGATGGCGTGCAGGACGATTTCCACGGTCTCAGTGTGCTCCGATCATCTCGGTGGGTGCCGCTGCCCGGCCACCACAGTATCGACGCCTCCGCCGGCCGGTTCAATACAGCCGCGTCCGGACCGTCCCGCACGGTTGGCCTGCCCCACCGGATCGGATAGCGTCCTGCCGTGGATTCCGTGTCCGGCGGCCTGCGTGCGGAAGACGTGGCGCGGTTCAACGCGTTCGGGTTCCTCGCGCTGCCGGGCCTGCTCTCCCGCCGGGAGGCCGAGGCGCTCCGCGCCGAATGCGAAGATCTCACCCTCGCCGAAAACCCCGGCTGGGATCGGACGACCGCCGCCGGCATCCACGGTCTGTGCGAGAAGGGCCATCGCCATGGCCTGTTGCTGGACGACGACCGGCTGTACGACATCCCCCACAAGCTGCTGGGCCACGACTTCCTCTACGAGGGCTCGGCCTGCAGTTGGTACGACGGCGACACGCCCTGGCACGGCGGCAGCGGTGCGGTCACCTGGGCGGTTCCGCACATCAAGGTCGCGCTCTATCTGGACGATCTGGGGCCGGACGACGGCTGCCTGCGGGTGCTCCCCGGAGCCCACCGCAACTACCTGCGCATGATCGACGACCGCTGGTGCGACCCGCCCGACTATTTCCTGCCGGTCCGCAACCGCAATACGCGCGACGACTTCCGGCCGTGGGGGCTGACCCCGGAGGAGGTCCCGCACATCCTGCTGCCGACGCGGCCGGGCGACGTACTGGTCTTCACCGAGGACCTGCCGCACGCCGCGTTCGGCTCCAGCGGGTTGCGCGTTCAGGTGGCGCTGTCGTTCCTGGCCAGACCGAGGACGCCCCAGCAGATCGCCTATCTGCACTCGCGTTCCGGCTGGGCCGGCCCCATCAGTGCGCCGCGCACCCTGCTGGAATCGGGCAGCGAGCGGCGCCGGCGCATGGCGCAGGGGCTGGTGGACGTGGGGCAGGGGCTGGTGGACGTGGGACTGGAGATCCGCTGAGCCGGTCGCTCAGGTGCCGAGCATCAGCGCACGGCAGACCTCCGCCAGGCGATCCAGCTCGGCGATCGGCATCGACTCCTGGTTGGTGTGGATGTCCAGGTAGCCGGCCGAGATCACCACCGTCGGCAGCCCCTTGGCGTTGAATTCGTTGGCGTCGCTGCCGCCGCAGGTGGTGGCATGCCAGGGCTCCCGGCCGGCCGACCGGATCGCCGCCTCGGCGCGCCGCACCGGCGCGTCGTCGTCGCCGAACCGGTACCCTTCATACCTGCCCAGCGACTCAACGTGGATGGTGCCCCCGAACGCCTCGGCGGCCTGCCGGCAGCCGTCCAGCAGCGCCTCGCGGTGTGCGCGGAACTTGCCCTGGTCGAGGCTGCGCACCTGCAGGGTCAACGTAGCGTCCGCCGGGATGATGTTGGCCGCCTCCCCGCCGGTGAGCACCCCGGCGTTGGCGGTGGTCTCGCAGTCGATGCGGCCGAGTTGCATCCGGTCGATCGCACGCGCGGCCATCTGCAAAGCGCTGCGCCCCTCTTCCGGCTCCGTGCCGGCGTGCGCGGCGCGGCCGTGGAAGGTCACGCGGAAGCTCTCCGCCGTCGGCCCGGCCATGATGATGCCGCCCACCGGCCCATCGACATCTGTCACGAACGCCATGCGCGAGCGCACACAGGCGGCGTCGAACGCCTTGGAGCCGATGTGACCCACGTCCTCGCCCACGGTGAACAACACCTCCACCGGTGGATGCGGCGCGCCCTCGTCCGCGATCGCCTCCACCGCCTCGACGATGGCGGCCACCCCCGCCTTGTCGTCGGCGCCGAGCACGCTCGATCCGTCGGTGTGCACGGCGCCGTCGCGGATCACCGGCTCCATGCCCGGAGTCGGCCGCACCGTGTCGGTGTGCGCGCACAGCAGGACCGGCTCCTCGCCGGCCCGCTCCTCCGACCCCGGCCAGAAGCCCAGGACGTTGCGGTGGGGGTCGGCGCTCAGGCGGACCCCGGCGCCCTCCAGCTTCGGCCGCAGGGCGTCGATCACCGGGTCCTCGTTCGGGTGATAGCTGTCGATGCGCAGGATCGTCAGGAAGGTGTCGAGCAGTCGTCGGGAATCGATCATCGTGTCTCCTCGGTGGCCGCCGGCGCTCATGCCGCGAACCGGGTCAGGATCCCATCATAGGTGGCGATCAGCAGGCCGTCTTCGGTCGGCACCGGCGGAGCGGTGACGGGCGCGGGCAGACTCGCCTGCTCCATCACGGGGCCGTTCTGCGCGTCGAGCACGTAGAGCACAGCGTCCATGCCGCAGACCAGCACGCGGCCGCGGAGCGGGCCGCGATCGGCATACGCCGGCGGCGCGATCACGCTGGCGATTCGCCGCTGGTGGGGGGCCATTTCCAGCACGCCGATCCCGGTCCGCATCTCCCAGAGCACCTCGCCCGTTTCCAGACTGACGCACAGCGCGCGCCCATCCAGCGCTCCCAGGAAGGCGCGGTCGCCGGCGATCGCGATGCCGCTCAGGTAGTTCACGGCGAAATCGCTCGGCCCCAGGACATCGCGGCGCCACACCTCGGCACCCGTCGCCGCCTCCACCATCACCAGCTCGTCGGGCTCACCGCCGCTGACTACCCGGTCCCCGACCGCGACCGGCGCCGACCACCAGTCCTGTGTTCCGGTCAGGACGTACTCCCAGGCGATGCGGCCGTCGTCCAGCCGCAGGGCCATGAGCGAACGGCGCGGCACCAGCGTGACGAGCAGCCCGTCGTGGATGATCGGCCGTCCGCAGTGGCCCTGCTTGTCACCCACGGGGTCGGCGATCAGATCCTGGGTGCCGCTGAACCGGGTATACCAGCGCTCGGCGCCGGTCGCAGCATCATATGCGCCGTACCCGGACTTGGCGCCGGCGGCAACCAGGCCGCGGACGGCATCGTAGGCCGGGGTCACGGCCACCCAGCGGCCCGGGTGACCGGGCGTGTCGGTGCGCCAGCGCTCCTCGCCCGACTGCCCGTCGATGCACAGCAACCTGCCGGTCAACGACATCGCGAAGCAGGAGCCGTCCGGCCCGCCGGCGACTCCGGCCCGCACCGACGCGTCGCTGCGGGTGTGCCACTGGACCGTGCCGTCGTTCAAGCACACGCGGCAGACTCCGCAGCGCTCGACGCCGTTCTCGTCCTGCAGCGGCACGAGCGCCCCGGCGTCGGCACCCTTCCCGACGACGAGCATGGCGCCTCGATGGGCGTTGCCGGGCAGGCGGCAGCGCCACGCTTCGCGCAGGCCGGCGACGGCCGCCGGAGAGGACCGGCGCCGCATGAGGGTGCGGAGCGGAAGCAGCTCGCTCGTGAACCTTCCGCCTTCGCAGTCGATGAGCCGGTAGCCGCGCGGGCCGGCGGCGTTGTCCCCGAAGGACAGCGACGGCGTGGAGAGGATCAGGGCTCCCCGATAGCGGAACGCCTTGCTGGCATGGGTGTGGCCGTGCAGGACCAGCACGACGTGGTGCCGGGTCACGTGGTCGAGCCACTCGCGGGTCGGCGGCATGTGCGTGCCGATCACGATCGGCCGCCCCAGCGGCTGCAGCGCCAGGTCGCTGTCGAGCCAGCGCTGCACCCGGATCCAGTCGTAGGCCGAGAACAGGAACGACTCATTGCTCACCATGACGAAGTGGCAGCCGCCGAAGTCGAAGCTGTAGTGCGTCGGACCGCACATCCGTTCGTAGTCGCCGGTGCAGGTGACGCCGAAGCTGCTGTCGGCCAGCCAGTCCATGCGCCCCGTGCGCCACTCGCCGGCGCCCATGCCGTGCAGAAGTTGGTTGGTGTCGTGGGCGCCGATGCCGGGCAGGATCGGCGTCGCCGCGGCGTCGGCCACGCGCCGGTAGGCGCGCAACTGGGCGGGCGTGCCGTAATCGGTCAGATCGCCGGTGGCAAGCATGAACGCCAGCCCTGGCTCTCGCTCCCGGCCGTCTCGCTCGATGGCTTCGACGCAGGCGGCGAACTCGTCGGGATCGGCCATGCCGTGACCCGGCTGGCGCAGTGCTTCCTCGTCATGCGTGACCACGTGCGGGTCGGTGACGTGGGCGAACCGGAAGCGGTCCCGGGCGCTCGGCGGCTCGGCCTCCAGCGCGAAGTCCAGGGTGAGGTCCGCACCGGAAACGGCCTCTCCGCCGGCGAGCGGCAGGCGCCGCCAGCAGCCCGCTCCTGGCCGGTATCCGTCGGGTGTGGTGACCGTCAGGTAGCGGTGCACGTCCGGTCCGAACTCGAGCTGGAACGAGCCGTCGGCGGCCGTCCGTGTGATCAGCTCACCATTGGAAACCGGTACGCCCGCCAGTCCACGCGAGCCGTCCCGCACGCGGCCGGTGGCGAGTGCGTAATCCAACGGCTCGAGGCCGGCCCGTTCAGGCCGGGCGCTCGTGTGCGCGCAGCTCTGCGAGGCCCGCGGTGACCCCTTCGGTGCCCAGGGCACCCAGCGAGCCCATGTTGATGAAACGGTACCCCTGGTCGTAAGCCTCCCTGGAGGGCTCGACGCCCGGCCAGGTGATGCCGGCCGGCTTGCCGAAGGCGCCGACCCGCGCCGGGAACTCGGCGATGAACGCCTGAACCTTGGGATGCCGGGGCTGCCCGATGACGCCCATCGACGCCGAGAGGTCGGCCGGGCCGGCGAACACGACGTCCACGCCCTCGACGGAGGCGATGGCATCCAGGTTGGCGATGCCCTCGGGGCTCTCGATCTGCACGATCACGCAGGTCTCGTCGTTGGCCGCCGGCAGGTAGTCGTCCCAGCTCACGTCCATGTAGGTGGTCCAGGTCGGCGTGATGCCGCGCGATCCCTGCGGCGGATACTTGGCGTACTCGACCGCGCGCTTGGCCTCGTCCTCGGTCCCCACCTGCGGCACCATCACCGTGCTGGCGCCGATGTCGAGCGCTTTCTTGATGACGCTGGCGTCAAGGCCGGGGACGCGCACCATGGGCACGACGCCCTTCTGCCGGCACAGGATCGGCGACCAGCGCACCTCGTGGACCCCGTACGGGCGATGCTCCAGGTCGATCCAGAGGAAGTCGGGGTCGCAGTTGATCGCGAGCTTGGCGGAGTATTCCGATTCGTCTATCGCGCCGACGCCCCACGCCGCCCTGCCTGACGACAGCAGCTTCTTGACGCGGTTCTCGAACGCCGGTCGCGCGTTCCCATCAGAGTTCATGACGCGCGCAGTGTGACGGCAGCCGCCTTGGGCCGCCACCCTACAGGCGTGGGGTACTGCTGCGCGTTCCGGGTACGTTTCAGCACCCCCTTGACGCGGCTGGCTCGCCATGCCTATGGTGCTATTTTGACAGGTCAAAGTATAATGTTCTGCGTGCAAAAAAAGGACGCGGGCCGCGCCATGCTCATGACGGTCCTGGCCGCGGTGCTGCTCACCGCCTGCGGGGACCGCTCGAAGCCGGACGATGCGTCCGCCTCGCCGACCGAGGCCGAAGAGGAGCGCACCTACCCGTTCCGGATCACGGCCACCACCGGCATGGTCGCCGACACCGTGCGCCAGGTGGCCGGGGAGCGCGGAACCGTGGTCGCGATCATCGGCGAGGGCGTCGATCCGCATCTGTACGTGCCGACCCGCAGCGACGTGGCGGCGTTGATGGAAGCCGACATCGTCTTCTACTCCGGCCTGCTTCTCGAAGGAAAGATGACCGATACCCTCATCAAGGTCGCCGGTAGCCGGCCCGTGCACGCCGTCACCGAGCTGGTGGACGAGTCGCTGCTGCTGCAGCCGGAAGACTTCGCCGGCCACTTCGACCCGCACCTGTGGATGGACGTGTCGGGCTGGACGCACGCCGTGACGGCGGTCACCGAGGCGCTGGCCGCCTTCGACCCGGATGGCGCGGACGGTTACCGGGGGCGTGCGGCGGCCTATACCGCGACCCTCGGCGAGCTGCACGATTACGCGCTCCAGGCCCTGGGCTCGATCCCGGAGCAGCAACGGATGCTGGTGACCGCGCACGACGCGTTCAACTACTTCGGACACGCCTACGGGCTGGACGTCGCCGGCATCCAGGGGATCTCGACCGAGTCGGAGGCGGGGCTCGACCGCATCAACCGGCTGGTGGACCTGCTGGTCACGCGGCGCATCGCGGCGGTGTTCGTGGAGACCACCATTGCCGACCGCAACGTCCGCGCCCTGATCGAGGGGGCGGCTGCCCGCGGCCACACGGTGGTGATCGGCGGCGAGCTGTTCTCGGACGCGATGGGTCAGCCCGGCACGTACGAGGGCACCTACGTCGGCATGCTGGACCACAACATCACCACCGTGGCGCGGGCGCTGGGGGGCGATGCGCCCGAGTTGGGATTCCAGGGGCGCCTGTCCCACGCGGCGACGGGGCCATGAGACACGCGCAGAACGGGCTCGGGACCGCCGACAGCCCGCTCGCCGTGCGCGGCCTCACCATCTCCTACCGGCGTCGTCCGGTGCTGTGGGACGTCGACGTGACCGCCCGTGACGGGGCGATCACGGGCATCGTCGGCCCCAACGGCGCCGGCAAGAGCACCCTGCTCAAGGGGGTGCTGGACCTGGTGCCGCGGGTGTCGGGATCGGTGAGCATCTACGGCAAGCCGTACCGGCGGCAGCGGCCGCTGGTGGCGTACGTGCCGCAGCGCGAGAGCGTGGACTGGGACTACCCGGTGAGCGCGCTGGACCTGGTCGCCATGGGCCTCTACCGGTCGGTGGGCTGGCTGCGCCCGGTGCGCCGCGCGACGCGCGAGGCGGCCCTCGCGGCCATGGACCTGGTCGGGATGGCCGACTACGCCGGCCGCCAGATCTCGGAGCTCTCCGGCGGACAGCAGCAGCGCCTGTTCCTTGCCCGCGCGCTGGCACAGGACCCGCGCATTTTCTTCATGGACGAGCCGTTCGCGGGCGTCGACGCGGCCACCGAGCGCACGATCGTCGATCTGCTGCAGCGCCTGCGGCGGGAAGGCAAGAGCGTGTTCGTCGTGCACCACGATCTGCAGACGGTCGACAGCTATTTCGACGACCTGCTGATGCTCAACCTGCGGGTGGTCGCCTACGGGCGGGTCGCCGACGTGTTCACGGACGACAACCTGCACAAGACCTACGGTGGACGGCTGACCCTGCTGGACCGTGCCGTCGACGCGCTGGGGCGGCGCGGGAGCGGCGCGTGAGCTACCTGCCGGCTTGGGAGCAGGTGCTGCGCGTGCTCACCCTGAGCGACTTCAACACGCGCGTCGTGGTGGTCGGTGTCGGCATCCTGGGCATGGCGGCAGGAATCGTCGGCACCTTCACGCTGCTCCGCAAGCGCGCGCTGGTGTCCGACGCCGTCAGCCACGCGACCCTGCCCGGCATCGCGGCGGCGTGGCTGGTGATGGTGGCCCTCGGCGGCACCGGCAAGTGGTTTCCCGGCCTGCTGATCGGAGCCGCCGCGGGCGGATTGGCAGCCATCGCGGCCGTGATGGTGGTGCGCACCGTGCTGCGCCTGCACGAAGACGCCGCCCTGGGCATCGTGCTGTCGGTGTCCTTCGGCGTCGGCATCGCGTTGCTCGCGATGATCCAGCAGATGCGGCGCGGCTCGGCCGCCGGGCTCGACTCCTTCATTTACGGCAAGACGGCGTCGATGCTGGTCTCCGACGCCCTGCTGATCGGCGTGATCTCGCTGGTGCTGGTGGTGGTCGCCGCCCTGCTGTTCAAAGAACTGAACATGTTGTGCTTCGACGCCGACTACGCCGCTTCGCAAGGATTGCCGGTCGGGGTCCTGGACGTCCTGATGCTGGGGCTCGTGGTGGCGGTCACCGTCATCGGACTGCAGGCGGTGGGCTTGATCCTGATCGTTGCCCTGCTCATCACTCCCGCCGCCGCCGCGCGCTTCTGGACCTACAACCTGCGCAGGATGACGATCCTGTCCGCGCTCATCGGCGCGCTGGGGGGCTTCGTCGGAGCCGCGCTCTCGGCGCTGGTGCCGCGCCTGCCGGCCGGCGCGGTCATCGTCGCGACCACCGCGGTCGGCTTCGTCATCAGCGTCCTGTTCGGTACCCGCCGCGGCCTGCTGCGGATGCTCATCGAGCGCCACCGGAGCGACCGCCGGATCCGGCGCGAGCACCTGCTGCGGGCGGCGTTCGAGCAGGTCGAGGGGCGGCTCGGCGCCACCCCCAGCCGCGCCGATCTGCAGGCGGCCGCCGTCGACCGGGCGCAGTTGGCCGATCGCCGCGGATGGACAGGGGGCGCGCTGGCCGCGGCGCTGCGGGTCGGGCGCCGGGACGGCCTGCTGCAGCCGGCGCCGCTCGATCCGGACTCCGTGCGGCTGACGCCCACCGGCGCCGCCCAGGCGCTGCAACTCGTGCGCAACCACCGGCTGTGGGAGCTGTACCTGATCCGGCACGCGGAGGTGGCCACCAGCCGCGTGGACCGTGGCGCCGACCGCATCGAGCACGTGCTGGAACCCGACCTGGTCGCGGAGCTGGAAGCGGAGCTCGACGGCCAGGCGGAATCGGTCACGGTCGCCGCCAGCCCTCACGAGCTGGCCATTCCCCGCGAGCCGGGGGGCAGCGACGCGTGACCTGGACGGCCCTCGACACCGGCATCGTGGTCGTGGCCGCCGTCAGCGCCATGGCGTCGGCGCTGATCGGCAGCTTCCTGGTGCTGCGCCGCATGAGCATGATGGGCGATGCCATCAGCCACGCCGTGCTACCCGGCATCGCCGTCGCGTTCCTGGCCACGCTCAGTCGCGATACCGGCGTGATCGTGATCGGCGCCGCGGTCGCCGGCGTGCTCACCGCCGCCTTCACGCAGCTCATCCACCAAGTGGGCAACGTGGACCGCGGCGCGGCCATGGGCGTGGTGTTCACCACCATGTTCGCCGTCGGCTTGATCCTGATCGTGCGCAGCGCCGACTCCGTGCACATCGACGTGCACACGGTCTTCTACGGCTCGGTCGAGCTGGCGCCGCTCAACGACGTGGTGGTGGCCGGCGTGCGCATGCCGCGGGCGCTCCTGATCCTGGGTGCGGTGTTCGCGGCGGACCTGCTGTTCGTCGTGGTGTTGTTCAAGGAGCTCAACCTCACCTCCTTTGACGAGGATTTCGCGCGCTCTATCGGCTGCAACGCACGCCTCATGCACTACGGGCTGATGGTGATGGTGGCGGTGACCATCGTCGCGGCGTTCGAGAGCGTCGGCAGCATCCTGGTGATCGCGATGCTGATCGTGCCCGGCGTGGTGGCAAGCCTGTTCACCCGCCGGCTGTGGTCACTGCTGGTATTCGGCCAGGGGGTGGCGCTGGTCTGCGCCGTCGGCGGACACGTCGGCGCGATCACGGTGCCCCGCTGGTTCGGGCTGGCCGACACCAGCACGGCCGGGATGATGACCGTCGTGGCCGGCGTGGTGGTGGCGGTGGCGCTGGTAGCGGCCCCGGAGCGCGGACTGGCGGCGCGCGCCCTGCACCGCGTGCGATCCGGCCGCCGCCGGAGCGGCGGGCGCCGCGCTCAGGCGCCGCGCCAGTCGAACACGACGCCCAGCATCTCCTTCTCGCGGCGGTAGGCCATCTCGTAGGCCTGCTTCATGTCCCGGTACGGCATTCGGTGGGTGATCAGCCGCTTGGGCGACAGGCGTCCGTCGGCCATCAGCGACAGCACGTGCGCGCATGAGTTGTTCCACGAGAAGCGCTCAGGTTCGTCATGCTCATCCGGGAACCGGTAGCCGGCGCTGCCGTTGACCGCGATCAGCGAGATGCCCTTGTCGTAGAACCAGTCGAGCACCAGCGGGTTGAAGTCCAGCTTCTCCTCGCCCCGCCCCAGCAGGCTGACGATGGAGACCCGGCCGCCGTTGCGCACCACCTCGACGGACGTACGGTAGGCCGGCCACGGATTCGCGGTCAGGATCACCAGGTCGATGCCGACCCCGTCCGTGAACCGGTCCAGCTTCCCGGCCAGTTCCGGGTCGGAGGACAGGAACGCCTCGTGCGCGCCCATGCGGCGCGCCATCTCCATGCGCACCGGGCTGTTGCCGAGGGCGACCACCCGCGCCCCGAACAGCGGTCCAAGCGCCACGGCGCCGAGCCCCAGCACGCCCAGGCCGACCACGGCGACGTTCTCGCCCGGCTCGAAGCCGGCCTTGCGGTAGCAGAAGCCGGACAGCGTGTAGAGGTGCGACCAGACCGCGTCCTCCGGGTCGACCCCTGGCGGCACCTTGGCCAAGTGGCCTCGCGCGTCGAACACGTGCGCGGACGCATGCCCGTGGCGGTCGGCGACCCGGTCCCCCACCGCCACGCGCGTGACGGCGCTGCCGACCGCACGCACGACGCCCACGCTGCTGTCGCCGACCGGACGCGGATACTCGATCGGCTGCATGCCATAGTCCGCTCCTTCGTAGTTGCCGCGGTCGGTGCCGATCTTCAGGGCCGACACCTCGGTGTCCACCAGCACCTCGTGCGGGCCGAGGCCGTCCGGGTCCAGCTCTACCGGCTCGATGTGCAGGTCGCGCGGGCCGTGGAGAAACGCTTGCAGTGCCGTCACTCAGTTCACCTCTTGTCGGTGGGGATACCACCCTCCGCCCCCCGGCACGATCTGGCCGCGGCGGACGGTGGCGGCCGCGCGCAGGCAGCGCGTTGCGATGCGGTCCGTGCCCATGCTGTCGGTGAACACGAAGCGGCCTTCGCGCTCCTCCAGCACGGCGATGTCCGCGCGCGTCCCGGGCCGCAGGGTGCCGATCTCGTGGTCGCGGAGCAACGCCTTGGCGGGCGCCAGGGTCGAGCGTTCGACCACCTCCTCCAGCGAGAGCCCCAAGTGCAGAAATTTGGACATGGTGGTAGGCATGTCGAACACCGGGCCGTTGACGTTCAGGGTATGCAGGTCGGTGCTGATGGTCTGCGGCAGGAACCCCTGCGCGATCGCGGCCTCGGCGACCTCCCATTTGAAGCTGCCGGAGCCGTGGCCGATGTCGAAGATGACGCCGCGCTCCGCTGCCTCGCGGACGGCGGGCCAGACCCGGTCGTCGGGATCGAGGATACGCTCCGAGCCGCCCTTGAAGCTGTGCGTGATGCAGTCGCCGGGCTCCAGCAGCTCCACGATCTCGGGCACGGACATCGGCGTCTCGCCGATGTGCACCATCAGCATGGTGCCCACCTCGCGCGCCGCCGCCACCGCGTCCCGGAGGTTGGCCCACCCCGCCTCACCCCGGCCTATCAGACGGTCGGTGGCGCGAATCTTCACGCCGACGGCGACACTCGGATGGGCGCGTATGGTGGCGACCACGCCTTCCGGGTCGGCCAGCGCACGGTCGAGCAGCTCGCCGGTCCGGTTGAAGGTGGCCAGCCCGAGCGCCGAAAGGTGAATGAGCGCCAGCACCTCGGTCTGCGCGGGGATGATCACGTCGCGCAGGAAGCCGGGAAAGTTGTGGCTGCCCGAGCTGCCGGTGTCGAGCATCGTGGTCACCCCGCCCGCGGCGCACAGCGGATCCGGATCCAGCCCAAGCGTGGTGTGGTCCCGGTAGGCGTGCACGTGCAGGTCGACCAGGCCGGGCATCACCAGCCGGCCGCGCGCGTCGATTACGTGGCGGGCCTGCTCGGGTGGCATGTCCGGGCGGATGTCCGCGATGCGCTCGCCGGCGACCGCCACGTCGAGCCGGCCGCGCATCCGCTGCGACGGGTCGATCACCTCGCCGCCGGCGATGAGAACGTCGTACTTCACCCTACTTCCTCCGGTGCGGAGTATGACGCAAAGGCCGACTTCCTCAGAATCCGGCGCGCTTGTCGACGATGTTCTCAAGCGGCTGGCCCGTGAGGTAGCGCTCGAGCTGCTGCAGCGCGAAGGCATGGACCTCCGCCGGCCGATGTTGCGAGTAGCCGGCGCGGTGCGGCGTCAGCACCAGGTTCGGCGTGGTCCACAGCGGGCTGTCGTCCGGCACCGGCTCCACCTCGCACACGTCCAGGCCCGCTCCGGCGATCGTGCCCGCGTTCAGGGCCGCCATCAGCGCCGGCTCGTCGATGATGCCGCCGCGGCTGACGTTGACCAGGT
>JAPPNY010000244.1 GCA_028818385.1 Spirochaetaceae bacterium
CGCTGATCGAGGGTTCCGCCCCGACCAACGGACCCGAGCGTGGGATCGTCCTGGTGGGCTCATAGGCGTGAGTATACAGCAGCCGGAAAAGCTGTATACTCAGGTCCATGACGGCGACGGTGCGATCAATGATCGACATGGCCAAGCGGGAGGTCGAGGCGGCCGAACCGAGCTTGATTGCAATGGGGCTGCTCCCGCGGCCACCCAGTTGCCGGATCTGCCAAACGCGGTTGAAGGTCCAGCGCTGCCGACGCCATCCGAACGCCGTAACGTGTAGCACTGTATGCAGTAATCGAAATCAGACGTTGCTACGTCGCGCTGGCGCTCAGCGCCAGAGAGCACGCATGAAGGAGGCCAACCAGTGGTCGGACCGAACGGAGAGAAGCGGCCCGGCGACCCGATCGCCAACGCCGTCCACATCGCCAAGATCGCGACCGGCGAGATCGAGGAGACCTACGTCCACGACGGGAAGCACCCAGGTCGGCGCGCAGCCGGTCAGAAGGGCGGCGCGGCCCGTGCGGAATCGCTCACCCCGGAGCGCCGCCGGGAGATCGCCATGATGGGCGTGGAGGCGCGCCTGAACGGATCGAAATGATGTAGGTTGACGATTGGACGCGGGGGGAATTGAACCCCTCTGGGTGTGGGTGAGAAGCCGGCCAGACCTTCCTAGGCCGCGCC
This sequence comes from Spirochaetaceae bacterium, assembly GCA_028818385.1. The sequence goes on from JAPPNY010000244.1 coordinate 679, forward strand.
CGTGAGTCAGTCTCTGTGGGGCCGCTGTACTCCGCCAGTATAGCGGTCCCACATTCTTAATAAAATACACACGACTTGACCTTAGCTAAGTCATGGTGTTATAGTTTGGGCATGAACAAGCTGCCCACTACCAAGCGAGCGCAGATCATCGGGATGCTGGTCGAGGGGATGTCGATGCGGTCGATCACTCGGCTGACCGGCGTGAGCATCAACACGGTGACCAAGCTGTTGCGCGACGCCGGCGCGGCGGCCGACGCCTACCACCACGCGCACGTGCGGGGAGTGAAGGGGCGGCGCCACATCCAGTGCGATGAGATTTGGGCGTTCGTCTATGCGAAGGAACGGAACGTGGAGATCGCCAAGGCGGCGCCGCCAGAGGCTGGCGACGTGTACACCTTCACCGCGCTGGATGCGGACAGCAAGCTGATGGTCAGCTACATGGTGGGACCGCGGGACGGACGCACCGCGCTGGAGTTTATGGACGATCTGCGGGGCCGCATTGAGGACCGGCCGCAGATCTCAACCGATGGCTTCAGCGCCTACCCTGACGCAGTCGACGGGGCGTTCGGTGGGGACGTGGACTTCGCCCAGGTGATCAAGACCTACGGGCGTGACGAGACGGACGTCGACGGCGCGCGACGCTACAGCCCCCCGGTCTGCACCAGCATGGAGAAGGAGCCGGTGTGGGGCGATCCCGACATGCGGAAGGCGAACACCTCATACGTCGAGCGGAGCAACCTGACGATCCGCATGAGCGTCCGGCGGTTCGCCAGGCTGACCAACGCATTCTCGAAAAAGCTGGAGAACCATTGCACGATGCTCTCGCTGTACTTCCTACACTACAACTTCTGCAGGCAGCACAAGGCCACGCGGGTCACGCCGGCGATGGAAGCGGGGATCGAGTCGAGGTTCCGGGATCACGAATGGATCGTCGGACTGATCGACGCGATGGCGCCGGAACCGGCCCCCTGGGGCTCCCGAAAGAAATCCAACTCAAAGTGAGACACCACCCGCCAGCCGCGGTCCTTGACGAACACGGTGAGGTGCTCGCCGCGCGCCCAGCCGCTCGGGTTGAGCACCCGGATCGCGGGACCGCGTTCGTCGGCGCCGGCGCCTAGCAGCGCGGCGAGCCGCGTCAGCAACCGGTGCGAGCCGCGGTCGGCGGCCTGCGCGAAGGCGCGCTTGTCCGCCCACGTGGAGCGCGAGAAGTCCCAGGCGTGCTCGAAGCGCCGCGCGTCGGCCTGCGGCTGGAACCGTTCCCACTGCCACTGCGAGCTGCCGTAGGTGTGCTCGGTGAACAGCAGCAGGTTCTCCTGGATCGCGTCCAGCTCCGCGCGCGGATACGGGGACGCGTCGGTGCGCGCCGCCGGCAGGAGGGCCGCCAGCCGCTCGGCCACGTTCCAGCGCGCGACGGCGCGGCGCTTGGCGACAAAGGCGTCGGCATAGGTCAGCGGGTCGTCCGCCCAGGCGCCGGTGAAGTCGCCGGACACGGCCGGCACCGATGCGGCCGGCCGCTGGCGTGCGATCTCGTCCATGAACGCCGCCGGCGTGGCCAGCACCACGTCGTGCTCGTCGACGTGCTCCCGGTACCAGCGCACCCCGTCCAGCAGGTGGGTGAGCACCGGGCCGTTGTCGTAGCCGATCACCAGGTGCACGGCGGTGTACGGGTAGCGGTCCCCGAGCGCGCGGTGCCAGGCGGCGATCTCCCGCAGCCGCTCCGCCACGGTGTCGCGCTGCAGGAAGCAGGCCGCGGACTTGTCGTAGTAGAAGTCGTGCAGCTCCGGCCCGCCGTACAGGTTGACCAGCACGCCCGAGCCGTCCGGCGACTCCCAGCGGAAGATGGGCGGCACCCGCGCGTGGTACAGGTTGTCCTTGTAGGCGCCGCGCCAGAACATCAGGTAGTCGACGCCGCTCCCGGCCAGCACCTGCGGCAGGCCCCAGGTCAAGCCCGGCATGTCGCTCACGACCGCGGTCCGGGCGCGGATGCCGAACTCGTCGGCCAGGACGCGGTTGGCGAGCGTGCAGACGCGCGTCATCTCCTCGCCGTCGATCTGCTCGTACTCCAGGTTGGCGTAGGTCGCGCACAGCTCGACGTGGCCGGCGCGCACCGCCTCCGCCAGCGCGCGCACGCGGCCCGGGTCGCGCAACTCGCGGTATGCCTGGAAGAAAATCGACGCCTCCAGGGTCCAGCGGAAGCCGCGCTCGACCGCCTGCAGCGCCTGGTCCAGGCCGTCCGCCCAGCCGGCGCGCACCGCGTCCAGCCGGTCGGTGTAGCCGTGGTCGGCATGGCAGGTGTGGGAGACGAAGAACGTGAAGCGGTCGCTCGCCGGTGCCGCGGTCAGCCTCCCTTGCCCGCGCGTTCCATCCGCGCCCAGGTGTCGCGCAGGCCGATGGTGCGGTTGAACACCGGCCGCTCCGGCGTGGCGTCGCGCGCATCCAGGCAGAAGTAGCCGTTGCGGATGAACTGCACGGGAGCCGACGGCTCCGCCTCGGCCAGGCCCGGCTCCAGCTTGCAGCCGGTGAGCACGCGCAACGCGTCCGGGTTGAGGTGGTCGCGCCAGTCCTCGCCTGCGGCCAGGTCCTTCATGTCCTCCTTGGTGAACAGGCGGTCGTAGAGGCGCACCTCGGCGTCCAGCGCGTGCGCGGCGGACACCCAGTGCAGGGTGCCGCGGACCTTGCGGCCGTCGGCGGTGCCGCCCCCGCGCGAGGCGGGATCGTAGGTGCAGCGGAGCTCCGTGGGGCGGCCGTCCGCATCGCGCACCACCTCGTCGCAGGTGACATAGTACGCGTGCTTGAGCCGCACCTCCCGGCCCTCCGCCAGCCGGAACCACTTGCGCGGCGGATCGTCGCGGAAATCGTCGCGCTCGACGTACAATTCACCGCTGAACGGCACCATCCGGGTGCCGGCCGACGCGTCCTCGGGGTTGTTCTCGCACTCGACCTCCTCGACCTGCCCGGCCGGGTAGTTGGTGATGACCAGCCGGATCGGGTCCAGCACGCCCATCACGCGCGGCGCGACGCGGTTGAGATGCTCGCGCAGGCGGGACTCGAACATCTCGATCTGCACCAGCACCTGCGTCTTGCTCAGGCCCACGTCGGTCGCGAAGCGGCGCAGCGCCGCCGGCGGCACGCCGCGCCGGCGCAGGGCGGCGATGGTCGGCAGGCGCGGATCGTCCCAGCCGGTCACGTCGCCGCCCTCCACCATCTCCTTGAGGCGGCGCTTGCCGGTCATGGTGTGCGAGATGTAGAGGTGGTTGTACTCGATCTGGCGCGACGGAAAGATGCCGAGCGCCTCGATGAACCAGTCGTACAGCGGCCGGTGCGTCTCGTACTCCAGCGTGCACAGGGAGTGGGTGACCCCCTCGATCGAATCCGACTGGCCGTGCGCCCAGTCGTAGGTCGGGTAGATGCACCAGCGGTCGCCGGTGCGGTGATGGGGGGTGCGCAGGATGCGGTACATCACCGGGTCGCGCAGGTAGACGTTGGGTGCCGCCATGTCGATCCTGGCCCGCAGCACGCAGGCGCCTTCCTCGAACTCGCCGGCGCGCATGCGCCGGAACAGGTCCAGGTTCTCGGCGACCGGGCGGTCGCGGTGGGGGCTGTCGCGGCCGGCCGATTGCGCCACGCCCCGGTATTCGATGATCTCTTCCGCGGTCAGGTGGTCGACGTACGCCTTGCCCGCCTCGATGAGCTGCACGGCCAGCTCGTAGAGGCGCTCGAAGTAGTCGGAGGCGTAGTACTCGCGCTCACCCCAGTCGAAGCCCAGCCAGAGGATGTCGGTCTTGATCTGCTCGACGTAGTGGGTGTCCTCGCGCTCCGGGTTGGTGTCGTCGTAGCGCAGCGCGCAGACGCCGCCGAACTCGGCGGCCACGCCGAAGTTGACGCAGATCGCCTTGACGTGGCCGATGTGCAGGTAGCCGGACGGCTCCGGCGGGAAGCGGGTCTGCACGCGGCCGCCGTAGCGGCCGGACTCCACGTCGCGCCTGACCGCGGCGCGGACGAAGTCAGCGCCGGCGGCCTCCGCTGCCGGCGCGTCGGCGGAATCGCTCACGAAGGGTTCCGGTAGGCGACGATCAGCCCGTCGCGGATCGGCACCAGGGAGACGGTCCAGCCGCGGTCGGCCGTGATCATCCCGGTGAAGCGCCGTATCCCCTCGGTGTCCTCGGAGCGGTCGGCGTCGTCGAAAATCTTCCCGAACCACAGCATGTTGTCGATGATCAGCACGCCGCCCGGCCGCAGCTTCTCTTCGATCACCGGCAGCGAGTCCGGGTACATGCGCTTGTCGATGTCGTTGAAGATCACGTCGTAGGGGCCTTCGGCCTCGCGCAGGGCGGCAACCGCCTCGCCCACGTGGTAGCGGACGATGCCGTCGTAACCGAGCGCCGACAGGTGCCGGCGGGCGCGGGCGGACAGCCCCTCGTCCCAGACGACGTGGTGGACGGTGCCGCCGCCGTTCTCCTGCACGGCGCGCGCGAACCACGCGGTCGAGTAGCCGAATCCGGAGCCCAGCTCGAACACCGAGCGGGCGCCGATCATGCGGGAGATCTGGTAGCAGAGCTGGCCGGAGGCCGGCCCGACGATCGGGAAGCCGACCTCGCGGGCATGCTCCTCCATGCGGGCGAGCTCCGCCGGGCGATCGGGGACGAGGTCGTCGAGGTAGCCGCGCACCTCGGGAGAGATCGGGTCCATGCGGCAATGCTCCCCGCTCGGCGCGCGGTGCGCAAGCGCCACTGAAGCAGCAGCGCCGGGCGAGCGCTTACCTTGATGAATGGACGAGCCGCGAGAGTCGATCTGGAGCGTTCCTTCTTCGCTCAAGACGATCTACTACGCCATGTTCACGGTGTTCGCGTCGCTGAGCACCGCTCTGGCGCTGGTCGACGTGTTGAGTCCCGGCTCGCCGGGGAGTATCGTCGACAGGGTTCTTCGGTTCGGTGAGAGGTTGGCGCCGATGGCGGTAGCGTCGGCCGCCTTGAGCATGCTCGCGATGGAGGTAGTCGGAATGGTAGGAATCGTCGGTTCGTACTTGCAGCGGCGACTTGACGATCATTTCGCGAAACGGGCGCAACGTCTCCATGCAAAAGCCGTTGCGAAGGGCCTTGAGAAGGGCCTCGCGCAGGGTATTGAGCAGGGTATTGAGCAGGGCATTGAGCAGGGCCGCGCAGAGGAGAGGGCCAGGTGGGAGGAACGAGAGCGACGGATCGCCGATTCGGGTGCACGTATCCCGCCCCCGCCCCCTGCCGATGAAGACTCCGGCACGTGAAGCGGCGTCGAGCGGGCTGATCATTCCATGCGCATGCCGCCGTTGATGGCAAGCGTGCTGCCGGTGACGTAGGACGCCGCCTGCGAGGCCAGGAACAGCACCGCCCCGGCGCAGTCGGCGGGCTGGCCGAGCCGCTTGGCGGCCGTGGTCAGGCGCAGCGCCTCCAGGGTCTCGGGCGTGTTGGTGCGCTCGTGGATGGCCGTCAGGATGACCCCGGGCGCGACGCTGTTGACGGTGATACCGGCCGGGCCGAGCTCCTTGGCCAGGCTGCGGGTCATCGCCGACAGGCCGCCCTTGGCCGCCACGTAGGCCGTGGCCCCGCCTCCCCCGCCGGTGTGGGCGGAGATCGAGGAGATGTTGATGATCCTGCCCCAGCCGCGCTCGCGCATGGCCGGGGCCAGCAGGCGGCTGGTCAGCATCGCCGCGGTGAGGTCGAGCGCCAGCGTGTCGTGCCAGGCGGACAGCGGCGCCTCCAGCAGCGGGCGCATGTCGAGGACGTCGCCGGCGTTGTTGACCAGGATGTCGATCGGCCCGCCGAGCCTCGCGGCGGCCTCCGTGCAGAGATGCTCGACCTGCCGCGCGTCGGTCAGGTCGGCGGCGATCGCCGCCACCGGCGCATCGGAGGCGCGAGCGGTGAGCTCCGCGGCGGCGTCCGCGCTGGAGCGGTAGCCGATCGCGACCGCGGCGCCGTTGTCCATGAACGCCTCGCTTATGGCGCGGCCGATGCCGGTGGCGCCGCCGGTGACCAGGGCGCGCCGCCCGCGCAGGTCGACGTGCAGATCCATCGTACTCCTTCTCGGGTTATCCTCGCATGGAGAAGGCTGTATGAAGGAGCGAAAGGCGATCGAGGGGCGCTTCGCCGGCAAGGTGGCGGTCGTGACCGGCGGGTCGGCCGGCATCGGCCGCGCCGTGGTCGAGCAGCTCTGTGCGGAGGGCGCCGCGGTGGCGTTCTCCGGGATCGAGCCCGAGCTGGTCGAGCAGGCCGTGCGCGACCTTACCGGTCAGGGGCACCAGGTAGCGTCGTGCTGCGGCGACCATGCCGAGGAGGACTTCTGCCGGCGGCTCGCGCGGGAGGCGACCGGGCGCTGGGGCCGGCTGCACTACCTGGTGAACAACGCGTTCTCGTTCATCGCTTCCGGGCTCGGCACCGACCGGGAGGCGTGGCTGCGCAGCCTGGAGGCGGGGCCGGTCGCCTACGCCACGATGGCCGACGCGGCGGCCGGCGCGATCCGCGACAGCGGCGGCGGCGCCATCGTCAACGTGTCGAGCATCTCGGCGCATATCGCGCAGCCGGACCGCTGGACCTACAACGCGGCGAAGGGCGCCGTGCATACCCTGACCAAGTGCATGGCGATGGACCTGGCCCCGTACGGGATTCGGGTCAACAGCGTCAGCCCCGGTTGGATCTGGACGCGCGAGGTGCTGAAGGCGGCGGACCTGGGCGGCGGCGGGCGCGAGAGGTGGGAGCCGGTGTGGGGCCAGTACCACATGCTGGAGCGCTGCGGCGAGCCGATCGAGTGCGCGGGGCCGATCCTCTTCCTGCTCAGCGACGACGCGTCGTTCATCTCCGCGACCGACCTGCGGATCGACGGCGGCTACCTCGGCATGGGCCCGGAAGGGTTGGGCAAGGACGCGGTGTTCGCCGGCTCTGAGTAGGCGGCGGTCCGTGCGTAGAACCGGATCGCCAGCCGGAACATGCATCCCCGTGCCGGCTGTCGAGGACTCGACAGGTGAAAGGGAATGTCGCGGGCTGAGCAGTCCATGCGCATCAGAGGCGTTGCTGGTAGCGATCAACCGCGTCGTAGCGCACGTCTCCCAGGAAATTTCGAAGGTGTCCTTACGGCGCCCGTAGAAGCCATACTTCATGCATTCTAGGAATAAAGAGCGTGTATGGATTGCCAGTCTATTCATAAGCGACACTGATTCTTCCTGATTTGCGCGACGCAAGGGCATTCACGCATCCTGAACAACTTGCCACTGCGTTCACACGACGTACAGACGATTGACGCCTTGCTCCCAAGGCGGTCCATGATAGGTAATGCGCGCGTCCCGATGATGAGGTTTCAACCCGAATCTCCCGACGAATGTTGCTGTCGTGCGACGCCCTGCCGGGCGTGCTCAGGATTCCTCACTCGCTTCGCGCTTCGCAGCCAACCCGGCACGCTGCCCATCTTGAGATGAATTCTTCCGGTGACATGCGGCATGCATATCGGGAGATGGCCACTCTGGGAATGTTCGCACTCTCGACGTGGATTATCCTCCTGATCGTCGTCTACTCTCATACGGTCAATGTCATGGACATCCGAGACACACTGGAGTGGCCTCGACTCGTTGCATTCTACGCTCTCGTGGGCGCGACCGACTTGGCGATCTGCCACTCCGGCTGCATCCTTGCGCTGTATCTGGCACGGCGCGGATCAAGACTCCAGGCGTTGTTGGCGTTGGCATCCGGGTCGGCGATAGTGGCCGTACCCTGCTCCCTTGTGTTTTATGCGGCGTATGCCGTTTTTCACTCGGGGCGCCCTCCTCCTGCAGGGCTCCTTACGATTTACGTCTCGTCAACAACGAATGCGCTCTGGGGCGCGGCCGTCATTTCGTACGTGCTGTTTCTACGTCGGGATCGACGGTTCGTGGGATCCGCGAAGGAGGTGGAGACGGCTAAGCACGTTGTCCGTGAAGGAAGGTCCCCGGATTCAGCCGGTACGCTGCACGAGTCTGCGAGTACCCCGAGGAGACTGGAAGGGGTCCGCGACGAAGCGATTGGCTCGGAGGACGTAACTGTTCAGGCGTAGGGTAGGTTCGTTCGACAGATTTCGGCAACCGGTC
>JAPPNY010000123.1 GCA_028818385.1 Spirochaetaceae bacterium
GCAGCGGCCCGCCGACCGGCGTCCCGTGGGCGCGCAGGACCGCAGCGACCGGCCATCCCGACCGAATCGGCCCGAGCACCGGGACCGCGGGGCACCCGCCGGGCCACGGCCCGTGCGCCCACCGGCCGCCGTCCCCGCCGCCGCACGGGCGGGAAACCGAGCCGGATCGGGCGGCGGTCGTCCGCGCGCGCCCGAAGCGGCCAACGGAACGAAACCCCGGCCGGCGCCCAGGCCCGCGACCTCGCCCGCGAAGAAGGAGGCTCCGGCCGCGCCCGTTCGTCCTCCGGCGCCCGCGAAGCGTTCGCTGCTCAAGAGACTCCTGGGCCGGCTGACCGGTAAAGCCGACGACGCGTGAGCCCAGCCGGCGCGACGATCGTCGCCGGCGCGGAGGTCGCGGCCGCGTTGCGCAAGGAGGTGAGCGCGGCCGCCGCCAGATTGACGGCGGCCGCCGACCGTCAGCCGCGGCTGGACGTGCTGTTGATCGGCGACGATCCAGCCTCCGCGTGGTACGCTGGCGCGAAGCGCAAGCTCGGCCGGCGGCTCGGCATCGAGGTGCGCGTCATCGAGCTGGGGGCCGACACGCCGGCCGCGGACGCCGCCGACGCGGTGGGCCGCGCGAGCCGCGATCCGCTCGTCGACGGGGTGATCATCGAGTTGCCGCTGCCGGAGGGGATCCCGCTCGCCGGACTCTGCGACCGTCTGGATCCGGCGAAGGACGTCGACGGCATCACCGCCGCCAACCGGGCCGCGCTCTTCGACGGGCGCGAGGAGCGGGCGCTGGTGCCGGCCACGGCGCTGGCTTGCGTCCGCATGATCGAGCGTTGCGGCCGCACCATCCGCGGCGCAGCGGTCGCCGTCGTCGGCCGCGGGCCGACCGTGGGCCGTCCCGTAGCCGCCGCGCTGGTCAACCGTCACGCCACGGTCACGGTGTGCCACACCCGCACGCGCGACCTGGGCGCGGTGCTCGGCGAAGCGGAGGTGGTGGTGGCCGCCGCCGGCGTGCCGCGCCTGGTCACCGGAACGATGATCCGGCCCGGCGCGGCGGTGATCGACGCCGGCACCAACCAGGTGGGAGACGAACTGGTCGGCGACGTGGAGCCTGAATCGGTCGCCGCGGTCGCCGGCGCGCTGACGCCGGTGCCGGGCGGAGTGGGAACGGTCACGACGGCCATGATCATGGTCAACGTGATGCGCGCGGCTGCCATGAGGGGGATGGCGGGATGAGCATGCTGGCGTTGCCGGTGACGGAGTTCCTGGCGCAGGCCGCGTCCCGTTCGCCCGCCCCGGGCGGCGGCGCGGTGGCCGCGGTGACCGGCGCCGGCGCCGCTGCTCTGGTGTCGATGGTCGGGGAGCTGACCATCGGCCGGAAGCGCTACCGGGACGTGCAGATGGAGGTCACGGCGCTCCGCGACCGGGCGGTCACCGCCATGCGCGCGCTGCAGGAGGCGGCCGTCGAGGACGCCGACGCCTACGGGGCGTACCTGCGGGCGTCGGCCCTGCCCAGGGAAGGCGCCGCCGCGCGTGGGCGGCGCGAAGCGGAGGTCGCCGCCGCCGTCGTGCGCATGACGCGCGCGCCGCTGGCCACGGCCGAGCGCTGCGCCGAGGTGCTGGGGCTGGCCCGGCAGCTCGCGCCGATCGGCGCCGTGCACGCCATCAGCGACGCCGGCGTCGCGTTGCATCTGGCGCATGCGGCGCTGAAATCGGCACTGTTGACGGTCGACGTCAATCTTCCGTTCCTGCGTGATGCGGAGACGGCCGATTCGATCAGAAAACGCAGAGAAGATCTTGAACTAAATGCCGCAAGCGAAGTATTTGAGGGAACGAACGCTGTTTCCGCGCGCCTGAATGGATAATTTTGGCCATGTTCTTCATGTTTTTGTTCATTCCTGACCAAGTTCTACACCAGAAGACGAGATAGGCCCTGCTTTCTGGGTCATTCCAGATTTACCTTACAGGAACCGGTCATCGGTTTGCAGAGTCTCGTGCATGGGGGCTTGACAGTCTGCGATGATGACTCGTATGTTCCCAAACTCACAGGAGTGAAGCGATGGCAATGACGGACAACGGCATGGAAGGCGGACACGTCCTGATCAAGTGCCTGGAACAGGCCGGGATCAAGCACGTGTTCGGCCTGTCGGGTGGCGCGGCGCTGCCGATCTTCGACGCGCTGGTCGCGACCGGGACCGACATGGAGTTCATCCTGGTCCGCCACGAGCAAGGCGCCGCGCACATGGCCGACGGCTACGCGCGCGCCACGGGAAAGCCGGCCTGCGTGTTGGTGACCAGCGGCCCGGGTGCCACCAACACCCTGACCGGGATCATGACCGCGCACATGGACTCGGTGCCGATGATCGTCGTCTCCGGGCAGCAGGTGACCTGGATGCTCGGCAAGGACGCCTTTCAGGAGGCGGACATCTTCGGCGTGACCATGCCGATCGTGAAGCACAGCTACCTGGTCAAGGAAACGGCCGACATCCCCCGCACCGTGCGGGAGGCCGTGCATATCGCCACCAGCGGCCGTCCCGGCCCGGTGCTCATCGACGTTCCCAAGAACGTCAGCCAGGGGCCGTTCGCCGGCTCCATGGAGCCCGGCCTTGAGCTGCCCGGCTACCACGTGCCGGAGCTGACCGATCGGGAGTCCATCCACGACATCGCGGAGGCGCTGGGCAACGCGCGCCGGCCGGTGCTGCTGATCGGGCACGGCGCCCTGATCGCAGGCGCGCATGAGGCGGTGCGCGCGCTGGCCGAGAAGCTGCACGCCCCGGTGACCACCACGCTGCTGGGCAAGGGCGCGTTCCCGGAGACCCATCCGCTGTCGCTGGGCATGCTGGGCATGCACGGCACTGCGTACGCGAACAAGGCGGTCATGGAGTGCGACCTGATCATGTCGGTCGGCTCCCGCTTCGACGACCGCATCGTCGGCGACCCGACCAAGTTCTGCCAGAACGCCACCAAGATCCACATCGACATCGACGAGGGTGAGATCGGCAAGATGATCAAGCCCGACCTGCACTGCGTGGCCGATGCCCGCGTGGCGCTGGAGGAGCTGACCAGGCACGTCGGCCGGCTGGAGACCGAGGAGTGGCTGACCCGCCTGGACGGATACAAGAAGCGTTATCCGCTGAAGTACCGCAAGCAGGGTGGGTTGAAAATGCAGCACGTGATCGACGAGCTCTACCACCTGACGGGCGGGCGCGCGATCGTCTCCAGCGACGTCGGCCAGCACCAGATGTGGGCGGCGCAGTTCTACCTGACCGACCACCCTGACAACTGGCTCTCATCCGGCGGTGCCGGCAGCATGGGCTTCGGCTTCCCCGCGGCGATCGGCGCCCAGTTCGGCCGTCCGGACGACCTTGTGCTGGCGATCGTCGGCGACGGCGGCTTCCAGATGACCATGTGCGAGCTGGCCACCGCCTGCATCCACAAGCTGCCGCTCAAGGTGATCGTGCTCAACAACCACTACCTGGGCATGGTCCGGCAGTGGCAGGAGTTGTTCTACGACGAACGGGAGAGCGGGGTCGACCTGGAGGGCAATCCGGACTTCGCCAAGCTGGCGCAGTCGTTCGGGGCCATGGGGCTCAACCTGCGCCGCCCCGGCGACGTGCGCAAGGTCCTGACCCGGGCGCTGGAGTACGACGACGGCCCGGTGCTCGTCAACGCGGAGGTGGAGAAGGCGGACAACGTCTACCCGATGGTCCCCTCCGGCCAGCCGCTGGAGACCATGATCATCGACCGGCCGACCACCAAGCTGGCCAAGCCGGTGGGGTCCACCTGATGGCGTCGGGAAACGGGCACGTGGGCAGCCTGATGGAGGAGCGCCCGGTCAACACGTTGAGCGCCCTGGTCGCCAACAAGCCGGGTGTCCTGGCCCGCATCGCGCAGGTGTTCGCGCGGCGCGCCTACAACATCGAGTCGCTGGTGGTCTCGCCGGCGCACAACGGCGCCTACTCGCGGATGACGATCGGCGCGTCGGGCGATCCGCAGGGGCTGGATCAGATCATCAAGGGGGTCAACAAGCTGGTGGACGTCATCCACTGCTTCGACCACACCTTCGACCGCGCCGTGGTGCAGGAGCTGGCGCTGGTGAAGATCTCCTGCCGGTCGGACCAGCGCACCGAGGCGCTGCAGATCTGCGATCACTTCGACTGCACCACCGAGGACCTCACCGAGCAGTCGATGATCCTCAAGTGCACGGGGTCGTCGGAAAAGGTCGACGCGCTGCTCGGCATGCTCGAGAAGTTCGGGATCGTCGAGATGATCCGCACCGGCAAAGTTGTGATGGCACGGGGCGGGGAAGTAACCTGACGGGGTGAGCGGCGACCGGGCCGCCGGCGACGGAAGCCGGCGGCTGTTCCTGATCGACGGCATGCCGATCGTCTATCAGGCGTACTTCGTCTTCCTGTCCAACCCGCGCCTGACCTCGCGCGGCGTCAACACCTCGGCCGCCTTCGGCTACACCAACTCGCTGGTCAAGATCATCGAGGAGGAGCAGCCCACGCACATGGCGGTCGTGTTCGACGCCGCCGGCCGCAACCGCCGCCACGACGAATACGGCGAGTACAAGGCGCAGCGGGAGAAGGCGCCGGAGGAGATGCTGGACTCGCTCGACGACGTCCACGCCATCACCGCGGCGCTGCGAATTCCGGAGATCACCTGGCCGGGCGCGGAGGCCGACGACGTCATCGGCACCATCGCCGCGCAGGCCGAGGCGGCAGGCTTCCACACGTGGCTGGTGACGCCGGACAAGGACCTGGCGCAGCTCGTGACCGACCGCACCACGCTCTACCGGGTCAGCCGCACGCCCGGCAGCCCCGCGTCGATCTTCGGGCCGGCTCAGGTGCGCGAGCGCTGGGGCGTCGCCGACGTCTCGCAGGTGGTCGACGTGCTGGCGCTGGTGGGCGACTCGGTCGACAATATCCCCGGCGTTCCGGGCATCGGCGACAAGACCGCGCAGAAGCTGCTGGCGCAGTTCGGGACGGTGGAGGAGCTGATCGGGCGCGCCGGTGACCTCAAGGGCAAACAGCGCGAGCGGATCGAGCAGTTCGCGGAGCAGGCGCTGCTTTCCAAGCGCCTGGCGACCATCGACGTCGACCTCCCGGTGGAGGTCGACCTGGACAGCTTCGCGCGCAGCGATCCCGACCCGGACGCCACCATCGCCATCTTCGACCGGCTGGAGTTCCGGCTCCTCAAGGAACGGCTGTTCGGCGACGCCGGGGACGACTCGCCGGCAGCGCGCGGCATGGCCACCATCGAAGACACGGAGCACGACTACCGGGTCGCCGCCACCGCGGCGGAGCGGCAGGCGCTGGCCGCCGAGCTGCTCGCCGGGGAGGCGGTGGCAATCGATCTGCAGAGCACGGCGGGGGATCCCAAGCGCGCCCGCATCGCCGGCGTCGCGTTTGCTGCCGCCCCGCACGCGGCCGCCTACGTGCCGTTCCCGGCGGACGACCGGGCCGGCTACCGGCAGGCGCTCGACGACCTGCGGCCGGTGTTCGAGTCGGAGGCGGCGACCAAGGTCGGCCACTACCTCAAGCACGCCATGAGCGTGCTGGCCTGGCACGGCGTCCGGCTGGCCGGGACCGTCCGCGACACGCACGTCACGCACAGCCTCATCGACCAGGAGGGTCGCCATCGGCTGGAGCAGCTCGCCGAGCGCTACCTGGACTACTCGCCGATCCCGCTGTCCTCGCTGGTGGGCGAGGACGGCAAGGACCAGTTGCCGCTGCTGGAGGCCGACCCGGAGCGCCTGGCCGATTACGCCGCCGAGCGGGCGGACGTGGCCCTGCGCCTGCAGGCCGCGCTCGCCTCCGAGCTGGCCGATGCCGAGTACGAGGGCGTCTGCCATGACATCGAGAGCCCGCTGATCGGGGTGCTGGTGGAGATGGAGCATACCGGGGTCACCGTCGACGTCGACGTGCTGCACGAATACGCGGACCAGCTCGGCACCGAGATCGCCGCGCTGGAGCAGGGGATCTACGAGGCGGCGGAAGGCGAGTTCAACCTCAACTCGCCCAAGCAGCTCGGCGAGATCCTGTTCGACCGGCTGCAGATCGACCCCAATCCCAAGAAGACCCGCACCGGCCAGTACATGACCAACGAGCAGCAGCTCTCCCGCTACGCCGACCGTCACCCGATGATCCCGATGCTGCTCGACTACCGCGTCGTGCAGAAGCTCAAGTCCACCTACGTGGACACGCTGCCGGCGGCGGTGTTCGAGCGCACCGGCCGCATCCACACCACCTTCAACCAGTTGGTGGCCGCCACCGGGCGGTTGAACTCGGAAGGCCCGAACCTTCAGAACATCCCGATCCGTACGGACAAGGGGCGGGAGATCCGGCGGGCGTTCGTGCCCCGCGGCCCCGACTACCTGTTGCTGTCGGCCGACTACTCGCAGATCGAGTTGCGCATCCTGGCCTCGATCGCGGGCGAGGAGTCGATGCTGGAGGACCTGAGCAGCGACGTGGACATCCACGCGGCCACTGCGTCGCGCGTGTACGGGGTGGCGCTCGACGAGGTCACCCTCGAGATGCGCAGCAAGTCCAAGATGGTCAACTACGGCATCGCCTACGGCATGTCCTCATTCGGACTGGCGCAGCGGCTGCGCATCGCGCGCAAGGAAGCGGCCGAGATCATCGAGCGCTACTTCACCCAGTACCCGAAGATCCGCGGCTACATGGACGAGGCGATCGCGTTCGCGCACGCCGCCGAGTACGTGCAGACCCTGAAGGGCCGGCGCCGCTTCCTGCGCGACATCAACTCCCGCAACCGCACCGCGCGCGCGGCCGCGGAGCGCATCGCCATCAACGCCCCGATCCAGGGCACCGCGGCCGACATGATCAAGATCGCCATGATCGACATCGCCCGCGAGCTGAAGCGGCGCCGCCTGCGCACGCAGATGATCCTGCAGGTGCACGACGAGCTGGTGTTCGACCTGCACCGCGACGAGCGCGAGGAGGTCGTGCCGCTCGTGCACGACCTGATGCGCGACGCGCTCCCCCTGGCTGCACCGATCGAGGTCGAGATCGGCGTCGGCTCCGACTGGCTCAGCGCCCATTGAGCTTCGCTCAGTCAGCGCACTGAGCTGGTTCAGCCGCTTACGCGTCTGGGACCCGTGATGGCGTCAGCCGTGGGCCGCCACTCCCGCGCCAGGCGCCGGGCCTCCGCCAGGGGGGCCGGGGAGAGACGAGCGGCAACCTGATCCCGGAACCGCTCGGCCGCTTCCCGCCGTTCCGGTGACTGGAACCGCGAGGCGGCGAGCTCGTACCACAGGTATGCCTCCGTGTTGTCCTGCTCCACGCCCAGTCCCTTGTCGTACAGGTACCCGATCGAGAACTGCGCGTCGGCGGCGCCCCGTTCGGCGGCACGCCGGTACCAGTGGGCCGCTGCCGCATGGTTCTCGGCGACGCCCTGTCCGGCGAAGTACATGTTCCCGGTCGTGTACTGAGCCACGACATCTCCCTGTTCGGCGGCGCGCCGGAACCACTTTGCGACTTCCCTGGTCAGGGCCGGCGGGATGTCCTCGCCCGTCGTGTTGTTGACGATGTAACGGGCTTCGTCGTGTCCCTGTTCGGCGGCGCGCCGGAACCAGCTCATGGCGGCGGCATAGTCCTGGGAGACGCCGACGCCGACTCCGTACATGATCCCGACCCGGAACTGAGCGTCGGCGTGGCCTTCGTCCGCGATGCGGAGCAGCCACTTCGCGGCCTCGGCAAAGTCCTGAGGGACGCCCTGACCGTCGAGGTACATGGTCGCGAGCCGGGACTGGGCGTAGGCGTCGCCCTGCTCGGCGGCCGCAAGGAACCACTTCGCGGCTTCGTCGTAGTCCTGAGTTACGCCCTGACCGAGGTAGTAGCTGGCCCCCAGGCCGGACTGAGCGTCCCCGTCGCCCTGCTCGGCCGCGCGGCGGAACCACCTCACGGCCTCTGCCGCGTTCTGGTCCACGCCGAGGCCGTCGCGATACATGAAGCCAAGCAGGGCCTGAGCGCGTACGTGGCCCTGCGCGGCGGCGCGACCGAACCACGTGGCTGCCCGGGCCGGGCTCCGAGAGACGCCTGTTCCATCCAGATACCTCAGTCCCAGGTAGAACTGGGCGTAGGTGTAGCCCTGTTCGGCGGCCTGGAGGTACCAGGCGGCGGCCGTCGCCGGGTTCGCGGCAACGCCCCGTCCTATGTGGTACGAGACGCCGAGGTAGTACTGGGCGTAGGGGTCGCCCTGCTCGGCCGCCAGGCGGTACCACCGCAACGCCTCGGCGTCGCTCTGGGCGACCCCGTGGCCTTCGGCGTACATGAGTCCGAGGCTGGCCTGAGCTTCCACATCGCCCTGCTCGGCCGCGCGCGAGTACCACGCCGCCGCTTCCGCAAGGTCGCGGGGTACGCCGAGGCCCAGGTAGTGCATGACCCCGACCCGGTACTGGGCTCGGGCGTCACCCTGCAGCGCAAGACTCCTGAATCCCCGGAGCGCCGTCGCGTAGTCCCCGCGCTCATAGGCCGCGACGGACTCACTCCAGGTCTGGGCGACCGCCGGCACGGCCGCAGCCATCGCCAGAAGGATCAGGAGAGCCGGGACACACCTCCGAAACGCCCGCTTCACGACGGTCCCGATGACTCCCACTCGCATGTTTCGCACGATGACCTGCGACGCATGCTACTCGCGCAACTCCAATTCGCCAACAAACCGGCAGTCAGCGGCCCGCCTTCCCAGGACGATCCCACGCTCGGGTCCGTTGGTCGGGGCGGAACCCTCGATCAG
>JAPPNY010000212.1 GCA_028818385.1 Spirochaetaceae bacterium
GCCTCTATCCTCTCAGTAATCCGGCTATCTCGGTGGTTTTGCAAAAGGCTCCTTCAGCTACACCGTGCAGGAGGGGGACCGGGATGAAGACGGGATCAGCATCCCGGCCAACGCGCTGGTGCTGAGCGGCGGAACCATCACGGCCCCCGACGGCACGACGCCCGCCGACCTGACACACGCGGCGGTCGCCGCCGACGGCGGCAGCAAGGTGGACGGCAGCCTGGCCGCGCCACCGCGCGTGAGAGACATCTCCTTCTTTTTCCCAGGACGGAGTGACACCTGGGCACGGGGGGAGACGATCGAGGTGAAAGTCGCGTTCAACAGGACGGTGACGGTGACCGGCACCCCTCGGTTGGCGCTGACCATCGGAGCGAAGACGCGGCACGCGGCCTACTCCGGATCGTGGAGGGAGTATGCGGACTTCAGCTACGTAGTGCAGGAGGATGACCGTGATGACGACGGGATCAGCATCCCGGCCAACTCGCTGGTGCTGAACGGCGGAACCATCACGGCGGCGGACGGCGTGACCGACGCTGACCTGACGCAAGCGCCGGTAGGCCCCGACCGCGACATGAAGGTGGACGGCAGCCGCGCTGTCACGCCACCGCGGGTAAGGGCCATCTACTACGACTCCTCCCCGGCGCAGGGTGACACCTACGAACTCGGAGAAACGGTCGAGGTCGTCGTCGAGTTCGACAGCGGGGTCGAGGCGGCCGGCGACCCCCAGGTTGCGCTGACCATCGGCACCGACACGCGGTACGCGACCTTTTTCGGATGGAGCAGCGACAATACCCTGAGATTCCGCTACACCATTCAGACCGGAGACAGCGACGAGGACGGGATCAGCATCCCGGCCAACTCGCTGCTCCTGGGCGGCGGAAGCATCACAGGCCGCGACGGCACGACCCAGGCCGTTCTGACGCACCTGGACGTAGCCGCCGAACCCGGCGCCAAGGTGAACGGCAGCGATGTCACCACACCGCGGGTAAGTAGCATCTACTTCCCTTACGCTCCAGCACGGGGAGACACCTACGAACTGGGCGAGACGATCGAGGTGGATGTCGAGTTCGACAGAGCGGTGAAGGTGACCGGCACGCCTCAAGTCGCGCTGACCATCGGGGCAGAGACGCGGCATGCGGCGATGTCCGGTTGGGGCAGGGACTCCCTGTACTTCAACTACACCGTGCAGCAAGGTGACCATGACGAGGACGGGATCAGCGTCCCGGCCAACGCGCTGATCCTCAACGGCGCAACCATCACGGCCGCCGACGGCACGACCGGAGCAGACCTCATGCACGGGACGGTAGCTGCCGGGCGCGGCAGCAAGGTGAACGGCAGCTTGATCACGCCACCGGCGGTGAGCCAGATCTACTTCCTCTCCTCCCACGGCAGGGATGACACCTACAGTTTGAGTGAGACGATTGAGGTGCTGGTCGAGTTCGACAGAGCGGTGGAGGCGACCGGCACGCCTCAAGTCGCGTTGACCATCGGGACCGAGACACGGCACGCGGTCTACTCCGAGTCGTGGGACGACCGACACATGCATTTCAGCTAAGCGGTGCAGGAGGATGACCGCGATGAGGACGGGGTCGGCATCCAGGCCAATTCCCTGCTCCTGGGCGGCGGAACGATCAAGCTCGCCGTCGACAGCACGATCGACGCTGATCTGACCCATGACGCGGTGGGCCCGGACCCCGAAATCAAAGTGAACGGCAGTCGGGGCACGCCGTGAACGCTCGGGCGATGCAGGGTTTCCGGCGCGGCCGCAACCTGATCGGGCTCTCCTGCCTGCTGGCGGCCACGGTGTCAGCCTCGGTCGCTCAGGCCCAAAGCGCGGCTCCCACAGTCTCGTCCATCTCCTTCAGCTCCACCCCGGCGAGGGGTGACACGTACGCACTGGGAGAGGCGGTTGAAGTGCGTGTTCGGTTCGACCGAGCCGTGACCGCGACCGGCAGGCCCCAGGTGGCGCTGACCGTCGGGACGCAGACGCGGTACGCGGTCTTCTTCGCTTGGGGCAGCAAGTCTCTGTACTTCGCCTACACCGTTCAGGAGGCGGACCGTGACGAGGACGGGATCAACATCTCGTCCGACGCGTTATTCCTCAACGGCGGAACCATCAAGGCCGCCGATGGCACCACCGACGCTGATCTCACGCACGAGGCGCTTGACGCCCCGCGCGGCAGTAAGGTGAACGGCAGCTTGATCGGGCCGCCGCCGAAGGTGAAGGACATCTCCCTTGTCTCGTCCCCGGCGCAGGGCGACACCTACGGACTCGGGGAGACGGTCGAGCTGGTCGTCGAGTTCGACAGAGCGGTGGCGGCGACCGGCAGTCCGCAGGTGGCGCTGACCATCGGGACACGGACCCGCTACGCGACCTTCTCCGCATGGAGCAGGCATTCTCTGTACTTCGGCTACACCGTCCAGAAGGAGGATGTTGATGACGACGGCATCAGCATCGCCGCCAACGCTCTGATCCTGGGCGGCGGCACCATCAAGGCCGAGGCCAGCACGATCGACGCTGATCTCACGCACGAGGCGCTTGCCGCCCAGCACGGGGTCAACGTGAACGGAACGCTGAACACGCAACCGGGAGTGAAGCGGGTTGCCCTCATCTCGTCCCCCGCAGGAGGTGACACGTATGGACTCGGGGAGACAATCGAGGTGGTCGTCGAATTCGACAGAGCGGTGACGGCGACCGGCAGTCCGCAGGTGGCGCTGACCATCGGAACGCAGACGCGGCATGCCACCTTCTCCGCATGGGGCGGCGAGTTTCTGTACTTCAGCTACACCGTGCAGGAGCAGGACCGCGATGACGACGGCATCAGCATCGCCGCCAACGCTCTGGTCCTCAATGGCGGGAACATCAAGGCCGGCGTCGGCACGACCGATGTTGACCTGACGCACCGGGCGGTAGCTGCCGAACGGCGAAGCAAGGTGAACGGCAGCCTGAGCGCTCCACCGGGAGTGAGGGAAATCGCCATCATCTCGTCCCCGGCGAAGGGTGACACCTACGAAGCGGGGGAGACGATTGAGGTGCTGGTCGAGTTCGACAGAGCGGTGACGGTGACCGGCAGTCCCCAAGTCGCGCTGACCGTCGGAACGGAGACGCGGCACGCAACCCTCTCCGGATGGGGCAGCCACTCGCTGTACTTCGACTACACCGTGCAGGAGGTGGACCGTGATGAAGACGGGATCGGCATCCCCGTCAACGCGCTGCGCCTCTACGGCGGGACCATCAGGACCGCCGATAGCACGACCGACGCTGATCTGACGCACGGGGCGTTAGCCGCCGATCGCCGCAGCAAGGTGAGCGGCAACGCGGTGAACCGCGAAAGCGCGCCGCCCGCAGTGAAGCAAGTCGCCTTCATCTCCGCCCCGGCAAGGGGTGACACGTACGAACTCGGGGAGACGGTCGAGGTGGTAATCGGATTCAGCGGACCGGTGACGGTGACCGGCAGTCCCCAGGTCGCGCTGACTGTCGGAGCGGAGACGCGGCACGCAACCCTTTCCGGATGGGGCAGCCACTCGCTGTACTTCGACTACACCGTGCAGGATGCGGACCGTGATGAAGACGGGATCGCCATCGCCGCCAACGCGCTGCTCCTCAACGGCGGGACCATCAGGAGCGCCGATGGCACGACTGACGCAGATCTGACTCACGAGGCGGTCGCCGCCCAACGCGACAGCACGGTCGACGGCAGCCGGGTCACGCCACCGGCGGTGAGGGACATCGGCTTCACTTCCTTCCCGGCGAGGGGTGACACGTACGAGCTCGGGGAGACGATCGAGGTCCGCGTCCAGTTCGACGCACCGGTAACGGTAACCGGGTGGCCCCGCGTGGCGCTGAGCGTCGGAACGCAGACCCGGCACGCAGCTCTTTCCGGATGGAGCAGCCACTCTCTGTACTTCGACTACACCGTGCAGGAGGCGGACCGCGACGAGGACGGAGTCGGCATCGCCGCCAACGCGCTGCTCCTCAGCGGAGGGACCATCATGAACGCGCCGAGGGCACGGCCGACGCAGATCTGACTCACGAGCGGGTGGCCGAAACAGATAGCAAGGTGAACGGCAGCTTGATCACGCCGCCGAGCGTGTGGGGCATCGCCTTTGACTCCTCCCCGGCGCTGGGTACCACATACGAACTCGGGGAGACTATCGAGGTTCGGGTCGAGTTCGACCGGGCGGTGCAAGTGACCGGCAGTCCGCAGGTGGCGCTGACGATCGGGACGCAGACACGCCAGGCGGCGTACGCCCTTTCGTGGCAGGATCCCCGGTACGCGCACTTCAGTTACGCGGTGCATGAGGGCGACCGGGATGGGGACGGGATCAGCATCGACGCCAACTCCCTGTCGCTCAACGGCGGCACGATCACGCACGCGGACGACTCGACGACCGGCGCCGCCATCGCCCACAGCGCCGTGGCTGCCGACCTCACCCGCAGGGTGGATGGCAGCCTCGTCACGCCGCCGATGGTGCGTGCCATCTACCTCGACAACCACGTCCCGCCGCCGACCGGCGATACGTATGTTCGCGGTGAGAGGGTTCGGGTGTGGGTCGAGTTCGACCGAGATGTGACCGTGACGGGATGGCCCCTCGTGGCGCTCACCATCGGGAGCAAGACTAGGCAGGCGATCTACTCTGGCTATGCCGCCATCGCCGCGCGCGGCGGGGGCACGATTGTCGACGAAGACGTCTTGTCGTTCGACTACTTGGTGCAAGCCGTGGACCGGGATGTGGACGGGATCAGCATCGACGGCAACGCTTTGGCCCTCAACGGCGGCACCATCAGGCACGTCGGCGACGGGACCACGGACGCGAATCTAGCTCATGACGCGGTGCCCGCGGACCCTGGCCGCAAGGTGAACGGCAGCCGAGTCAACCCCTGAACGGCTCAGCCCTCGCGGCTGCAACACCATGTCCGAGCGCAGACCGCCGACATGGTGCAGATGCGGCTCTGATTCCTGCGAGGAGCCTGTGGTAACTTCGAGCGATGCAGGCGGTCCGGCATCGCCGCAACCTGATCGGTTTCTCCTGCCTGCTAGTGCTCGCGTCATGTGCGACGACGCCGCCGACCCCGACGACATCAGATGCAGCGGCTGCCACGGTCGATCAGGCCGAGAGCACCGCGCCCGCAGTCTCGTCCATCGCGTTCCGTGGGTCCCCGGCAAGCGGCGACACGTACGGGCTCGGAGAGACGGTCGAGGTAAACGTGCGGTTCGACAGAGCGGTGACGGCAACCGGCAAGCCCCAGGTGGCGCTGACCATCGGAACGCAGACGCGGCGCGCCACCTTGTCCTCATGGAGCACACAATCCCTGTACTTCAGCTACTCCGTGCAGGAGGGGGACCGCGACGAGGACGGGATCAGCATCGCCGCCAACGCGCTCGTTCTCAACGGCGGTACCATTACGACCGCCGACGGTACGACCGACGCCGATCTGACTCACGAGGCCGTTGCCGCCCTGCGCGGCAGCAAGGTGAACGGCAGCGCGACCGCGCAACCAGGAGTGACGGATGTCTCTCTCAGCTCCTCCCCGGCAACGGGTGACACCTATGAACTCGGGGAGACGATTGAGGTGCGGGTCCAGTTCGACAGGGCCGTCACGGCAACCGGCAAACCCCAAGTGGCGCTGACGATCGGGGCCAAGACGCGGCACGCGACCTTGTTCGGATGGGGCCGTCAGCATCTGACTTTCACCTACACCGTGCAGGAGGAGGATCGGGATGAGGACGGCGTCAGCATCGCGGCTAACGCGCTGGCCCTCAACGGCGGTGCCATCAGGACCACCGTCGGCGCCGTCGATGTGAATCTGACGCACGGGCCAGTCGCCGTCGAGCGCGGCAACAAGGTGAACGGCAGTAACAGCACGCCGCCGGGAGTGAGGGAGATCGCCTTCAACTCCTCCCCGGCGAGGGGCGGAACGTACGAACTGGGCGAGACGATCGAGTTGCGAGTCGAGTTCGACAGAACGGTGACAATACGCGGCGAGCCCCAGGTGGCTCTGACCATCGGCACACAGACGCGGCACGCGACGCTGTCCGCATGGACCACACAGTTCCTGCACTTCGAGTACACCGTGCAGGGGGAAGACCGCGACGAGGACGGCATCGGCATCGCCGCCAATGCGCTGTTTCTCAACGGCGGGACCATCAAGTCCGCCGACGGCTCGACCGAAGCCGATCTGACACACGGGCCGGTCGCCGCCGGATTCGGCAGCAAGGTGAACGGCGGCGACAGCACGCCACCAAAGGTGAGGAAAATCTCCATCATCTCCTCCCCGGACAGGGGTGGGACGTACGGACTCGGGGAAACGGTCGAAGTGAAGGTCGAGTTCGACCGAGCGGTGGCAGCAAGCGGCACTCCCCAGGTGGCGCTGACCATCGGGACGCAGACGCGGCACGCGACCTATTTCGGATGGCGCAGCGATGCTCTGTTCTTCAGACTCTTCGTCCGGAAGGCGGACCGTGATGAGGACGGAATCAGTGTCCCGGCCAACGCGCTGTCTCTCAGCGGCGGGACCATCAAGGCCACCGATGGCACGACCGACGCTGATCTTGCCCACAGCGCGGTGGCCGACGACCCCACCCGTAAGGTGAACGGCAGCCGCTCCACGCCGTGAACGTACCGCCCCTACGGGTGCGACAGCATGCCGGCGTCGATCCCGGCGTCCGAGTCCTCCAGGGTGTCGCCGGGATAGCCGGCGGCGTGCGTCGGCTTGGCGACCGGGTAGACGGCGCTGCGGAGCTCGTCGCCGGCTATCTGTATGCCGTTCGGCTCCGCATAGGGTGAGCGGTTGTAGTATGGGGTCGCCACCGTGACCTCGTGGCCGAGCTTCTCCAGGCCGGCCCGCACTTCGCCGCCGAAGCGGCCGTCCAGCAGCACCTGGTCCGACTCCACGTGCAGCCGCGGCGCCTGCACGGCCTGCTGCAGGTCCATGCCGAGCTCGGCGTGGTTCACGCACACCTGCACCAGCGCCGACCAGATGCGGCGGCCCCCGGACGCGCCGAGCACGGCGTGCAGCCGGCCGTCGCGGACCAGGACAAGCGGCGTCATGTTGTTCAGCCCGCGGCCGCCGGGAACGATCGAGTTCACGGTGTCCGGCGCCGGATAGAACCAGGTCATCGCGTTGTTCATCATCACGCCGACGCCGGGGACGATCACCCCGGACCACGACATGTTGGTCTGCGTCAGACACACGGCGTTGCGATCCGCGTCCACCACCGAGATGTGCGTGGTGCCGCCGTCCGCCGAAACACCCGCGGGAGCCGGCAGGTCCGCGGGCCGGGGGACTCCTCGCCATGCCCACGGGTCGCCGGCGGCGGTGTGACCGGCGCCGTCCGGGCTGATCGTCCGCGCCCGCGTCGCCGCGTAGCCGGGCTCCGTCAGAGTGTCGAACGGCGCATCCGGATGGTCGCCCAGGTACGAGTACCGGTCCACCGCCGCCCGGCGGATCGCCTCGATCACCAGGTGCAGCGCCTCCACCGAGCCCCAACCGTTGCGGGCCAGGTCGAAGTGCTCGAGGATGTGGAGCGCCTCGGCGACGGCCGTGCCGCCGTTCGGACCGGGGACGCCCAGCACCCCGTACCCCCGGTAGCCGGCCTCCAGCACCGTGTCGTGCACGAACGGCCGGTAGCCGGCCAAGTCCTCCTGCCGGATCGTGCCGCCGTGCGCGGCCATCTCGGAGACGATGCGATCCGCCACCTCGCCCCGGTAGAAGCCGTCCGGTCCGTCGCGGGCGATGAGCTCCAGCGTGCGTGCGTGATCGCGCTGCACCAGCGTCTCGCCCACGGCCAGCGGCTGGCCGCCGGGGTAGTAGGTCTCGCGGGTCGCCGGGTAGCGGGTCATGATCGGCCGCCCGCTGACCAGCATCAGGACGAAGTGGTGGCCGACCGGGAATCCGTTGCGCGCCAGCCGGATCGCCGGCAGCAGCGCCTGGTCCAGGCTCATCGTGCCCCATCGTTCCAGGGCCGCCGCCAGACCCGCCGCCGTTCCCGGCACCGCGATCGCCGCGTGGCCGTAGACGTTGGCCCGGTCCTTGACCAGCGGCCACGCGTAGCCGCGGGAGAACCGCAGCCCGCCGGTCTCCGGACGGTCGGTCCCTCCCTCCATCTCGTACATGTCCGGCCGGGCCGCGGCGGCCGCGCGCATGCCGAAGTCCACGGAGCCGGCCTCGCCCGAGGCGAAGCGGGCGACCACCATGCCGCCGCCGCCCACGCCGTTCATGAGCGGCTGCAGCACCCCCATCGCGAAGGCGGTGGTCACGGCCGCGTCCACGGCGTTGCCGCCTCGCTGCAGGACCTCCGTGCCGATGCGGGCGCCCAGCCGATCCTGGGCGACCACCATACCGCCGGTCACGCTCAGCACCTCGTGCGCCAGGACCGGCCGACTCATCTTCATGGCGGCGCACTCTACGCGTGGCGCGGGGCCGCGTCGACGCGGTTACGGCAACTCGCCTACTCCAGGGTGATCCACGCGCGAAACTGATCCTCGTCGACGTTGCGACCGCTGAGGATCACCACCACGTCTCCCTCGCCATCAAGGCTGACGCGCCGGCTCAAGAGCGCCGCCGTCACGATCGCGCCGGAAGGCTCGGTGCGCACGCCATGCCGGTCGTAGAGCCATCCCATCGCTTCCCGCGTCTCCCGGTCCGGCACGGCGACGGCCTGGCGGTAGTGGGGTCATTTGAAATCGGCGGCACTTGACTGAATCTTCAAGATTTGCC
>JAPPNY010000076.1:0-24331 GCA_028818385.1 Spirochaetaceae bacterium
TGCAAATCGGCGGACGCGCCTACTTTTTCTCCACTCCTGCGCGAATATGCCGGGGGAATACACTTGGTTGTTCGGTGCGTGTCATGCGCATCGGGCTCTCCGGGGTGTTTCGGTTGTTTCGTGGTTTTGGTCACCAGCGATGATAACCGAAACACCCTTTTCTTCAACCCCTCAAAACCATCAATTCACGCCTGTTCAACAACTTGTGAGTTTACGGACAGGAACGAGCTCAACGCAAGCGTCCTTCGCTGGTCACCATCCAGATCGAAGATGCCACTGCTGTGACCATACCCGTAGTAGTCGGTGCCTGATCCCCGAGGAACCAGAAAGCTGGCGTCGTCGCGCATCGCAATCCGGATCCGTATGCGATCACCGGACTCGTTGATGACCTCAAGCGATTCTCCACGCGGTACGAGGGTAATCACCACACGCCCGAGCTCGGGATTCGTCGTATCCCTCTCGAGATAGAACGGGCGATCCGGGACTTTCACGAACAGTCTGTCTACCGCTCCGTCGGTTCGGGCGTAGACACATTGCGTATCGTCTCCCGACTCGCCGGTTGCATCGATGCAATCGAAATTGTAATACGAGTATCTCCTGTGGGGAGATGCGGCGCTCTCGTCGAAGAAATCGATCCCCGGCAGAGGCAGATACCGTACGTATTCGCTGACCGGAGGCCCGGCCCAAGCCGGCGCGGCCACTTCGACCGTCCGGCCTTCACCGACGTCCAAATCCAGGATACCGGTTGCATCGCCAATCCGCACGCGTACGCGGCCGCTCGCCTCGTTGACGACTTCCAGAGAAAGCCGCTGGGGTACGTCGACAGGGTCGATACGGCAGGCCGCCACGATACAGAAATGAGCCGTGACGACCAGAACGCCGATGCAGCACGCTGCGGACCTCCGTTTCGTCATGTTCCTATCTGACTTCTGGCAGATAGGTTATCACCAGCCTTGCCAAGCCGGGATCGCCTTCGTCCCTCTCCAGATAGAACGGACGGTCCGGCGACTCCACGAAGAGCCGTTCGATCGCTCCGTCGGACCGCCTGAAGACACAGAGCGCGTCGTCCGTGAAATCCGGGCCGCACCACCACGTATCATATTCATAGCCCACATACGGATCGGCGGCACCGGAACCGTAGAAGTGTATCCCGCTGAAGTGCCTTGCGTATCGATTGGCTTCCGGCACTTCTCGCCGGCCGATCCCCGGCCCGCCCATGATCGCAAGGGTGATGCTTGCTTGACTATCCAGATCATGGATCCCGCTCCTGGATCTCGGGACCACGTAGTCGCTGTTCCCCCCGGACGGAACCAGGAAACTCGTTCCCCGGCGCATCGAGATCTGTATCCTCGCGCTCTGATCAGCGGCATTGACGACGTCGAGGGATTCGGCGCCCGGCACGAAGGTGATCACCAATCTGCCCAGGTCAGGATTCTCCTTGTCCCTTTCGAGATAGAAAGGACGATCCGGCGACTTTACGAACAGCCTTTCTGTCGCACCGTCGAAGCGGTCATGGACACAGAGCGTGTCGTCGGCTGAATCAGGACACCACCACGTCCCATATCTGTGGATTTCGTACGGGACAACCGCGTCGGCGTGGTAGAATTCTACTCTGGAGACACCCCTTACGAGATCATTGTCTGCCGGGGAATCTCGTGGACCCAACACGCTCAAACGGAATGTCCGCCTTTCCGTGCTTTCCAAATCGAAGATGCCGCTTACGCCGCCGATTCTTATCCTTACTCGGTCGCTGGCCTCATTGACGACCTCGAGATCAAACGCTGCGGCGTAGTCAACGTGGACTATCGGCGCACAGGATGTCACCAGGGACCCGATAACCACTGCGAGCATCGACCCAATGAAGGAACCAGGGACAACACGGCTCAACAAGGCGCAACTCCGGGACGGATAGGCCCGTCGTCCGTACGGTGCATCTTCCGATCGATCGCTGCAAGCCCGTGACGAGGGCTATCAGGGGAGCCCCGGGCAGTCTGCGATCGGAGGCGCAGCTTGCTTGACTGCGAGGTGACAAGAGTCTTATTTTGATTAATCAAAATAAGGGCTCGTAATGATCGAGACAACCGGGCTGACCAAGTACTACGGGCGCACGCGCGGGATCGACGGGCTGAATCTGAGCGTTGAGGCCGGCGAGTTCTTCGGCTTCATCGGGCCCAACGGCGCGGGCAAGTCGACGACGATCCGTACCCTGCTCGGGCTGCTGCGGCCGACGCGCGGCAGCGCCACGGTGTTCGGGCTGGACGTGACCAGCCGCGGTATCGACATCCGCCGCCGGCTCGGCTACATCCCCGCGGAGATCGGCTTCTACGGCGGCATGACCGGCGAGGCGATCCTCCGCCTGGCCAGCCGCATGCACGGGATGGACCCGGACCGGGGCCGGGAGGTGGCAGGCCGCCTGGACCTGGACCTGCAGCGCAAGGCGGACGAACTGTCCACCGGCAACCGCAAGAAGCTGGCCGTCGTGCTGGCGCTGCAGCACCGACCGGAGCTGGTGATCCTGGACGAGCCGAGCGCCGGTCTGGACCCGCTGATGCAGGGCGTGCTGTTCGACCTGCTGCGCGAGGAGCACCGGCGCGGCGCCACCGTCTTCTTCTCCTCGCACGTCCTGGACGAGGTGCAGCGCATGTGCCGGCGCGTGGCGATCGTCCGTAGCGGGCGCATCGTCGAGGTGGCGGAGATCGAAACGCTCCGCCAGCGCCACCTCAAGCGGGTGCGCGCCGTCTTCCCCGGTGAGCCGCCCGCGCGGGCGCTGGCCATCGACGGCGTCGCGAACCTGAGCGTGGATGCCGACAGCGCGCGCTTCGACTTCACCGGACCGCCGCGCGCCCTGCTCGCCATGTTGGCCAGGCGCCGCGTGGTCGACGTGACGATCGAGGATCCGACCCTGGACGACGTGTTCCTGCATTACTACGGCAGTGACGCGGAGGATGGGGCCGCCGATGCGGCGGAGGACCCCGCATGAGTCCGGCCTGGCACCTGTTCACGCACGAGTTGCGCCGCAACCGCCGGCAAGCGATCGCCTGGACCGGCATCGTCGCCGGCCTGGTGGTGCTCTACTCGCTGTTCCTCCCGTCGATCGCCGAGTCCGGTGACACGTTTGCCGGCATGCTGGAAGCCTATCCCGAAGGGTTGCTCAAGGCGCTCAACATCGAGGACGCGGCGATGTTCGTGACGCCGCTCGGTTTTCACGTCACCGAGAGCGGCATCGTGATCACCATCCTGGGCGGCATCTTCGCCGCCTCGCTGGGCGCCAACCTGCTGCTCAAGGAAGAACGCGACCGCACGGCCGAGTTCCTGCTGGCCCAGCCGCTGTCGCGCCTGCAGGTGTGGGCGGGCAAGACCGCCGCAGCCTACGTCTACGTGGTCGCCTTCAACGCCGTGACGTTCGCCGTGTCGGCCGCCGCGGTCACCGGCTTCAGCCCGGACCCCGTCGATCTGCGCGCCCTGTTCATCTACGACGTGTACGTGCTGCTGCTGACCACGCTGCTGGCCGCCTTGGGCCTGCTGCTGTCGGCCGCGGTCCGGCGTGGCCGAAGCATGACCGGCGTCGCGGTCGCCATCGCGCTCGGCGGCTTCTTCGTGGACGCCATCTCGAAGACCACCGAGAAGGCGCGGCTGATCGGTTATCTGAGCCCCTACCGGTTCCTCGACGTGTCGGTCCTGGACCCCGACTACGGTCTCACCATCGGCCGGCTCGCCTACTTCTTGCTGGGCACGGCCGTGCTGCTGACCGCCTCCGCGATCCGGTACCGGCGCAAGGACATCGTGGTCTAACATCGCCCCTGGAGGGCGCCACGATGACCATCGCCGAGAGGATCGCCGACCGCGCGCGACAGGAGGGGCTGGAGCTCTACTTCGGGCTGCCCGGATCCGGGGCGCTGATGGACCTGATGGAGGCCGGACGCCACGTCGGGCTGGACCTGGTGCTGATGGGCCACGAGTCGAGCGCGGCCATCACCGCCGCCTACTACGGCTACCTGCGCGGCGGCGCGGGTCTGGCGATCGGCATCAAGGGCGCGGGCGCCGGCAACCTGGCCGCCGGCGCGGTCAACGCGTTCTTCGAGCGCATGCCGGTGGTCTGCCTGTGCGAGCGCATCGGAAGCGGCGCACGCAAAGAAATGTCCCAGGTGTGCGAGCAGGAGCCGCTGTTCGCCGCGGTTTCGAACGCCACCCTCCAGGTCGACGCGGCCGGCGATGCGGGCCGCACCATCGACGCCGCCTTCGCCGCCGCCGCGGGCGGACGTCCCGGGCCGGCGCTGCTGCAGTTGCCGTCCGACCAGGCGCAGAACGATGCCGGCAGCGGCCCCACCGAGCGGCCGGAGCCTCGGCTGGACGGACCGCCGCCCGACGACGCGGCGATCGCGAGGGCGGCGCGGCTGGTCTCGGGCTGGCAGCGGCCGGTGGTCATCCTGGGCCCGGACATCGCCCTGGCCGGCGCATCCGGGGAGGTGCGTGCGCTGATCGACCGCATGCGGCCCGCGGTCCTGCACGGCTTCCACGCGCGCGGCATGATCCGGGAGGACGATCCCCGCTTCGCCGGCGTGTTCATGGCGTTACCGGGGCCGGACATCCTGGCCAACCGCATCCTGGCCGAGGCGGACGGCGCGCTGCTGATCGGCGTCGACGGCCTGTCCGTGGAGGGTACGTGGGACAGCACGTTGGGAATCCCGACCTGTGAGTTGGCGGCGCGGCCCGACTTCGAGATCGTGTCTCCGGCAACCGTGCGCGTCGACGGCGACCTGGCTGCCTCGCTCCCGGCCCTGACGGCCGCCCTGCCCGCACGCACCGACGAGGGGTACCCGACCGAGCGCGTGGCCGCCATCCGCGCCGACATCCTGGCGCGCTGCTTCGCCCGGCCGCCGGAAGCCCGTCTGGCCGCCCAGGACGCGGTAGAGATCGCCCGCGAGCTGCTCCCCGAGGACGGCATCATGGTCTCGGAGACCGGCGTCTTCATCGTCATGCTCGACCACCTGTGGCCGGTCACCCGACCGGACACCTTCTTCGGCTCCGGCGGCGCGCGCACGATGGGCCTGACCGTGCCGGCGGCGCTGGGCGCCAAGCTGGCCCGCCCCGACACCCCGGTGCTCGGCATCGGCGGCGACGGCAGCCTGCTGATGCGGCTGGGTGAGTTGGAGACATTCGCCCGCACCGGCGCGGCGGTGCCGCTGCTGATCATCAACGACCAGGCTCACGGCACCATCCGCTCCCGGCAGAAGACGCGCGGCCTCGACCCCTACTCGCTGCAGTTCGCGCCGGTCGACTACGCCGCGATCGCGCGCGCCAGCGGCTTGCGCGGCGCCACGGTCTACGACCCGGAGACGCTGCGCCGCGAGCTGGCCGCGGCGCTGGGCGCCGACGTCGCCACCCTGATCGACGTGCGCGTCGACCCGCAGCCCTACCAGGACAGCTTCGGCCCCACCGTCGGCGTCCTGTCCTGAAATCTGCCCGGCAGGGCAGGCAACGCGGGTAAGCATGCGGTAGGATCGGAGCATCTCTCCGATACCGCAGGAGGTTTCCGATGAAGATGACGAAGAGCATCCTGGCCATCCTGATCGCAGGATTGGCCGTCACCGGCGCGTGGGCGTCTCCCGTTCAGGAGGAGGCGGTCATGGCCGAGGAGATGAGCCCGATTGACATGCTCGCCAAGGTCGATCACTCCGCGTGGGAGCGCGGCAGCCACGGCGGCCGGTTCGTGGTAACCAACATCGCGCCACCCAAGACGTTCAACGCCATCGTGGCGAAGGAGACTTCGACCACAGACATCACCGGTCAGTTGTACTCGGGCGTCGTGCGGCGCAGCCAGCTCACCCTGGATTGGGAGCCGGGCCTGGCCGAGCGCTGGGAGATCTCCGAAGACCAGAAGACGATCACGCTCCACCTGCGCAGCGGCCTGGTCTGGTCGGACGGCGACCCGATCACGGCGGACGAGATCGTCTGGAGCGTCAACGAGATCTACAAGAACGAGGAGGTCGAGACCAGCGTCCGCAATGCCCTGAACGTCGGCGGTGAGCTTGCGGAGTTCGAGCTGATCGACGACCTGACCTACCGCGTCGTGCTGCCGTCGGTGTACGCCGGCATCTTCGAGATCGCCTCGATCGGGCCGATGCCGCGCCACATCTTCGAGCCGCTGATCGAGGCGGAAGGCGCCGCCGCGGTCAACTCGTTCTGGGGCGTCGATACCGACGTGACCACCATCGTCGGCAACGGCCCGTTCCTGATCAACGAGTACCTGCCCAGCCAGCGGGTGGTGATGACGCCCAACCCCAACTACTACGAGAAGGACGAGTGGGGCCAGCAGCTCCCGTACCTGGACGAGTTCGTGATCGAGTTCGTGGAGGATCAGGACACCGGCCTGGCCCGCTTCATCGCCGGCGAGACCGACGCCTGGGGATTGCGCGGCGAGGACTACGGCGTCCTGGCCGAGCGGCAGGAGTCCGACAACTTCCTGATCTACAACGTGGGGCCCGCATCCAGCACCCAGTTCATCACCTTCAACCAGAACCCGATCGAGGGCGAGGAGGACGGCGGCATCGAACCGCCGGCGCTCACCTGGCTGTCCAACAAGTCGTTCCGCCAGGCGATGGCGCACCTGATCGACCGCCAGACCATCATCAACAACATCGCCTTCGGCTTCGGCTACCCGCAGTACTCGTTCGTGTGGACCGTGTCCCCCTACTACTGGGAGGGGGCCGCCGATGCCGCGTTCAAGTACGACCCGGAGCGCGCCAAGGAGCTGCTCGACTCGATCGGCTACACCGACCGTGACGGCGACGGCTTCCGCGAGGATCCGGACGGCAACAAGATCGAGCTGATCCTCAACACCAACTCCGGCAACACGGTGCGCGAGCAGATCGGCGAGCTGTTCACCCAGGAGGCGCAGGCCGCCGGCATCGACGTCACCTTCAAGCCGGAGGCGTTCAACGAGCTGGTCACCCGGCTGGTCGCCTCCTACGACTGGCACATGATCCTGATCGGCCTGACCGGATCGGTCGACCCGGTGGGCGGCGCCAACGTGTACCCGTCACGCGGCTCCCTGCACATGATCGAGCCCAACCAGGAGTCGCCGCGCCGCGACTGGGAGGCCGCCGTGGACGCCGCCTGGGACGAGGCCAACCTGACCACGGACGAGGAGCAGCGCATCCGCGGATTCCGCAAGCTCCAGGAGCTCTGGATCGACGAGGTCCCGTGGGCCTACACCTTCGCCCCGGCGACGATGCACGCCTTCCGCAACACGTTCGGCAACATCAAGACGCACCCGCTGAACGGCTACGGCATTCGTGGCACCGCCGACCGGCTCTTCGTGAAGTAGCCGGACGATGGCACAGGAGCCCGGGACGAGCACGAACGTCCCGGGCTCTTCCCTTTTCTGACGGAGCACCCCGCATGCATCCACGGTAGTACCCGCGGCCATGAGCCTGTCGTTGCTGCGCGTCGTCGGCCGGCGGCTGATGAACGCCGTGCCGATCCTGCTGATCACGCTGGCCGTCGCCTTCTGGCTGATCCAGCTCGCGCCCGGCGACGTCTACAGCGAGTACGCACTCAACCCCGACATCCGCGCCGAGGACCTGGAGCGGTTCCGTGCCAACTTCGGCCTGGACCAGCCGTGGTACGTGCAGTTCGGGCGCTACCTGTGGAACGCCGCGCAGGGCGACTTCGGCTTCTCGCAGACCTTCAAGGCGCCGGTGTTCGTGCTGGTCAAGCAGCGCGCGGCCAACACGCTGCTGCTGTCGTTGGTGTCGCTGCTTCTGGCATGGGGGTTCTCGATCCCTGCCGGCATCATCGCCGCCGCGCGCCAGTACCGGTGGCAGGACCAGTCGATCGCGGTTCTCGCCTTCTTCGGCCTGTCGATCCCGAATTTCTTCCTGGCCGCCCTGCTGCTGTACGTGATCTCGGCCACCGGGAGCTGGCTGCCGATCGGGGGCATGACGTCGATCGACCACGACCAGCTCTCCACCCTGGGGAAGATGTGGGACCTGGCCAAGCACCTGGTGGTGCCGGCGCTGGTGATCTCCACGGCGATCACGGCGTCGCTGACGCGCATCATGCGCGCCAACATGCTGGAGGTGCTGGGCCAGCAGTACATCACCACCGCCCGCGCCAAGGGGCTGGCCGAGCGGGTCGTGATCCTCAAGCACGCGCTGCGCAACGCGGTCAACCCGATGATCACCCTGCTGGGCTTCAGCATCGGTGACATCCTGGGCGGCTCGGCGCTGGTGGAGATCGTCACCGGCTGGCCCGGGCTGGGCAAGCTGATCCTGTCGGCGCTGCTCAACCAGGACCCGTACCTGGTGTCCGGCAGCCTGATCTACGGGGTGATCCTGCTGATGATCGGCAACCTGGTGGCCGACATCCTGCTGGCGATCACCGACCCCCGGATCCGCGTGACATGAGCGCTCCGGTCACGGCGAGCGCCGGCGCGGTCGACGAAGCGGTCGAGTCGCTGCTCGGCGGTTTCGTCAGGAAGTTCCGCAAGCACACGCTGGGCAAGATCGGCGCCGTGACGCTGGTCGTCCTGTACGCCCTGGCGCTGCTGGCCGACCCCCTGGCGCCGGCGACGATGCGCTGGACCGACAAGACCAAGTCCTACCAGCCGCCGACCCGCATCCACTTCAGCTACCTCGACGGCGGCAACGTGGTGGTGCGGCCGTTCGTCTTCGAGATGCACATCGTCAATCAGGCGCTGCGCACCTACGGCCGCGTGCCGCGCCACACCCTCCGCGTGATCTCGCAGGAGACGGTCGCCGGCCGCGGTGACCTGCGCGCCGTGGCCATGCAGGACTCGGCTGCCGCGCGCGCGAGCACGGCGGTCGCTGCGTTCCGGCGGCAATACGGGCTGCGGACAGACCACCCGGCGCTGGCCGAGCTGCGGTCGCTGATCGCGCAGGTCGAGCGCGACCCGAGCCGCGACCTGCACCGCACCGTGCGGCTCGACCTGGGTCTTCCGGCGACGCCGGTCGCGGAGTTGATCATCGCCAAGGGCAACAAGAACTTCGTGAGCTTCTTCGCGCGCGGCGTGCCGTACCGGTTCCTGGGTACGTTCACGGCGCGCTGGCACCTGCTCACCTCGCCCACCGGAGGCTTCTTCCCGCTCGGCACCGACCATGCCGGCCGCGACCTCTTGTCGCGGCTGCTGCACGGCGCGCGCGTGTCCCTCACGGTCGGGCTGGTCGGCGCGACCATCACGCTGGTGATCGGCCTGTTGATCGGCGGCGCCGCCGGCTACTTCGGCGGCGTGATCGACAACCTGCTGATGCGCTTCACGGAGGTGCTGCTGGCCTTCCCCGCGTTCTACCTGCTGCTGGCGCTGCGCGGCACCTTCCCGCCGACGCTCCACAGCGTGCAGGTCTACTTCCTGATCATCCTGATCGTCTCCTTCGTCATCTGGGGCGGCCTGGCGCGCATCGTGCGCGGCATGGTGCTCTCCCTGCGCTCGGAGGACTACGTGCTGGCCGCCCGCGCGCTCGGCCTGGGTCCGTTCAAGATCATCGTGCGGCACGTTCTGCCGAACACGCTGTCCTACGTGATCGTGCACGTCACGCTGACCATCCCCGGCTTCATCCTGGGCGAGTCGACCCTGAGTTTCCTGGGGCTGGGCATCACCGAGCCGCAGTCGAGCTGGGGGCTGATGCTGTCGGTGTCGCGCGGCTACCGGATCTTCCAGGACTTCCCGTGGATCCTGGTGCCGGGCATCTTCATCTTCATCGCCATCATGGCGTGGAACTTCGTCGGCGACGGCCTGCGCGACGCGGTCGATCCGCGGAGCCGCGTATGAGCGGTACGGCGGGCGGCGCCACGATCCTGGACGTCCGGGACCTGCAGGTCAGCTTCCACCTGCACGACCACGTGGTGCGCGCCGTGGACGGCGTCGACCTGCACGTCGAGGAGGGCGAGACGGTCGGCTTGGTCGGCGAGTCCGGCTGCGGCAAGTCGGTGACCTCGCTGGCCGTGATGCGGCTCATCCCGCAGCCACCCGGGCGCATCGAGCGCGGCTCCATCCGCCTGCGCGGACGCGAGCTGACCGGCCTGAGCGACCGCGAGATTCGCGCCGTGCGCGGCAACGACATCTCCATGATCTTCCAGGAGCCGATGACCTCCCTGAACCCCGTCTACTCGATCGGCGACCAGATCGGCGAAGCCCTGACCCTGCACCGCGGCATGGACCGAGCCCAGGCGCGCCAGGAGGCGGTCCGGCTGCTTGGCCTGGTCGGCATGTCCGACCCGGACTCGCGGGTCCGCGACTATCCGTTTCAGCTCTCCGGGGGACTCCGGCAGCGGGCGATGATCGCCATCGCGCTGGCCTGCGAGCCGGCCCTGCTGATCGCGGACGAGCCCACCACGGCGCTGGACGTCACCATCCAGGCGCAGATCCTCCGGCTGATGCGGTCGCTGAAGGAGCGGGTGCACACCTCGATCATCTTCATCACCCACGACCTGGCGGTGGTGGCCGGTTTCGTCGACCGCGTCGTGGTGATGTACGCCGGCGTGGTGGTCGAGTCGGCGCCGGTGCGCACGATCTTCAAGAAGCCGCAGCACCCGTACACGCAGGGACTGCTGGCCTCGGTGCCCGTGCTGACCGGCCCGGCCTCGCGGGAGCCGCTGCGCGCCATCCCCGGGCACCTGCCCGATCCGCGCCGGCGGATCTCCGGCTGCCGTTTCGCGGAGCGCTGCCCGCACGCCATGGCGCGCTGCACCGAGGCGGAGCCGGCGCTGACCTCGCTCGACGAGACCCACCAGGTGCGCTGCTTCCTGCACGGCGAGGCGGCGCGGCCGGTGGAGGAGCGCCTGCCGTGAACGACGCGCCGCTGGTCCAGGTCACGGACCTGCGCAAGGAGTTCGCGGTGAAGGCAGGCGGGTTCGCCCGCTCCCGCGGGACGCTCACCGCCGTGAACGACCTCACGCTGGCCATCCGGCACGGCGAGACGCTGGGCATGGTCGGCGAGTCCGGCTGCGGCAAGACCACGGTCGGTCGCTGCCTGCTGCGCCTCTACGAACCGGAGCGCGGGCGCGTGTTCCTGGACGCCGATCCGGCGGTCGCCGACCAGGTGGTGGAGCTGGACCGGGAAGCGCGCGCGCTGGACGGGTCAGCCGACGCGAAGCGCCGGGTCCGCGAGATCCGCGCCCGCGCCGACTCGCTGGCAGCGGGCCTGGACCTGCTCAGCATGGACCGCGCGCAGGTCAAGCAGGCGCGGCGCAAGCTGCAGATCGTGTTCCAGGACCCGTGGGCGTCGCTCAACCCGCGCATGCTGGTGGGGGACATCCTCACCGAGGGGCCGCGCGAGTTCGGCGTCACCGGCGGGGCCGTGCTCGGCGACCTCACCGGCAAGCTGCTGGACATGGTCGGCATGCCCCGGCACGCCGCCGGCCGCTACCCGCACCAGTTCTCCGGCGGCCAGCGGCAACGCATCGGCATCGCGCGGGCGCTGGCCCTGGAGCCGGAACTGATCGTCGCCGACGAGCCGGTGTCGGCGCTGGACGTCTCCATCCAGGCGCAGATCGTCAACCTGCTGCTCGATCTGCAGCGCGAGATGGGGCTGGCCTACCTGTTCATCGCCCACGACCTGAGCATCGTCCGCTACGTCTCCAACCGCATCGCGGTGATGTACCTCGGCCACCTGGTGGAGCTGGGCGAGGCGCAGGCGGTCTGCGAACGGCCGCGCCATCCATACACGATCAGTCTGATGTCCGCGGTCCCGGTCGCCGACCCCGACGCCCCGCCGGCCGACCGGCCGCTGGAAGGTGACGTGCCGAGCCCGGTGAATCCGCCCCCCGGCTGTCCGTTCCACCCCCGCTGCCCGCAGGCCATCGACGAGTGCCGCCGCTCGATGCCGGCCCTCACCACCACCGCCGACGGCCACACCTTCGCCTGCCACAACCCGCCGACGCCCTGAAACGCCCGAGCCGTTTCGATCAGTTTCCTCGCGACGTCCCGCGCGATCTCCAGGGTTCGGTCACCGTCCGGCCCTGCGCAACGAGCCCTGGTATCTCTTCGGTGGTCGCCAGGTACACGCCCTGCGGTGGTAGACGGCTGGCCTCGGCGGCACCGCGCCGAAGTTCACTGCTCGGAAGTGAGCTCTGAAGCAGAGTCCGCGGCGGCGCTTCCGAGTTCATTGCCGCGCAAACGGTCGAGCAACATTCGCGTTCAGTCGCTACGCACCATCTTGCTCACCGGCCGGTTCGCACGTAGCGCCTCTTGGGATCTCGCGGACCGCTGCCCACTTCGCGGACCAGTCCGCGCGACACCAGCTTCGCGAGGCGCGTACGCGTGGCGCGCGACGACCGTCCGATGGCCGCGGCGACTTCGCTCGTGCTGCGCCCGTCGGCATGCCCCAGCAGGGCGAGGATCGACCGATCGACCGCATCGACCGACACGGCCCCCGTCATCTCGGTCCGAATGGTGACCCGCAGCCGAAGGCCGACCTCCTCCCACACCGGAGCAGCCAAGCCGGACTCGCGACATGAGGCGATCATGCGCTGGATGCCGCTTCCCCATTGCTCCACGAGTCCGAGCTCGTGAAACACGCGCCCGATCGTGCGATTGCGCAACTTCGAGATCCCCAGCGGCAGATCGTCGAGGGTGAGCCCAAACGGCAGCAGGCCCGGGTTTTCCACCTCCAGCCGATCGTCGAAGATCGCGACCCGGATCGGCGCACCTCGCTGCGAGTAGTCCGCGTGGGCGACGGCGTTGACGATCGCCTCGCGGACCGCGGCCGGCGGCAGGTTCCACCGCTCCTCACGCCGAACCGGACCGATGGACGCACCATGCAGCGCGTGCTTGCGCACGAACTCGACGGCCTCTGCGATCGCCGTGATGAGCGGCATCTTGAGGTCCGCATGGTCGAGAATGGCCGCCTTGTCGGTTCCCGCGAAGCGGCCGGCCTGGATCCAGGCGTCGGGGAAGTGAGCGAGGCGATCGGCTCCGAAGAGCAGCACTCCGCCCGCGGTAGGCACCAGCCGACCCTGATGACGGGTGAAGAGCCGGAGCGTTTCGAGGTTGCGGCGTGTCAGTTTCCGCGCAGGCGCGCTGAACTCGGAAGCGACTCGGAAGTCGACCGCTTCCGAGTTCAGTGCCGGAAGCGGCTGCTCATCGAACGAATCGCCGGCGGCATAGCGCTGCATTTCGGCGATCAGCGGCGCATCCGCCAAGCGATTGGATGAACCTACCCGCACGTACGCGCCGGCTCGGAGCCCTTCCCGCGCGATGAAGTGCGGTCGCGCCGGGCTCGGATGGACGTGGACCGCCAGCACCTGCAGGTTCCGGAACGTGAGGATCTGCAGGTCCGGCAGCAGGCGTGGCCTGACCGAATCACTGATCATGTTGGCTGCTCGTTCCTCTACATCCAGCGGGTTCTCCACGCCACGCACGTGCGCGGTTCGGTCCTCGACCCCGATGAGAATCGTCCCGCCGGTCGTATTGGCGAACGCAACGACCGTGCGCAGCATGCCAGCCGGCGAGGAGAGATCACGCTTGAACTCCAGATCCTTGCCCTCGGGCCTGCGCAGCATCCGCACGAGGTTCATAGCTCGGAAAAATACTCTGAAGGGACGGTCGTCGCCAAGCTCCCGAGTTCGCCTTGCAGTCGGCACCCTCCCCGTTCGGAAAGGTCAGCCCAGACCGAGGAAGCCGCGGATTGAGAGGTCCAATCGCCCCATGTTCATCGAGTCGAGACAGCCGATCCGATCTCTGAGTTTCTGTCGAGGCACCGTCGTGACCTTGTCCGTCATGATCCGTGAATCGGAACGCAGCCCATTGTCATCGGTCGCCAAAACCATCGGACGGAACACCGACGCTACCGGATGCGTAGTAAACAGACAGATCGTTACCGAGGCCGTGTCCTCGAATCGATCGTCCTGTATGATCACGGCAGGGCGAGGTTTCCCAGCGTAACCCGGACCCGCCACCGTCCACACTTCTCCACGCTTCATGCGTCGGCCGTGTCCGTGATCGCGTCGATGAACGCCTGATCTTCGCTCTCACCGGCGCTCTCGGCTACGGCCTTCGATTCCTGGCGAGCAATCTCACGAAAGCCGGGATCCTGCCATCGCTGCCTCTCGGCGGCTTGATGAACGTCCCAAAGAACCCCATTCATGATCTCGACGATCTCGCCGAACTCCAGGACGCCAAGCTCACGCGCCGCAGCGAGAGCGCTGATTCTGCGTACTGTCCGAATCAGCGCATCGGTATCGCGAAGAATCGATTTCGGCTCAACCGCAAGGAGTCTCGCCAAACTAGCAACAAACGCATCCACCACGACCGTGGACCCGAACACGGAATTGCGAGAAACGATCATGACGATCAGCCTCTCCCAGTAGTCCTTGCTCCGTCTCACCACGTCCCGGACCATTGCCTTCGGTACTACGCCGCTACGCTCCGCGATGCGGGCCACCAGCCGTTCCCGCCACCATGCCCGCGCCAACGGACAGTCCACGTACACACTCTTGTTGCCGCGAGCCTCGGGTAAGCCGCTCATGTGTCGTATCACGGACCGCACGCAGTCATCGACAGGTTTCGGCTCGTCGCTCGCAAGCGCCCGGTCGATACGCTGCGCTCCTGTTGCGGAAGCGCTTCCGTTCACCGCCAGATAAGAAGAGAGTATGCGTCCTCCTTCGATGTGCTGTAGGGTGACGGCTGCCCAGAAAGTAGGGCTGCACGCAAATCGCGGAGCGAACTCGCACCATATCCGATAGAGTCCTTCCTCTACGTCGGGCGGGGGTTCGCGGTACACCTGCTCGGACAACTCTTCTTCATACAGCGGTACCCTGTTACCCTCCGCGATCAGTCCCCGGTCCGTCAGGAGGGTCACGAATCGGTCGTTGTCCAGCGTCGTTTCGAGAAACTCTCGCTGTCGGGCAGTCCCCTTCTCACTCAACAACTCTTTTCGGAACCGAGTGTACGCTGCGCCGTCGAACTCCTGATACGGCAAATCACTCATCTTCTTCCATCTCCACCCGCGGCAACTTGTGGGGATACAGAGCCGTCGCTACGCGCTCCGGGTTGAACGACTCTTTCTCGTCCCAGATCGGCAAACTCTGTTCCTGCAAGTGCTCGGCAAATGCGGTAAGATTCGGAAATACTCTCCAGCTCTCCTCATCGTCATCCATTGCGAAGTTGCGTTGCAGAAGAGCGAGCGCGGCGCTCACGATATGCGTCATGATGTTGCCCCGGAGACTCTGGTCGCGCTTGAATTCCAGAAACACGAATAGATCCCTCGCGAGGTAGACGTCGAAGCGAAAGCCGTCCTCGGTGTTTGGTTTTACCTCGAATTGCCCCCCCGGCAGACTGGTTTCGAGCTTGAAGTTCAAGAGCTGCAGCAGCGAAGCCTGGAGCTGGAAGGAAGGTCCAAGAACCAGCTTGGCGCCTTTCGGCAGCACGATCGTCCGTCCGTGCCAAAGGTCGGCGACACCATCGCGATCCGCGTCGAACGTACATCGATGCTCCTCCGTGCTGACGACCATGGGGACGAAGATCGGTGGCGCGCCAAGTTCGTCGCGGACCCACTGGATCCGATGCACAGGCTCGGAGGAAACCTCGACACGCCGATACGAAGCGCTGGCTGATGACACGCTGCACGCATACTGTGCCCGGTGCTCGGCAAGCAATCGGAGGATCAGCGGAGCGCCTTGGATGTGATGGGTCAGCCTCAATCCGCGACGATTTCGGGCCGGTTCTACCACCACGGCGTAAACCCCGGCCGGGAAACTCGAGTCGCCACGCTGGAGAACGGGCCATGGAAACGAGCGTACACCAGTGGATGGGTCTCTGGAGGCTATTTCGATTCTGGCATCCATGCCTGGCAACCGATACTCAGCGGGCGGGAGCGCCTGAGGGGGCCGCCTTCGGGGATACTACTTCGACCCGAAGCACCGGATTGTCAACGCCCGCGGCGGTCCCATGCGGAGCGTCGAAGGTCACATCGAGATCGTGGTCGATACCTCCCTCAAGATTGCCGAGAGCCGCGGCCGTCGCCTCTCCCTCCCACAGCACGCGCCCGCCGATCACGCGAACGGCAGTGATGGTGATCGGATCGTCCTGCCAAAGACGATCACAGGTCACGTCGGTGTTCTCGTCCACGCGTAGAGAGAGTCGAGCATCATCGACGTCGTGCTGCATGTGCAAGCGAACGCTGCACGAGTGCTGACCGGAAGGGACCAGGAGCGCCGCGAATCGAATGGCGGTAAGCGAAGCTTCAACCGGAGCTGGTGGCGGCCCGGGATTCGGCATGCGATTCCTTCTCGGGTTGGGAGAAGGAGGATTGGCCTTCGATGCCGGTCCGGGGCCGGGCAGCGTCCGCTGCGCGGTGCGTCGTCCAACCTCAACCGGCGCGCCC
This sequence comes from Spirochaetaceae bacterium, assembly GCA_028818385.1. The sequence continues at coordinate 16,344 of JAPPNY010000076.1, forward strand.
CAGAACGACATTTCCCTTTTTCCGGGTCCCGGTCCGTCGGAGCCCCGTGACTCGATCGTCAACACGTCATCCGGACGGTACTCTTCCGAGTCGGCGCCAGGAACCCGATCCCCCAGCCACTGACGGACTGCACCCAGGGCGTCGCGTAGCTTCTTCTTGTCGCTCGCCTGTCGCATCAGCTTCGTGGACACCCGGTCGTGAAGCGGTGCCTCAGCCTTCCGGATCAGTCGATGCAGCTCGCCTCCGGTGTCGAAATCTATGAGCATGACCGCATGAAAAGGCTGTCGATCACCGAATTTGTACGCGAACCCAGGGATACGCTTGTCATCAACGATCCACATCCCGTTGCGGCAAAGATCGATCCGCGAGGATCCTTGAGGCGCGGGATAGCGCAGGAAGACCGTAACCGCTCCGATTCCCGTTTGCACGGTGTGCTTCTCCCCGGCGTGCATCGTCTCCCATGCAGCGCGAGCCATCTTGCCGCTCAGGAACGCTGATCTCCGCTCACTCTGATGGTGCCTCAGGACATCTGACAGGGATTCTCTGGTCAGTTTGTGGGCGCGAGCAGCGCCTGCCTTGTCCGTGCGGTCTTCCACGATGACTTCAAGACGACTTCCTTCGATCGCGGCAAAAAAATTGCACGCAGCGGCCTTGAATACGATCTCATGGAGCGCTCGCTTATCTTCGCGAAAGCGATTGAACCACGGGATGATGACCGCGGCGCCATGCCTCCACCTGTTTCTGATCTCATTCACCTGATCGGAAATGAGCTTGGGAATTGCGTCGTCTCTTGCGAAGTCGAATCGCTGGTTGCTTCCTGCGCCTCCGAGCCGGCACACCAGGAATCCATCTGCACCATTCGGGTAACTCCCCGTTCCAGCGTGTGAAGCGAGTATGGCGTGACCCGCTCCGACTCTCTCCCCGTCGGAGCGAACACCGCCGTACAGCACGTAACGCAGGTCAGAGGCTGGAACTGTAACCATGTGCCCGTTCCCGTACGAACCCGATGCGTCCGGGCGCTTCGCGCTGGTTCCGTCACTCAGGAGCGCCGTCATGGAGCGCTGATCGAGCCCCACACCATTATCCGTCACAGCAAGAACGTCGCAGACCTGATCAGTCAGCCGCTCTTCGATGGTGTCGACCACCTCCTGGGCATGATCGGGCAAGGCCCCATCGATACTGCTCCGTTTCTGACTTTCGACAGCGTTCTCAAACGCGGCCGAATACTGCGTGTATCCAGGGATGTTTTCGACCTCGGTTCGGTACAGACGGAATTGCACGCGGGCCGTCGACTCGCCGGCTTCCGCGGCAGCGTCCAGCGAGTTCTGGAGCATCTCTCGCACTACGACGGCCGGACGTAGATCGCTGAATCCCGCGAGCCCGGTCGGCGTAAAGCCACTCGGCGGCCCCGGGGGAAACTTCAACGTCGGGCTGTTCATCACTTCCGGGCTCCTCTGCAGTCCCGGACAACGGTTGTCAGCGCCGCGGATGCTTCCTCCACGTCGGTCTCGGTCGTAAACCTTCCAAGGCTGATGCGTACACCCGTCGCCGCGTCTTCCGCGTCGAGCCCCAACGCAAGCAGTACGTGTGACGGCTCGATCGTCGCGGAGGCGCACGCCGATCCCGTGGAAATAGCGATCCGATCCGCCACTCGCGCGACCAAATCGTCGGCAGTCACGAACGGAAAGCCCACGTTCAGGTTACCGGGCACTCGCCGTTCGAGGTCGCCGAACACCTGCATGTCGGGAAAGGTTGACAGCATCCTTCCGTACAAACCGGTTGCCAGCCGCCCCATGCGGTCAGCATCGCCCCTCCATTCGTCCGCAGCGATCGAGCAGGCGGCTCCCAGTCCGACCGCCAGCGGAACCGGTACCGTGCCAGCGCGTAGCCCCCATTCCTGATGCCCACCTGTGACCACCGGTTCCACACGCACTCCCGGACGATTACGAACGTACAGCGCACCGACGCCCTTCGGCCCGTAAACCTTGTGCCCGGAAAAGCTCATCAGGTCTACGCCCAATCGGTCGACATGCACCCCGATCCGGCCGACAGCCTGCGTCGCGTCCGAGTGCAAGACGGCACCGACTGTGCGACACAACGCGGCTATCTCCGGCATCGGTTGGAGCACCCCGATTTCATTGTTGGCCGCCATCACCGAGACGAGCAGCGTCCGCTTGTCTACTGCCTCCTCGAGGACCGTCAAGTCCAACAATCCATCATGATTCACGGGCAGAATCACCGACTCGAAGCCGTGCCGGCCCAACCAACGGACGGTCTCCAAGACCGCCGGATGCTCCGTCGCCGCCGTGACGATCTTCCTCCGGGACCCGTCCGCGCCGGCAGCGATCCCGCGCAGAGCCAAGTTGCACGACTCCGTGGCTCCGGACGTAAAGACGATCTCGCCATCGTCTGCCCCAACAAGGCCAGCCACCTCCGTGCGCGCACGCGTCACCGCTTCGCGCGCCTCCCATCCATAGCGATGTCCCTCGGAGTGAGGGTTACCGAACGCTCCGTTCCAGTAAGGCTCCATCGCTAAACGAACCCGTTCGTCGAGCGGTGTAGTGGCCTGGTAGTCCAGATACACGGGGATCATGGACACGACTGTCAATCCGTACAGTCGCAGGGGAGGACGGAGTCCGTATATTGCGACAAATCATCTCCGGTCACTCCACTCGTCGCAAGTGTGTCGTAAGAGAATCCGCTCGATGCGCCGAAAAACCCGACGAAATCGACGTCACCATCGCCGGTGCGCGGGCGATTCTCCGCAACCAGATCGCGGCCGTACGTCTGTTCCATCCTGACCCACCACTTGAGATCGCATGGGGTATCGTCGATCGGGCCGAATCCTGCGCCATCGTCCATCGCGCCTATCCCCATGCGTCGATAAACGACGTCGAGGTTCTGCACGCCTTTCAGGAAGCAAAAAACGCAATTTGATAACGACCCATCCGTGGGGAGCTTCAGATCCCAATCCCGCCTGCGCCAGTAATCGCTTACGTCTGCTTTGGTTACATTCCTCTCTGCGAAAGGCATGTAAACGTGTTCACCGTCGCTGCGAGCCTTGGCGTGAACATTCGCAGCGACTCTCGCGACTCGTCGCTGCTCATCTCCCCGGATTCCGATGAACGTGACGTACTCGACGCCGTCCGTGCCGAACCAAGCCGTGTTACCGAACACCTTGCCGTCGAGTGACGCATTACTGAATGGGGTTGTGGCTGCGGAAAAGTCACCGTATTTCTGCGACGGGCGTGATGGAGGACGACTAAGCACATACCGCTTCTTTTGAAGGTAGAGCTCGCGAGGTACGCCGCCCCTGTTGCTCTCATGGCGCTTGTACAATACGTCGAGATCGACACGGGAACCGCTGCCCGTGTGCCCAAGACGGGGGATGCCTTCTTTGCCGGCGAACCAGTCTTGCAGAAACAGTCGGCTCGCCTCCAGTTTCAACGTCGCCGTGCATGTGCGCCGAAACTGATTGGGAACGTATGCGTCGTGGGAAAGCAACTCCTCGAACACCTCGCCCTTCCAATGGAAGCCGTCTGGATTCGTCGAGGAGACGGGTCGGTCGTTGACCAATCGATAGCTTTGGATGCGGGTCCACTCCCCGCGCCTCGCGTCTTCGTGAGTCTGGAACTCCACGAGAAAGAACGGGATGCCATAGTCCCTCTCGACTCTTCTCTTGCATCTCGAAACGAACCGATACGTGGCCGGATGCTCGCACGACGTGTTGTTGAAGATGATCACGTCGCCGCGATGGGCCTGCAGCAGGCCGTCCTCCAGCAAGTTGAACAGGAGCATCGCGCTCGACCGGCCTCCAGAGAACTTCACGATATGCGGCAGATCTTGATGACGCTTCGATCGGTAGCGGAACTGCCCCGCGTGCTCGGTACCGGATCGTTTCGTCACCGACGCGGCATTGCATGTCGCCCTCTCAGGTACGATCCGCGCCGATTCACTCCAATTGCCGCCCATGACCACGTGGCTCTTGATCATCATGCGCAACACAGGTTGCCGCGTCCAGCATGATGCGGTGGTAGACCTCGACGGCCTGCCGCACTTGGGCGCACTCGATCCACTCCACGGCGGCGTGCGCTTGGTCGATGCTGCCGGGGCCGAGCACGATGGAGGGGATGCCGGCGGCGCTGAGCTTGGCGGCGTCGGTGCCGTACGGCTCGCCTTCGACGGACGCCGTGCCGGTGACCGCGCGCACGGCGGCCGCGGCGCCGGCGACGATCGGGGCGTCGGCCGGGGTCTCCATCGGTTCGATCGACAGGTCTTCCGTGACGTCGATGGTCACGCCGGCGTCCTCGGCAGCCCGCGCGGCGATGCGCCGGTACGGGTCCAGCACGGCGTCGAAGTCCTCACTCGGCAGGATCCGGCGGTCGAGCTCCATCCGGCACTCGGCCGGCACGAAGTTGACCTGCAGGCCGCCGTGGATGGTGCCGACGTTGTGGGTGGGCACGCCGGTGATGCCGTCGTCGAGCGCGGCGAAGCCGGCGCCGACCTCCTCGTCGAACGCCGTGATCAGCCGCGCCGCGGCGCCGATCGAGCTGGCGCCGAGGTGCGGCTTTGAGCTGTGCGCGGCGGTGCCGTGCACGTCGATCACGGCGCGGATGATCCCCTTGTGCGCGCGGACGATGCGCAGCTCGGTAGGCTCGGCGACCACGGCCGCCACGACGCGCGTGCCGCACGCCGGCAGCGCGTCCGCCAGAGCGGCGGCGCCCCGCATGCGGTACTCCTCGTCCACCGCGCCGGCGTACATCACGCTGACCGGCGGCGGCTCGCCGGAGCGGGCGATGCGCAGCATGGCGTGCAGCATCGCCACCCCGCCGGCCTTGGTGTCGGCGGAGCCGCGGCCGAACACCTTGCCGTCCTTTACGACCGGCTCGAACGGCTCTATCGTCATGCCCTCGGCGGTGGCGGTATCCATGTGGCACTCGAACAGGACGGCCCGAGTGGGGTCCCGTCCCGGCAGCGTGGCGACCACGTTCGGGCGTCCCGGTAGCGCGTCCCACTCTTCGCACGCGATCCCGGCATCCGCGAAGAAGCGGGTCAGGTAGTCGGCCATGCCGCGCTCCCCGTCGGTGCCGCCGGGTAGTCCCGGGTTGACGCTCGGGATCGCCACCACCTCCTGAAGCGTCGCGATGATCGGGTCCGTGCTGCGCTCGTGAGCCACCGTGCTACCTCCGGAGGGGCTGCCTCCCAAGCCAATGATACGCCTGCGGGCGCTCGGAGCGAACATCCGCCCGCAAGCGCCCTTGCCTTCGTGGCCGTGCTGGCGCTGCTGTGGGGCGGCAACTCGGTCGGGTTGAAGATCGGGCTGGAATCGCTGCCGCCGATCACCCTGTCCACCCTGCGGTTCGCGCTCGGCTGGCTGCTGGTCGGCGGCTGGGCGTTGCTGCGCGGCCACTCGCTGTCGGTGCCGCGGTCCCAGTTGGGATGGATCGCGGCGTTCGCGGCGCTGTTCGTCGTGCAGACGATCGCGCTGACGGTGGGCACCCACCACACCTCGGCCGCCCATTCGACGATCATCATGAGCGCGTTTCCGTTCTTCACCGCCCTGCTCGCCCACCTGCTGGTGCCCGGCGACCGGCTGACGCTGCCGGTGGTCGCCGGCATCGTCGTCGCCTTCGGCGGCGTGGCGGTGACCTTCATCGGCCGCGACATCGCCTCCGGTGCCACGGCCCTCGGCGACCTGGTGCTGCTCGGAAGCTCGATCGGGCTGGCGCTGCGCACGGTGTGCGCCAAGCGGTTTTCCGGGCGGGTGGACGCGCTGCAGTTGCTGTTCTGGATGATGACGCTGAGCCTGCCGCCCTACGCGGCGCTGGCGCTGATCTTCGAGGAACCGTTCGCCGCGCCGCTGAGCACGCGCTCGGCGGTCGCGCTGGGCTACGTGGGGCTGGTGGTGGCCGGCTTCTGCTTCCTGTCGTGGTTCTCGATGCTGCACCGCTACAGCCCGAGCAGGCTGTCGGTGCTGTTCTTCCTGCAGCCGCTGGCCGGCCTTGCCGGCAGCCGCCTGCTGGTCGGCGAGCCGGTCGACCCCGCCCTGATCGCCGGCGGCATCCTGGTCGCCGTGGGCATAGCCGTGGTCAACCGGCCGGAGCGGCCCGCCGCTGGTCGCCGCTGACCATTCCTGTAAGATCGCGCGCGATGACATTCATTCAGGATCGGGTGATCGCCCGCGAGGTGCTCACCGGCTGTTTCTGCACCATGGGCTCGACGGTCTCCGTCGAGATCGCCGGTCACGCCGGCTTCGACTTTCTGGTGCTCGACATCGAGCACGGCGCCGGGGACCTGGAGACCCTGTACCGGCAGCTCCAGGTCGCCGCCGGCACCCCCGTGGCGGCGGTGGTGCGGGTCGCCTGGAACGAGGCGCCGCGGTTCAAGCGCGCGCTCGACGCCGGCGCCGACGGGATCATGGTGCCGTACGTGCAGACGCCGGAGGAGGCCGCCGCGGCGGTCGCGGCCATGCGCTACCCGCCGGCAGGGATCCGCGGCGTCGCCTCGTCGGTGCGGGCCACCCGCTTCGGGGCCGATTTCGCCGCCTATCGCGCCGGCTCCGACGACGGGCTGCTCACCGTCCTGCAGATCGAGACAGCCGAGGGCGTGAACGCCGCGCGCGAGATCGCCGCGGTCGACGGAGCCGACGTGCTGTTCGTCGGCCCCAACGACCTGAGCTTCAGTCTGGGCATCCCGCAGCAGTTCGACCATCCCGATTATACCTGCGCGCTCGACCGGGTCGCGGACGGCGCCCGCGCCGCGGGCAAGGCCGCCGGCATCCTGCTGCAGACGCCAGACCAGGTCGCGCCGGCCATCGAGCGCGGCTATACCTTCATCGCGCTCGGCTCCGACGGCGGCTACGTGGCAGGCGGCGCGAAGGCTGCGTTCGCCGCGCTCGCGCCCTACCGCAAGGCCGGAGAGGATTGACCATGCTCAGATTCATCGCCACCGGCGAGGTTCCGGAGATGACGCACCGGATCCTGGCACCACACGGACCCATCGAAGTGACCGCCGACAACGAGCAGGCGACGCTGGACGCGGCGGTCGACGACGACGTCATCGGGCTCATCCTGCGCGGCTCCTCCGGCGCGCCCGGCGATCTGATCCGCCGCGCCGCCGGGCTGCGCGTGATCGGCCGCACCGGGGTCGGCTACGACTCCGTGGACGTGGAGGCCGCCACCGAGTGCGGCGTGGCGCTCATCACCACGCCCGGCGCCAACGCCGCCACCGTGGCCGAGGCATCGGTCGCCTACCTGCTGGCGCTGAACAAGCGGATCCCCTACTGGGACGATCAGATGAAGGCGCGCAACTGGGCGTCACGAGAGCAGTTCCTGGCCTGCGACATCGCCGGACTGACGGTCGGCATCGTCGGCTTCGGCAACATCGGCCAGGCGCTCGCCCGATTGCTAGGCCCGTTCCAGGTGACGCTGCTGGCCCACGATCCGTACGGCGATCCGGCCGCCGCGGAGGCGCTCGGCGTCGAGCTGGTGGAGCTCGACGCGCTCCTCAAGCGTTCCGACACCGTCTGCCTGCACACGGCGCTCACTGCAGAGACCCGCGGCATGATCGACCACACGCGGATCGCGGCCATGAAGCCGGGTTCCTTCCTGATCAATTTGGCGCGCGGCGGCGTCGTGGAGAGCCTGGACGCGGTGCTCGCCGGGATCGAGGACGGGCCGCTGGCCGGCGCCGCGCTCGACGTGTTCGAGCCCGAGCCGCCCGACTTCGATCACCCGATCTTCCGCCATCCGGCGGTGCTCACCGCCCCGCACGCCATGGCGATGACCCAAGGAGCGATGGACCGCATGGCGGAGGTGATGGCGGAGGGAATGGCCGCGGTCCTGGACGGCGAGCGGCCGCCCCTCGTCGTGGTCAACCCGGAGGCGCGCGGCCCCCGGGGGGCGCAGGCCCCCCCGGGGGGGCCCGGGGGGCGGGGCTAACGTTAGCAAAGGGTTGCGGGGAGAATCGCTGTTAAAGCAACACCGCGC
>JAPPNY010000076.1:24341-67858 GCA_028818385.1 Spirochaetaceae bacterium
TGGGGTGGGGGGGGTGGGGGGCCGGGGCCGGGGCCGGGGGGGGCCCGCCCCGGGGGGGGGCCCCCGCGGCGGCGCCCCCGGGGGGGCCCCCCAAGGCCGCCCGTGGCTGACCGGGTGCGCGGCGATACGGTTCGCATCGTGTTCCTGGACGATGCGATGTACTCGCTCGACGGCGACGTCGACTTCAGCGGCATCTCCTCTCAGGGCGACTACGTCCACTACGCCAACTCCACCCCGGACGAGGGCGTGGAGCGCGGGCGCGATGCCAACGTGCTGATCACCAACAAGGCCAAGGTGACCGCCGCCGCGATCGAGGCCGGCCGCGACCTTCGCCTGGTGGCGGCGGCGGCGACCGGCTACGACAACGTCGACGTGCAGGCGGCGTCCGCGCGCGGCATCCCGGTCTGCAACGTCCCCGGCTACGCCGAGAACACCGTCCCGCAGCATGCATTCGCGCTGGTCCTGAACCTGGCCACGCAGGCGTTCCGCTACGCCGCCGACGTGGCGGCCGGCGACTGGGAGGCCGCGGACGGCTTCACGCTGCTGCGTTACCCGACCTTCGAGCTGCACGGCAAGGCGATCGGCATCATCGGCTTCGGAACGATCGGACGCGGCGTGGCGCGCATCGCGGAGGGATTCGGCATGCGCGTGATCGCCCACGACGCCCTGGGCATCCCGGACGGCGCCTACCCCAACACGCCGGTCGACGAGCTGCTGCGCGAAGCGGACGTCGTCACCGTGCACACCCCGCTCAACGACGCGACGCGCAACCTGATCGACAGCGAAGCGATCGCGCTGATGAAGCCGTCGGCGCTGCTCATCAACACCGCGCGCGGCGGCATCGTCGACGAGCACGCACTGGCCGAGGCGCTGAATCGGGGCCGGCTGGCCGGCGCCGGCTTCGACGTGCTCACCAGCGAGCCACCGAGCGACGGCAACCCGTTGCTCACCGCGCGCAACGCCCTGATCACCCCGCACTCGGCCTGGTCCACGCGCGAGGCGCGGCAGAACCTGATCACCCGAACGGCGGAGAACATCCGCGCCTTCCTGGCCGGAACGCCCCGCAACATCGTGAACTGACCGACCCCGGGGGACGGCCGCTCCCCTGCGGGAGCAGCGTTCAGCGTCGGAACCAGCGCTTGCGAATGCGGGCGGCGCCCGCCTGCGGTTTGGCAAGGTCCTTGGCGGCAGCCGCGATCACCCGGGTCGCGGTCGAGGCGGGCACGATCTCGGTGTTGATCACCAAATGATATAGGGAGGCGTTGTTCCAATCCGCATGGTAGTTACGGGAGATGAACGCCGACCGGCGCCGGTCGCTGTCGCGGACAAGCTGCAACGCGTCCCGGGCGGAGAGCCCTTCCAGCGCACCGACCCGTTCCGCACGCGACTGCTCGGAGGCGGTGATGCGTACGCGCAGCACGCCCGGCACGTCCAGTAGGACCATCATGCCCCCGCGGCCGACGATGACGACGTCTCCCCGCTCGGCGAGCTTGCGGATCGCCTGCCGGACCACCTCGTGGTAGACCCCGCGATCCAGCACGTGCGTGGTCTCGCCCAGCTCGTCCATGAGCGCACCGGGCGGGATCGCCGCATCCCCGAAGCCCGACGCACGGTAGGCGCCGGTGGCGGCGGCCGCCTCGAACCAGCGCTCCAGGATGCCGCGCAGCCCAGTTTCGTCCTGCTCGTCGACCTCGCTCACCCGCTCCTCGGCGACGCCGGTGGCGCGCGCCACCTCACTGATGATCTGCTTGTCGACCAAGTCGTAGCGGAGTTCCTCGGCGACCTGCTCGACGATGTCGGCAGCGCCGGAGCCGAACTGCCGCGATACCGTGATGACACCCATAGTGGTCCTACCTCCGCTTTTTCTGTATCCGCACCTTGTCCCGGATCGCCGCGGACTCCAGCTTGTCGATGAGCAGGTCAACCCCCTCGTGCTCGTCGTACGCCTCGACCTCCACGTGCAGGTCACTGCCCCAGCGCAGGTGCAGGTTGGCCCCGAACTGGATCGAGCCGTGATCGGCGGTCAGGGTGACCCGCAGGTCGACGATCTGGTCGTCCAGGTGACGGAGCCGGTGCAGCTTCCTCTCCAGGTACTCTCGGGTATCCTTCGCCATCGGCATGTGCACGCCCTGGATGTCGAGATTCATCGTGTTTCTACCCTCCTGTATCATGGTGGCGGCGGGAGAGCTTCCGCGGCATCAGCCAGAGGATGAGATCACCTTTCGCAGTTGCCGAAACCGACTTCGATGATGCAACGTTCGATCGGGTAACGATGGTTGATGCGGTCCCGGCCCATATAGGTTCCGCCGGAAGCGAGACGGAGCAGCCCCGTGCGGAGGCCTACCTCCGCCGGTTGCGTCGCCTGTCCTCGGAGATGATCCTGGCCGAGGAGCGCGAGCGCCGCAGGATCGCGAGCGAACTTCACGACGGACTGGGCGACGAGTTGAGCTTGGCCCGTATCAAGACCGCGGAGCTGGCCGCCGACAATCCCGCCGATCCGCGGCTTGCAGAGTTGGCGCGGATCCTGGATCGCTGTACCGCGGGCGCTCGCTCCCTCACGTTCGCGCTGGCCCCGCCGGTGCTGCACGAGATCGGCCTGCATGCCGCACTGGAATGGTTGGTCGAACGCCGCAATGTGCGCTCAGGCGTGCAGATGAGCTTCTCCGGGACGCCGGAGCCGGCCGGCCTGACGGAGGCCGAGCGCATCCTTTGCTACCGCTCCGTGCGCGAGTTGCTCCGCAACGTGGTCAAGCACGCGGCAGCCCGCTCGGCGGTGGTCACCGCGCGCGTGCGATCCGGAATCTACGAAATCGAGGTGCTGGACGACGGCCGCGGCTTCGACGCGCACCGCGCGCTGTCGCACTCCGACGGAACGGGCTTCGGACTGTTCAGCGTCCGCGAGCGCCTGCGCCATCTGGGCGGGCAACTCCTGATCCGCTCCACCATCGGCTCCGGCAGCCGGTTGACCATGCGGGTGCCCCTTGCTCGGGAGGAACGTTGAGCAGTGCTTTACCGCCGCACCCGCGACGCGCCTCCGTATGCGGAAAGACAGCGGTGAGACTGAGAGGGAGGGGCTGTCTCACCGCTGTCTGCAGGCGCCTGCCGGGAAGTGCGCCGTGCCGCCTTCCCCCGCATCATCCCGCTACCGTCCGTCAATGCTCATCGCGTCGGCGCCCGACACGCAAGGGGCCATTTCCTCGTGAGGCGTTGCAACCGCGATCCCCAGCGCACCGCTCCCAACTCCCAGCACGACGACGAGCACAGCGATGACAACCGTCTTCCTGGCTCGCCGACGAGCTCCTGATGACCTCCACCCCCGGAGCGGTGAGATCACCGGCCCGGCCGAGGATCTTCGGCGGATCCGTTTCGATGTCGGCACGCGTCTCTCCGCCTGCACCTGCACCTGCGACACCGACGAACGTGAGCGCCAGCGCGGCACCCACGAAGACCAGAGACTCATCGAAGACCAACGACTCATGATCGTGCTCCGTTGCATACGTTCCCGCGTACAGCGGGTACCAGGGGACGATGTGATATTCCGAGCATCAGCGTCCGCGAGCTTCACCGAGTGCCTGCCCGCGGCGACGATCTCGTGATTTCTCATGCTGGGCATCACCTCCCGTCCGGCCTCCTGATACACTCGACAGCTGATGTCTCAGCCCCATACATCATCCATTTCCTGATTTAGCGCCTCCAAATGGCTGAGTCGGGCAACCGCGGGCTCGATTGTGCTTCCTGGCGCTGTCGCTGCTGCTGGTCGCCACGCTGTTCGGCTCAGGCTCTGTGACCGCGATGCTCGGGCAGATCGTGCGGAACGCGCCTCCGACGATGACGGTCTATGCGGGAAAGACAGCGGTGAGACTGAGAATGGGTTGGGGGGCCTGTCTCACCGCTGTCTGCAGGCGCCTGCAGGTAAGTGCGCGTGCCGCCCTTCCCGCATCATCCCGCTACCGTCCGTCGATTCCCATCGCGTCGGCGCCCGACACGCAATGGGCCATTTCCTCGTGGGGGCGTTGCAACTGCGATCCCCAGCGCACCGCCCCCAACTCCCAGCACGACGACGAGCAGAGCGATGACACCCTTGTCCGCGAGCCGGCGGCTTCACCGAGCATTTACCCAAGGTGATGATCTCGTGATCTCTCATGCTGGGCATCATCTCCCGTCCGGCTTCCTGACACATTCAACGGCGAATGCCCCGGCCCCGTACATCATCCGTTTCCTGATTTCGCGCCTCCAAATGGCTGAGTCACCGGGGCAGCCGCCGGTCTCGAGGCCGACAGCATGCGGGAAGAAGAGACCGCGCGGATGGATCGGCCAGCGTGACCAAGTCAGGATGGCGATGAGGCTCTACATGGAGATGATCCGGCGCCGCCGGCTCGCGATGATCAAGCCCGTCGGCACCGAATCATCGGCGTTCTGCAGCTCAGCGGCACGGACGAGGACCATCAGACATTCACGCCGGGTGGGCGTCAGCGACAACTTCGCCGATCGAGAGCGCCCCGCCATCGCCATTGCCCCGACGCGACGAGCGAAGCCTGCGATTCACGGCGGTGGACCGGGAGTCAGTGGAAGCGGCGCGCCAGCAACTGATCCAGTACTTCGACGCGCGTTCTATGGCGAATATCTGCTGCACGTCAGCGACCCACGCGTGTACGGCACCGCCGACATGGTGGTGTCTCTCGGTTCGGAAGCCTGGAAACCAGCGGCGTACACCATCGCGCTGCGCGTGACCGGCAGCCGCTTTCCGACCATCGAGAGTCAGGTGCAGACCGCGATGGTCCGATGGTCCGGCAGTACGACGCGCCCGTAACCGTGTGGCAGGGTCGATAACGTCGGTCATCGAAGGGCTGGATCCCCGCCGCGCGATGCGGACGCTTCGACGGTCGCCAACCTGCTCGCCGTGCTGATCCTCGTGACCGGCGGCGTCGGGCTTCTCAGCGTCATGATGGCGAAGGTGCTCAGCCGTTCCCGACAGATCGCGCTTTCCCGCGCTTTCGGAGCCGCGAGGGGAACGATCGCCCGGGAGTGTCTGGCGCGAGCGCGCGCCATGGCGGCCGCGGCGTCGGCACGCGGCGTCGCGTTGAGTCTGTTCCTGTCGGCGCCGCTCACGGCATGGTGATCCCGATCTGACCGCACCCATCGCCGAAGGGGTCCGTGACTGACGACGCTGCCGCAGGGATCGCCCAACTCAACTCGTCCATGAGCGCACCGGGCGGGATCGCCGCATCCGAAACTCCGACGCGCAGTAGGCGCCGGTGGCGGCCGTCGCGACGAACTATAGCTCCAGGATTCCGCGCAGCCCCGTCTCATCCTGCTCGTCGTACGACTCGAGCTCCACGGAAGGTCGTTGCCCAACGCAGGTGCAAGTTGGCCCCGAACTGGATCGAGCCGTGATCGGCGGTCAGAGTCAACTCGACGATCAGATCGTGGATATGCGCGTGGACGGAGCCGGTGCAACTCTCGCGAAGTACTGTCAGGTGGTAATCCTTCACCACCGGCATGTGCACGCCCTGGATGTCGAGATTCATCGCGCTCCTCCCGTCTATCACGATCAGGAGGCGGCCGGCGCAAATGCACCCATCTGCGCCGGCCAGTCCCAGTCCCTACCTTACTTGCTGTCGCCAGCAGGATTACGGCTCCCGCCAGCCATACGAACAACTAAGCCGCTGGATGGTCGTTTCTGTTCCGTTCAGCGTGCAAGACTCGCTGCACGTTTCCGGACCGTATCTGCCACAAACCGGCGGCAGAAGCCAGCATGTGGTACACCAACGACACCTTTCACATTCCTTCACACACGAATATTCGTATTCCGTCACTTCATACCAACAATACCCATCTTCCTCGTCAGGATAAAGATACTGATAGGTGAACGAAACCTTGTCGAACGTGTCGTATTCCGTCTGGTCACAGTCTTTCTGCGTAGTACATGCATTTGCCAGAGAGGAAGATTCTTCCTGGCAATCCACGACTTCGGAATCCGCCAAAGCACCTATAGCCGATGCCATCATGAATGTCACCATGATCAACACGACTATGTCGACCTTTCGCTCTCGTATATTCATCATAGTATCCTCTCACGCTTCCCTATGTAGCCACTCCGCGCACATGCGGGCGGGTCCAGGGGCGACGGCCCAACCCGATGGTACGGGCCGGGCGAAGATGGGATCATGTCTCAGGCCATCACCTCCCGTCTGTTCCAAGTTCCATAGTCAAGCGCTCTGTTACATTACATCTAACGGCAGTTGCTCAAGCACGGTATATCAGCCATTTCCTGACTTGCGCTTCCAAATGGCCTATGCGAGCCGGACTACACCTGTCCCCAGCCGATGAATGGATTGAGCGTTTTGGCCTGACTTGACCGGTTGTCGCAGACAACTCAAGATGCAGGAGAGGTTCGGTGTGGAGATGCTGAGGCACCATCGGCAGGCCCGACCATGATCGGTCGCGAAGCCCTGCTGCTAAGCGTTCGCGCGCTCACCCGCCGGCCGGCCGAGTCGCTGCTGCTTACCCTCAGTGTCGCGCTGGTGACCGGAGCGACTGCGGCCGGCATGACGCTGACCGGCACCGCGGCAAAGATCTCCAATCGTCTGCTGGCGTCGCCTCATTCCCTTGAGATCGTCGTCTCCACCAGGGTCGAGAGTTCGTCCATGAAGCTGCCAGCGCGGGCCAAGGTAACGAACAGCATGCATCCCAACAGCGTGCAGGCGCTTACTGCCGAAGATCTGCAGCAGGCGCGCTCGGTAAGCCCTGCCGTGCGCTTCGCCTACATTGCCAACCCGGAGCACTGGATATTGGGCGAGCACTCGCCTCCACGCCCACAGCGCAGGTCTCTGAGCGGATTCGAGGTCTCGCTGGAGTTCTTCCCCGCCAAGGACCTCGCTCCCGCCGCCGGCAGCCTGTTCACGGCGGTCGAGACGGAACGCGCCGAGCCGGTGATGGTGCTGGGCGCCGAGCTGGGCGGCACCCTGTTCAAGGACGGAACGGCACTCGACCGGACGCTGGTGGTAGTAGACCACCTGGGAGCAGCCCGCCGGTACCGCATCGTCGGCGTGCTGGTGCGGAGCGACACCGATCTGGACCACCAAGCATTCACGCCGGTGGGCGTCAAAGGCAACTTCGCTCCCGAGCGCGACACTGTCGTCGTTTCTCCCCGCGACGAGCGCAGCCTGCGGTTCGCGGCCACCGACCATCAGTCAGCGGAAGCGGCGCGCGAGCAACTGACTCGGTATTTCGATGCGGTCTACGGTGAGGGTCTGATCCACGTCAGCGATCCACGCGCAGAAGCGCGCGTGATTGCCCACCGCTTCCGACGCTTGGTGAGGATCGTCCTGTTCCTCGCGCTGTCGCTGCTGCTGGTCGCCACGCTGTACCTGACCAACATCTATTCAGGCCGTGCGCTGCGCAGGCGACGCTCGGCCGGTATCCTCAAGGCGACGGGCGCCACTGCCACCGACGTGTTCGCCGTCTTCCTCGCGGAAGCGGCGGTGATCGCCGTGGTAGGCGGAGCCGCCGGGATGACCTTGACGGCGGCGCTCGCCAGTGTGATCGAGAGCGCGGTCGGCGTCGACGGATGGCACTTCGGCTTGGTTGTCGCCGGCTTGGCTATTGCATGGACGATCGTGTCCGCCTGCAGCCTGCTGCCGGCGTTCGCCGCGACGCGTGCGCCCGCGGCAGAGGCGATCCGCTACGAGTAACGCGTCGCGGGCAGATTGATGCGGACGCTGCGTTCGGTCCTGACCAGTCTGGGACGGGCTCCCCTCAAGTCGTCGGCGTTGCTGGCAACGGTCTCGCTGGGCGTCGCCGTGCTGATATTCGCGCTGTCGGTCAGCAGCGCGCTGGCGCGCCTGATATCGGAGCGGCTGGAACGCGACGGCTTGGTAGTGACGGTCATCGACGCGCGGCCAAGCCCACACGGTCCGCCACATGATCTATTGGACCAACAGGGAGTCGAGGCGCTCATGAGTGACGTGCCTGGGGCGGTGGCGGCGAGCCTGATCGCGTCCACATGGTCGGACGAGTACATGGTGGACGGCACAGTCTACCAAGTCAGAAAGGCGGTGATGGCGTCCGATTCGTACGCGCTGGTGATGGGCCTCGAAGTGATCGCAGGCAACAACGTCGACGAAACACACCAGGCGCTGATCAGCGCGACGCTGGCCGAGGTGCTGTTCGGCTCCGCGACGGCGGCGCTCGGGCAGACCCTGCGCAATGCGCCGCCGACCACGACGATCTACAGCGAACGGCCGGAACGGCTAGAGGATCAGATGGCAGCCATACGCAGATCGCGCAGTCGCTCATACACCGTGCGCGGCGTGTTCGCGGACCCGGACGAGTTGCGGCGCCGCGTGTACGGCATCGCCGACATGGTGGTGTCTCGGGGCTCGGACACGCGGACATCGTCGTTGCATACCATCGCGTTGCGCGTGACCGGGAGCCGCTTTCCGATCGTCGAGAGTCACGTCCGAGCCGCGATGCTCCGGCAGTACGAGGCACCGGTAGACGTACTGCAGGGCTCGACCACGTCGGTCATCGAAGGTCTGGATCCTCGGCCCGCCGTGCGGGCTCTGTCGCTGGTCGTGAACCTGCTCGCCGTGCTGATCCTCGTCACGGGCGGCGTCGGGTTGCTCAGCGTCATGGTGGTGGAGGTGCTGAGCCGGTCGCGTCAGATCGCGCTGTCGCGCGTCTTCGGGGCCACGAAGGGCGCAATTGTCCGCGAGTACTTGGCGCGGTCGCTCATAATGATATGTGCGGCGTCGCTGCTCGGCATCGTGCTGAGCCTGTTCTTGTCGAGACCGCTCACCGCGCTGGTCATGCCGATCTTCCAGGACGCGGCGGAGATCGACCTGACCGGTCCCGTGATTACGCCGGCGGCCGTCGCCGCAGGCGTTGCGGCGGCGATAGGCGTTGGCGGACTGCTGGGCCCACTGCCGGTGCTCTCCGCCTTGGCGACGCCGATCGCCGAGGGAATCCGCGACTGACCGCGCTGCCGTCATCCGGGACTCGGCAGAGCCGTGGCCCGATCTTACCGGCGAGACCTGACAGCCCTTGGCGTCCCGTCGTTCCTCGGCCTACCATGGCGCTGCGAATGCCGATCCCGAAGACGCGAGCGAAAGTCCTCTTGGTTGACGATCATCACATCCTGCGTGACGGTCTCCGTGCGTTGCTGGACCGACAGGACGGCATCACCGTGGTAGGCGAGGCGGCCGACGGAACCTCGGCGCTGGAGTTGGCGCGCACGCTGCGGCCGGACGTGGTGGTCCTGGACATCAGCTTGCCCGGTCTGAGCGGCATCGAGGTCGCCACCCGCATCGCGGCCGAACTGCCATACACTCACACCGTGGCGCTTTCCAAGCACGACGACCACCGCTTCGTGGCGCGCATGGTCAAGGCCGGCGCCTCCGCATACCTGATCAAGGACTGCGCGTTCGACGAGCTGACCGCGGCGATCGCCACGGTGATGCGCGGCCGCAAGTACCTGGGCGAGGGCATAGCAGGCACTGTCATTGATCTGCTGCAGGGCGTCGACGAACCCGAATCGGCCCTGTCCGGTCTGTCCGAGCGCGAACGTGAGGTATTTCAACTCCTGGCCGAGGGGCAGACCGCCAAGGAAATCGCCGCCACCCTCAACGTCTCGGTCAAGACCGTGGACTCGCATCGCCAGCACGTGATGGCCAAGCTGGACGTGAAGAGCATCGCCGAACTCACTCGTATCGCGATCCGCGAAGGGATAGTTCCCCTCGACGACTGAGCTTCGCGCGGCCGCGGAGCTGTCTCACGCAAGCTCGCCGACTTCGCGGCGCGCCCAGAGCCGTTCGCCCATCACCTCCTCGACGTCGGTCAGCGTGGTGCAGGCGAGCATCGCGTCCGCTTCCGCCTCCGCCTCCTGCAGCTCGATGCCGGCCACCAGCGCCCGCACCCGCGGCAGGTACGTCGGCTCCACGCTCAGCGTGCGCACGCCGATGCCGATCAGAAACGGGATGTACTCGGCCTGGTGCGCCATGTCGCCGCACACCGACAGTGCGGTGCCGTGCTCGACGGCGCTCTCGGCCACCAGGTGCAGCGAGCGCAGCACCGCCGGGTGGTAGGGGCGGTACAGGTCGGCCACCTTCTCGTTGGTGCGGTCGACCGCGATCAGGTACTGGATCAGGTCGTTGCTGCCGATCGACAGGAAGTCGGCCTCCGCCGCGAAGGCGTCGATGATCGGCAGCACCGACGGCACCTCGACCATCATGCCGATGGCAGGCGGATCGCACTCGACGCCCTCGTCCTGCAGTTCCTGCACGCAGTCCAGGGTGATCCTGCGGCCGTGCAGGAACTCGTCCAGGGCCGACACCATCGGGAACATGATGCGGATGGTGCGGCCCGCGCCGGCGCGCAGCATCGCCCGCACCTGCTGCCGGAAGATGTCCGGGTTGCGCAGCGAGAAGCGGATCGAGCGCATGCCCAGGAACGGATTGGCTTCGCGGGTGTCGTCGGAGAAGTAGGACAGCACCTTGTCGCCGCCCATGTCGAGCGTCCGCAGGTTGACCTCGCGTCCCCGGAAGCGCGCCAGAAGCTGCGTGTACACCGCGAGCTGCTCCTCTTCGGTCGGGAAGTCGTTGCGCACGATGAACGGGAACTCGCTGCGGTACAGGCCGATGCCGTCGGCGCCCAGATCGGTGGCCAGCTCCACGTCGCTGAGCAGGTTCACGTTCGCCAGGACGCGGATGCCGGTGCCGTCGATCGTCCTGGTGACCGGCTGCCCCGGCGCCTGACGCTCCGAGCGCGCCAGGATCGCCCGCTGATCGTGGAAGATCTGCAGGTCAACCTCGTCGGGATTGACCTGCACCATGCCGCCGTTGCCGTCCAGCAGCAGGGTGCTCCCCTCGGTGACGGTCATCATCCGTTCGTCGCGGACGATGATCAGCGGCAGCAGCAGCGACCGGGCCAGGATCGACAGGTGCGAGCTGGCGCCGCCGGTGACCAGCACGACGCCGGCGGCCCCGAGCGCGGAGAGCTCCAGCAGGTCCGACGGGTACAGCTCCCGCGCCACGACGATGCTGCCCGGCCGGGAGTCGATCGCCGAGCTTTCGCCGACGATGTTGCCGAGCAGGCGCACCACCACGTCCTTGACGTCCTGCACCTTGTCCTTGATGTAGACGCTCTCGCTGGCCGCGAAGCGCTGCAGGTAGGAGGAGGCGACCTTCAGCACGGCGCCGGGGGCGCTTTCGCCCCCTTCGATGCGGGTCAGCACGCGGCCGGTGAACTCCTGGTCCTTCAGGATCAGCAGGTGGGCGGTGAAGATCAGCGACGCGACGTCGGAAAGCTTGTCCTCCACCTTGGCCTGCAGCTCCTCGAGCTGGTGCTCGGTCGCGAGCACCGCCGATTCGAAGTCGGCGCGGCCGAACGTGCGGTCATACGTGCGCTGGGCGAACGACTCGTAGACCCCCTCGCGGTCGAACGGCGCCGCCGGTCCCACCGCCTGGCCTTCGGCGGCCGTCTGCCCGGCGAAGCGCTCCCCGGAGCGGGCCTGGCGGCCGCGGGCGCTCCGCGCGGGGCGGCGGTAACCGTCGCCGCGCGCCGACTCGTCCGCTTCCCTGGCGTCCATGAGCAGCCGCGCGTTCTCCAGCGCGTTGGCGAGCTGGCTGGCGACCGCGCGCAGCGCCAGCGCGTCGTCCTCGTCGAACGGCGTGGCGGCTTCGCGCTGGACGGCCAGCACGCCGATGGGAGCGATGCCGCGCGTGATCGGCACGGCCAGGAACGCCTCGTAACGCTCCTCGTCGATGTCCGGCACGGGCTTGAAGCTGGGATGCTCGGAGGCGATCCGCTGCACGATCGGCCGCCGGCCTTCGAGCGCGGCGCCGACGATCCCCTCGCCCGGCGCCAGGCGCACGCGGCCGACCGACGACGGCTCCAGGCCGACGGTCGCGCGGAGCACCAGCTCCTCGGATTCGTCCTCGAAGATGTAGATGCTGCACACCGCCGCGCGCATGCGGCGCGCGACCATCTGCACCGCGCGGTCCAGGAACGCGTTCAGGCTGAGCGAGCCCAGGAACAGCCCGCTCATCTCGCCGAAGTCACAGATCAGCCGCAGGTGAGCGAAGCGAACCTCACTCGAAGAGCGATCCATTGAAGGGATACTAACGCATTTGACCCGAGGTCGGCCCCGCCGTACCATCGTCGCGCGCCATGGAGACCCTCGATCTGGGCCGCCGCATCGAGTTGCTGTCGATGGATCCGCACTTCCACGACATCAGCATCGCCGTCTACCGCACCGACGGCGCCGACGGCGCCACCTACCTGCTGCACAGCTACAGCAAGCGCGAGGGGGCCGGCGACCGGATGGCGTTTCTGGCGGCCGTGATGCAGACGACCGGCGGCATGGAGAGCGTCGGCGGCAATCCGCTGGCGTTGCGGTTTGCCTGCGGGTACGCCCACGAGACGGCGCTCAAGAGGCTGTTCGTGGAGTCGTGCAAGGTCGCGCCCGGCACCGAGCCGGCGCAGCGGGAGCTGTGGGTGCTGGACAAGAAGAACGACCTGACGATCCGCGCCGACGGGCTGGGCGGCGGCCGTTACCGCTGCTCGGGCGACCGGGACGGCGCCCGCGAGCGCAGGCGGGTGGCGGCGGTCGCCGCCGGCCTGGGCAAGCTGGCGGAGCTCGACGTGGACGGCGACGAAGTACGGTTCCCCTGCGGGACCGACCACGACGAGTTGATCGCGCTGCTGCTCACGCGGGCGCTCAACGTGCGCGGAGCGTTGCGCGAGCAGGAAGCGGCCGCGTCGCGAGGCGTGCTCAGCGCACCGAGTCAGCAGCGGTAACCGGCGCGATGATGAACGGAGGTAACCGATGACAGGCAGGGAGCGGGTGCTGGCGGCGTTTAGCGGCGAGCCGGTCGACCGGCCGGCGGTGTGCAACCCGACCTCGGTGGCGACCGTGGAGTTGATGGACCTGGTGGATGCGCCGTTCCCGGATGCCAATCGCGACGGCGAGCTGATGGCCCGCCTGGCGGCCACGGGTCATACCGAGCTGGGCTTCGACACCATCATGCCCGTGTTCTCGATCATCCAGGACTCCTCCGCGCTCGGCTGCAAGATCCAGTGGGAGCAGAAGGACAACTGGCCGACCGTGAAGATGAGCCAGCCGATCTGGGAGACGCCGGACGACATCGTCATCCCGCGCGACTTCCTCACCCACCAGGACACCGCCTGCGTGCTCGACGCGATCCGCCGGCTGAAGGCGGAGTACGGCGACGAGGTGGCGGTGATCGGCAAGACCATGGGGCCGTGGTCGCTCGCCTACCACTGCTTCGGCGTGGAGCGCTTCCTGCTGCTGTCCCTGGACGACCCGGACGAGACCAAGCTGATCCTGGACCGGCTCAAGGAGGCGACCATCGACTTCGGCGTCGCCCAGATCGAGGCGGGCGCCGACGCGCTGACCCTGCCCGACCACGCCACCGGCGACTTGGTGTCGGGCGACTACTACCTGCGCTTCCTGCGGGACCTGCACATCGAGTTCGTGGAACGCATCCCGATCCCGCTCATCCTGCACATCTGCGGCAAGACCGTCGACCGCATGGGCTACATCGCCGAGACCGGCTTCGCCGCCTTCCACTACGACTCCAAGAACGACCCGGCCGAGTCCATCGAGGTGACCGGCGACCGCATCGCCCTGGTCGGCAACGTCAACAACCCGGAGACGCTGTTCGCCCGCGGCCCCGAGGAGGTGCAGGCGGAGGTGCGCAAGAACCTGGATGCCGGCATCCAGCTGGTCGGGCCCGAGTGCGCGATCCCGCTGCAGACCCCGCTCGACAACCTCAAGGCCATCCCCGCGGCGGTCGCCGACTGGTCTCGGCAGCACCCGAACTGACCGCCGGAATCAGCACGCACCACAGGAACGGACGGAACCACCCATGGCGCAGATCGAAGACATCGACAATGAGTTGATCCGAGAGGAGATCGAGGAGTTCATCGAGCGGCCCGACGAGCGCGAGCGCATGATCGAGATGTTCGCGCGCGCCCGGCCGGCGATGCAGGAGATCTCGGCGGCCCTCATCGAGGGAGAGGACGACGAGGTCGACGAGCTGACCAGGCAGGCGCTCGACGGCGGCATCACCGCGGTCGAGATCATGGACGACGGTCTGATCGCGGGCATGGGGATCGTCGGCATCAAGTTCCGGGAGAACATCATCTTCGTGCCGGAGGTGCTGGCCTGCGCCCGCGCCATGAAGGCCGGCATGGCGCACATCGAGCCGATCCTGTCCGAGTCCGGCGTGCCGTCGCAGGGCACGGTGGTGATGGGCACGGTCAAGGGCGACCTGCACGACATCGGCAAGAACCTGTGCATCATGCTGCTGCGCGGCGCCGGCTTCGAGGTGATCGACCTGGGCGTCGACACCTCGGCCGACGAGTTCATCGACGCGGTGGAGGAGAACGAGGCGCCGCTGATGGGCATGTCGGCGCTGCTGACTACGACCATGCCCAACATGGGCAAGACGATCGAGGCGTTCATCGACGCCGACCTGCGCGACGACGTGCAGATCATGGTGGGCGGCGCCCCGGTCACGCAGGAGTTCGCCGACGACATGGGCGCCGACGGCTACGGCAAGGACGCGGTCGCTTGCGTTGAGTTGGCCAAGCGGCTCATGGTCGAACGGGAGCAGGTCGACGACTGAGCGGGCGTCCGGCTCCGGGAACGGTGGAGGATCCGTCGCGGCGGGGCTGGACGCGGAGGCATGGCAGCAGCGCCTGGACCGACTGAGCGCGGTGCTGGCGCCGATCGCCGACCACGCCAACGTCCAGGCGACGTGGCGCTGTCCGTACAAGGACCGGCACGACCGCTGCACCGCCGCCTTCGGCTGCCGCAACCAGCGGCGCCCCGAAGCCGGCGACCCGCGCTTCGCGTCGGGGAAGGACAAGCTCCGCTTCCTCTGTGCGGGCGACGACAAGCTGGACTACAGAAGTGCCTGGGAGGTCGACGCCGAGGCGGCGAGTTCCCAGGAACGGCCGGCTGGGCGCGCGTCGGAGCGCAAGCGACGCCGTGCGGGCGGGGAGATGGAGGCTGACCACCAGGGATCGGGGAGCGTGGCCTGCGGCGCCGAACGGCTGAGTCCGGTGGCAGGCGCCACGCTGTTCGACTACGCGGACCGCGCGTCGATGCGCGTCCCCAGCTCCTGCGCGCGCACCGGCATCTGCCACGAGTGCGTGGTGCGGGTCGATGCCGGCCTCGACGGGCTGAGCCCGCGCACGGAAGCGGAGCGCTTCCTGCAGGACCCGTTCCGGCTGGCGTGCCAGACCGAGGTCACGGACCGCTCCGCCGAGGTGGCGTTCCAGCCGCTGCGCCGCTCGCCGCGCATCCTCACCGACGGCAGCGGCGCCGGCCGCGAACGCACCCTCGACGCGGAGCTTCGGACCGACAGCGGCCCCGGCTCCGCCTCCCCGCGGGACCGCTTCTCCGGACGCGAGCTCGGTCTCGCCATCGACCTGGGGACCACCACTGTGGTGATGAAGGTTATCGACCTGGAAGCGGAAGCGACCATCGTCACCGCCTCCTTCGCCAACCCGCAGGGGTTCGCGGGAAGCGACATCATGCACCGCATCTCCTACGCGGCCGGCAGCTTCACCGAGGAGCTGCAGCACGCGATCGTCAGCGCCATCAACACCGAGATCCGCACGGTCGCCCGTTCCTGCGGCTTCCGGCGCACCTCGGTGACGCAGATGGTCGTGGCCGGCAACCCGACCATGCGCGACATCCTGTTCGGGCTGGACGTGCAGGGGCTGGGCCAGCGCCCATACCGCTCCAGCGTGGAGGCGGACTTCCGCGCCGGCCGCCGCGCCACCACCGCGCTGGAAGCGCCCGCGCGGCAGCTCGGCCTGCACCTGAACCCGCGCACCCGCGTGGTCGGCCTCCCGATCATCGGCAGCCACGTCGGCGCCGACACCGCCGCCTGCCTGCTGGCCATCGGCATGGCCGACACCGAGTGTCCGGTGATGCTGGTCGACGTGGGCACCAACACCGAGGTCGTGGTCGGCCACCGCGACCGGCTGATCGCCGCGTCCTGCCCGGCCGGCCCCGCGTTCGAGGGCGGGCTGATCACCCACGGCATGCCGGCCTACGACGGCGCCATCGAGTCGCTGGCCTGGGAGGGCGGGGGATTCTCCTTCCAGACCATCGGCGAAGCGCCGCCGGAAGGCATCTGCGGGTCGGGCCTGATCGACCTGGTGGCGGAGCTGCGCCGGCACGAGATGATCACGCCCAAGGGGGTGTTCATCGCCGACCGGCGGCTCAAGGAGATCGACGTGGTGCCCGACCGCATCACCTTCTCGCGCGCCGACGCCAGCGCGCTGGCGCAGGCCAAGGCGGCCAACTACTGCGGCCAGGTGATCGCCATGCGACATTTCGGCATCGAGCCGGCAGAGCTGCACCGGCTCTACCTGGCCGGCGGGTTCGCCACCTACGTGAACGCGCGCAACGCCATCGATATCGGCATGCTGGCGCCGGTTGCGGCCGACCGGATCGAAAAAGTCGGCAACGCCGCGGTCGAGGGGGCTCGCATCGCGCTACTCTCCGAGCGTGAACGCGAGCGCATCGACGCGCTGGCGCAACGCATCGAGCACGTCGAGCTGGAACTGGAGCCGGACTTCTTCGAGCTGTTCGTGGACGGCTGCCGATTCGAGCCGATGCAGCTCGGCGCCGCACGGCGCTGACAACAGAATCGAGAACCACCAGGAGCAACAGGTTTGCGCGACGACAACGGACGATTCACGACGATAGGCGAGAACATACACACCACCCGCGTGCTGTTGCGCCGCGGCAAGCGCATCGTGGAGGCGCCGGACGGGCGCGAGTCGGTGCGCTTCAGGGACCGGGGCAGCGAAAGCGGTTACCTGCCGATCCCGGACGACGTCAAGCGCAGCCAGGACTACGAGGAAGGCCGCGTCAAGCACGTGGGCATCGCGGTGCGCACGGCGATGGCCGGCGGCCCCGACGCCCCGATCGCGATCGAGTACCTGGCCACGCTGGTGCAGCGCCAGGAGCGCGCCGGCGCGGACTACCTGGACCTGAACGTCGACGAGGTGTCGCTCAAGCCGGACGAGCAGCAGGCGGCCATGGCGTGGCTGGCCGGCATGGTGCAGGACACCGGTTCGACGCCGCTTTCGATCGACTCCTCCAACAGCGACACGATCCGTACCGGGCTGGAGGTGGTCGACGCCGGCCGGGCGGGCCGGCCGCTGATGAACTCGGCGTCCCTGGAGCGGATCGACGTGCTGGACGACGTGAAGCGATTCGACACGCGGGTGGTGGTCACCGCCGCCGGCGAGTCCGGCATGCCGGCCGGCGCCGGCGAGCGGGCTGACAACGCCACGCGCATCATCGAGGCAGCGCTCGGCAAGGGGATCGAGGCGGCCGACATCTTCGTCGACCCGCTGGTGTTCCCGATCTCCGTCGACATCGAGTTCGGCAAGCATTGCCTGGACGCCGTCCGCACGATCCGCGACCGCTTCGGACCCGACATCCATATCACCGGCGGCTTCAGCAACGTCTCGTTCGGCATGCCGCAGCGGCGGCTGATCAACGACGTGTTCCTGCTGTTGGCGCTGCAGGCCGGCGCAGACTCCGGCATCGTCGATCCGGTGACCAGCCACCTGGACGAGGTGCGCGGCATGGACCGCGAGTCGGTCCGCTACCGCATGGCCGAGGATCTGCTGCTCGGCCGCGACGACCGCTGCAAGGCGTTCCTGCGCGCGCACCGCCGGGGACACCTCAACGAGGAGGCATGAGCCCATGACCGGGATACCCAATGGCTGAGTACAAGGTGCTGTCCTGGCGCGGCATTCCCGCGCAGGTGAAGGTGTACGGCGAGGGGGGAACGCAGTCGGCGACGATGCCCGACCGCTACCAGACCGAGATCGACCGGGTCGCCATGCGCGAGGGACTGGCCGGCAGCGACGCCTACCTGGAGCAGTGGAAGTGGGGGCCGCGGACGGCGCGCGACGGCAGCACCCGGCAGGTGCTGGACGAGGTCGTCGCCGAGCTCACCGCGGAGTGGGATCCGAAGCTGACCTCCGTGCCGGGCAGCGCCGCCGGGGATCGATAGCGCCGGCCGCATCGGGGTACGGTACGGCATGGCACCCCGCCCACGACTGACCTTCGACAAGACCGAGTTGGTGCTGATCGACACGGAAGCCAAGAAACCGGCCGTGCACAACCTGAGCCGCGACGACCTGGTCCGGTTCCGGCTGACCAGGAAGCGGGCGTTCGCCGTCTACCGGTTCGTGGACGACGACGTGCTTGAGCTTCACGTGCGCGGCACCGTGGATCCGCTGCTTATGCGCCGGCGCCGGAACCGGGAGCTGTTCGACGGTTACCTGGACGGCGCCAGGAAGTTCTGCGAAGCGAACCAGATTCCCTTCGTGGACGAGACCTGAGAGAAACGAGAGGAGCTCATCATGAGAGTCAGCAAGACCCTGGCCAAGCTGCGCGCCGGCCGCGCCGTGCGCATCTGCGGGCTCGGCCACTACATCCCCGCGTTCATGCGCCACGCCGCGCACCTGGGCTTCGACTGCATCTGGCTGGACCTGGAGCATCGCGCGATGGAGCAGCGCGAGCTGCAGTCGCTGCTGGTGCTGTCGCACCTGGTCGACATCGACGTGATGGTGCGCGTGCCGCTGGTCGACGGCGCCCAGCTCTACCGCGTGCTGGAGGACGGAGCCACCGGCATGATGTTCCCGCTGGTCAACACCCCGGAGCGGGCGCACCAGATCGTGCAGGCGGTCAAGTTCCCGCCGACCGGCAGCCGCGGCATGGACGGCGCCGGCCTGGACGGCGACTACTACCTGGACGCCGGTGAGACCTACGCGGAGGACGTCAATCGCGAGACCTTCGTGGTGGTCCAGATCGAGACCCCGCAGGCGGTCGAGAACGCCGACGCGATCGCGGCGGTGGAGGGCGTCGACGGGCTGTTCATCGGCCCCGCCGACCTGACCCTGCGCATCCGGCACCACGAAGGCGACCTGGACATCGACGCCGCCACCGATCGGGTGGCCGCTGCCGCGGAGCGCCACGGCAAGGCGTGGGG
This sequence comes from Spirochaetaceae bacterium, assembly GCA_028818385.1. The sequence goes on from JAPPNY010000076.1 coordinate 43,397, forward strand.
ACGGCCGGGCGACGTGCCGTTGACCGCCGACATCCACGCCAAGGGCGCCCGGCTCCTGGTGCAGGGCAGCGAGTTCATGGGCATGATCAACGAGCTGCAGCGCGGCCGGGACGTATTCGACGATCTGCTGGCCGCCGAGTCCTCCTGAGGCCGCCGTTCCCTCGCCCGCTCAGGCTGGAATGACCGCCTCAGGAGTGACCGCCGCCGGTACGACCGCCGCCGCGAACCGGCCGGTCGCGCTGCCGGCGGTCGCGCGGCTCGCCGACCCGGTGGACAACGTCGCCATCGCGCTGTCCACCCTGAGCGCCGGCCGGCGGATCGAGCGCGGCGGGACGGGGCGGAACCCGAGGTTTGCGCTGCCGCACCCGGTGCTGGAAGGACACCGCTTTGCGGTCACCCGCATCCGCCGCGGCGAGGAGTTGTTCTCCTGGGGCTATCCGTTCGGCCGGGCGCTGCGCGACATCGATCCCGGTGACTGGATCCGCAACGCCGGCATGATCGAGGCGCTGTCGCAGCGCGACCTGCCGCTGGCGCTGCCGGCCGACGCCAACTTCGAGGACCAGCCGCTTTCGCAGTCGGCGCGGCTGGACGAGGTCGCGCCGGCCGCGCCGCTTGCCGCGACTCCACGGGACCTGCGGTTCGCCGGCTACGACCGCGGCGAGCGCGGCTTCGGCACCCGCAACTACGTGATCGTTCTGGCGGTCAACTCCCACGCGAGCGCCGCCGCGGTCGCGCTGGCCGCGCGGCTGGACGGCATCGCCCGCTCGCTGGGCGGCACGGATGGCGTGGTGCCGGTCGCGCACACGGAGGGCGGCGGCCCGGAGCCGCCCAACAACCGCGATCTGCTGGAGCGCGCGCTGGTCGGCTTCCTGGTCCATCCCAACGTGGCCGGCGCCGTGGTGCTGGATCATCCGTCGGGCGCCGTGCGCTGGGCGGACGTGACCGCCTGCGCCGCGGCGCGGGAGCGCCGGCTGGATCGCGTGCCGATCGTCGCAACGACCGCGGGCGATCCCGTCGACGACGATGCCGTGCTGCCGTTGCTGCGCGCCGCGGCCGGCGCCTGCCGGTGCGAGCTGCCGCTGTCGGCGCTCAACATCGCCCTGCAGTGCGGCGGCTCGGACGCTTTCTCCGGCATCTCCGGCAACCCGCTGGCCGGCGCGGTGGCGCGCGAGGTGATCGCCGCCGGCGGCGGCGCCATCCTGGCGGAGACGGACGAGCTGATCGGCGCCGAGCGCTACGTGCTGTCGTCGGTCAGGGACCGCGCCACCGCCGCCGCCTTCCTGGACCAGGTGGAGCGCTTCAAGGCGTGGACCGCCCGCCACGGGCAGTCGGCGGCCGGCAACCCGTCGGGCGGCAACAAGCTGCGCGGCCTGTACAACATCACGCTGAAGTCGATCGGCGCCGCCGCCAAGAAGGCCCCGGACGTGCCGCTGGCCGGCGTCGTCGAATACGCGGCTCCGGTCACGGAACCTGGGTTCCACTTCATGGACAGCCCCGGCAACGACCTGGAGAGCGTCGCCGGCCAGGTCGCCTCCGGTTCCAACGTGATCTTCTTCGTGACCGGCAACGGCTCGATCACCAACTTCCCGTTCGTGCCCACGGTCAAGTTCGTGACCACCACGCCGCGCTACGAGCTGCTCCCGCGCGAGATGGACGTGAATGCCGGCCGCTACCTGGACGGCGAGCCCATGGACGTCCTGACGGACGAGGTGCTGGAGCAGACGCTGCGCGTCGCCTCCGGCGAGCGCACCAAGGGCGAGCTGGCCGGCCACAGCCAGGTCTCCATCTGGCGCGACTGGGCAGTCGGCGAAGGGCTTGCGGGCCGTGGCCCCGGCGCCCGCTCCGCCCATGTCGCCGCGGCAACCGAACCGCTCGCGGAAGCGCCGGCGCTTGACCGGGCGGCAGCGCGCCGCGATCGCCACCATGGCCGGATTCCCGCGCCGGCGTGGCCGGACGAGCGTCCGCGGGTCGGCCTGATCGCCCCAACCTCGCTCTGCTCCGGGCAGGTGGCCGGCCTGATCGCCGCCGGCATCGAGCGGCGCGGCACCGTCGCCGGAGCGCTGGCCGGGGTGGTCGCCCTCCCCCACACCGAGGGCTGCGGCTCCGGCGGCAGCGACGACCTGTACACCCGCACGCTGGTGGGCCACGTGCTGCACCCGGCGGTGGCGGCGGCGCTGCTGCTGGAGCACGGCTGCGAACGCACGCACAACGACTACTTCCGCGCCGCACTGCGCGACGCGGGCCAGTCCGCCGACCGCTTCGGCTGGGCGAGCATCCAGCTCGACGGCGGCATCGCCGCGGTGACCGAACGGGTGGCCGGTCACTTCGCGACGGCGGTCGCCGGCCGCCTCCCGGCCGGCGAAGGCGGGCCGCCGGTGGTCGGTCTGGTCGCCGCCGGCGACCCGTGCAGCCCGTCGACGGCCGACCTGCTGGCGAGCTTCGCGGTCGCCGTGGTCGCCTCCGGCGGATCGGTGATCGCGCCTGCCGCCGGCCCCACGCCGGCGGTCCTGGCCGGGGCCGGCATCGCCGCCGACAAACCGCGTCCCACGGTCCGCTTCGCAGAGCGCCCGTCCGCCGGCGGACTCCACCTGATGGCCGCTCCCACCGGCCACGTCGACGAGGTCGCCGGCGGCCTGGTCGCGGCCGGCGCCGACCTGATCGTCGCCTTCAGTCCCAGCCGGCCCATGCACGCCCACCCGTTCGTGCCGGTCCTGCAGGTCACCGACGCGGCGGACGCCGCCGAGTTCGACCTGGCGCTCGCGGAAGGGGGGTCGCCGGACAGAGCCGGCCGCCGCCTGGCGGAGCTGGCCGCCGCGGCGCTGGCCGGCGACTACACGCCGACGCAACTGCGGAGCGGCGCCGTGGCCTTCCAGCTCACCCGCGGTACGGCCGGCGTCTCGCTCTGACGCCGCAACTCGCCACCGGCAGCGTTCAGAAGGGGATGTCCGGCTCCGGCAGCGTCTGCAGCGAGAGCAGCTTCCGGCGGATCTGCCCGGCCCAGGTGCTGTGCGGATCCGCGCGCAGATACGCCTGCCAATGCCGACGCGCCTCCTGGGTGCGGCCGAGCTGCACGCACGCATCGGCCAGGTTGCTGTGCGCGTCGGCGTAGTGCGGGTCCACGGCGAGCGCGCGGCGATAGGCGTCGACCGCTTCGGCGGCGCGGCCGGTGTCGATGAGGGCGTTGCCCAGGTTGTTCCATGCCGCGACGTAGTCCGGCTCCCGTTCGACGGCGCGCAGATAGCTGGAAGCCGCTTCGGCGGCGCGGCCGAGCGCGTACCGGGCGTTGCCCAGGTTGTAGTAGACCTCGGCGGAGTCGGCACCGCGCTCGATCGCCTGCGCGTATGCGTCCACCGCCTGCTCGTGGGCGCCGGCCTCGTCCGCGTGCACGCCGGCGTCGAACCACGCCTCGGCGCCGTCCGGGTCCGGTAGCGCCTCCGTGCCCGGCCGCCCCTCGGTGCCCGACTGCGGGCGGAGCTCGACGATCCGCTCCTCGGCCGGCCGGGCGCCATCGACTTCGGCGGCGAAGTCCAGCAGGAGTTGGCCCGAAGGCTCGGCAGCCTCGCCGGAGCGCAGGCGCACCCGCACCCCGCCGCCGTCCCCGGCTGCCTCCAGGTGAGGGAGCACGTCGTCCGCATTTGGCAGCCATCCCCCGATCTGGCGCAACGACCGCTTGAGTTGCCGCGTGGTGACGCCGGCGCGGGTCAGCGCGGCCACTGCGCGGGAGGTGGCGACGTCCCTGAAGTCGAAGGACGCCGACCGCCCTTCCCCCCGTGCCCGCCCTTCCCCTCGTGCCCGCCGCAGCAGCCCGCTCCGCACCCAGCGGCGGATCTCGCTCGGCGGCAGGTCCAGGATGCGGGCGAGCTGCCCCGTCGTGAACCGCGACACGACCGCCTCGCCCATGGCTACGCCTCCTCGATCAGCCGCTCGAACACCGGCGCCCGCAGGACACCGGCGCGCGTCTGCTCCACGAAGCTCACCTCGCAGTAGAGGCCGGGCCGTACGGCCAGAGCGCCGGCCGGCATCTCGACCAGCGCATCATCGGTCACGCGCTCGCGCAGCAGGCGCGCAAGACGCAGCCGCTCGTCCTCGCCATAGCCGGTGCCGACCCGGCCGGCATAGGTCAGCACGCCGTCGCGGTCCATCGCCACCGCGACGCTCTGGATGTCTCCGGTCTCCTGCGGCAGGTAACCGACGATCGCGCACAGGGCGTGCAGCCGCCGCTTCACCTTGGTCCACGCGTCCGAGCGCCTCCCGGGCCGGTACGGGCTGTCCAGGCGCTTGCCCATGATCCCTTCCATGCCCCTCGCGCACGCACGCTCGTACAGCGTGCGCCCTTCCGTCGGGATCGCCTCCGAGATCACCATCGGTTCCGGGGTATCGAGCTGCAGCAGCCGCTCCCGGCGGACGCGCAGCGGGTCCGCCATGACCGGCTGGAAGTCCCGGTAGAGCAGATCGAAGGCGATGAACCCGACCGGCTGCCGCGCCGCCAGTGCCTGGGCACGGCGCGCACCGCGTGCCTGATCGCGCGGCTGCAGGGACTCGAAGTCGGGCACGCCGTCGGCGTCCAGGGCGACGATCTCGCCGTCGACCACGCTGCCGTCGGGCAGCGCGGCCAGGGGAGCGAGCTCCGGGTATTGGGCGGTCACGTCGCGGCCGCCACGGCTGATCAACCGCAGCGAGCGGTGCTCGACGTGCGCCATGGTGCGGAACCCGTCCCACTTGAGCTCGAACAGGTGATCCGCCGAATCGAACGGCGTGCCGCTGGTGGCCAGCATCGGGGCGATGAGACGCGGCAGATCCGGCAGATGCCTACACCGCCTTCTTCTTCGCCGCGGCTCCGCGCGCGCCGGCGCTCGGCGCCATCCTCTTGGGCGACGCCTCCGCGGCCGGGGCTTCCTCGGTGGAGCCTGCCTTCTGCGCCTCGGCGACGCTCTTCTTGAGGGCGTCCATGAGGTTGATGATCTTCGGCTCCTCCGCGTCCTCGGCCTGGACCACCTCCTGCCCCTCCACCTTCATGCGGATCAGCTCGGTCAGCTTGGTGTGGTAGCGGTCGTCGTAGGAGGCCAGGTCGAAGTCCTGCATCCGGGAGGCGCCGATCAGGGTGTTTGCCAGCGTCAGCTCCTCGTCGGTGACCTCCACGTCGACCACCTCTTCGCGCAGCGACTCGGACGACTGCACCTTGGCGTGGTGATACAGCACCGTGAGCCCCAACAGGTCGCCGATCGGCCGCAGCAGTACGATCTGCTCGCGCCCGCTGATCACCACCTGCGCCAGAGCGTGCACGCCGTTCTCCTGCATGCCGCGGTGCAGCAGCGCGTACGGCTTCTGCCCCGGCGTGCCGTCGGGGACCAGGTAGTAGGTGCGGCCCGCGTGATACACCGGGTCCACCGCGTCGGGCGGGATGAACCCCTCGATGTTGATCGAGTGGTCGCTCTGCGTGCGCAGCTTCTCCAGCTCGTCGTCCTCGATGATGACGTACTCGCCCTTGCTGTGCTCGTAGCCCTTGACGATCTGGTCGGAAGCCAGCTCGCCGTGCTCGGGACAGACCTTCTGGTACTTGACGCGGGTGTTGCAATCCTTGTGCAACTGGTTCAGCCGGATGTCGCCGCCCGACTTGCTCGCCGTGAATCCGCGCACCGGCACGGACACCAGGCTCAACTTCAGGAACGCCTTCCAGCTCGATCGTGGAGCCATCTCTTGTTACCTGCCTCTCTTCGTTTCTCGGCTCCGGGCCGGCTCGATTGTAGCATTTCGTCGCGGGGGAACCGGGCGAGCGCTTCGAGTTCCCAGCCGCGCGCCTCGCGGACGCAACGTAGCCGGCCGCGACCGCCCTCAGGCCTCAGGAAGGTCGCACGTATGGTGGGCGAAGGCGACGAAACATCGGGTAGTGACGGGTGTTCAACGTCTTCAATTCCAGTTCGTGGCCGTCCGCCGTAGCCGCGATCATCCCATCAGCCAGACCCGTGCCGTGGGACGGCCCGAAGTCGCGACGATGGAGCCCAGCCGTCTTCGCGATCTCCAGGTCGACCGGGACCACGGGAAACAAGCGGACGAACTCCTCGAGCTCGAATGTCTCATCGCCCTCCCTCACACCGGCAAAGAGCTCGGCCACCGTTACCGCCGACAGAGAGATCTCTTTCTCATGCTCCCGGACAAACGCGACCGCTGCCCGCTCGCCGCGCAGGTAATCGATCGCGATGTCGGTATCCACGAGAAGGCGGTTCATCGCGAAAGGTCTCTGTCCAGTGTGGCGCGCGCGCCGTGCATCTCGGCGAGGTCGCCTCGATCTGCCCACAGACCGGCGGCGGCTCGCAGCACGTCCCGCCGGCGCTCGTCTGCGTGGCGTCCGAGGTACTCGTCCAGGGCCTCTCGAATCAGCTCACTCATGGGTCTTCCGGTGCGTGCAGCCCGATTGCCGAGGCTGTCCCTCTGCTCGTCGGTCAAATAGATCTGTGTTCTCGTCATCGTCAACTCCGCGTATACATTAGCCATATACATCACCCGTGCCAACCAACGCCCACGGCATCGCGGGAGCCCGCGCGACATGGCCTGTACCCTCAGCGGGCCCGCCACCGCCCGATCGCCTCGGCGACGCCGCAGTGGCCACCAGCGGCGACCACGTCGTGGCGGGCGCGCAGATCGGGCGCCGCGTTGGCGACCACGTAGCTGGCACCGGCCCACTCGAGCAGATCGCCGTCGTTGTAGTCGTTGCCGACCGCGCAGACGTCTCCGCGACGGATGCCGTGCCGCGCCGCCAGCCACGCCGCCGCCTGGCTCTTGGACACCTCGCGCGCGTACACCTCGATCCAGGTCGAGCGATGGTCCATCGGTGATGTGGCCCTGATAACGGTGAGATGCGGGAGCAGGTTCGCGACCTGGTCGCTCGACGGCTCCGTGCGATCGGCCGGCACCACGGCCACCAACTGCGCGCTGGGCCCGACCTCGCCGTCGAGGGGCGTCGCGAACGCGCGATACCGCTCCATCCGTCCGTGGAAGTCGGCGTTCGGCCGGCCCGACCACCGGTATTGGAAGTGGTGGTTGTCCGGGATCGGCCGGTGCACCATGAAGTCCAAGTCAAAATCGTCCAGCACCCGCACCGCCGTCTCCGTCTCCGCGGCGGTCAGCGAGTGAGAGCGCAGAAGCCGGCGATCGCGCATGTCGTAGATCCCCGCCCCCGACGAGCACACCACGTAGTCGACCGGAAAGCGCTCGCGCTCGACCATGCCGAACGAGTGCAGATGCCGCCCCGTCGCGATGGCGCGCAGGCTTCCCTCCCGCCCCAGCCGGGCGAGCGCCGCGCGGTCACAGTCGCGCAGCCTCCGGTCACCTCCAAGCAGGGTGCCGTCCAGATCCGTGACCAGCAGTCCTCGGTGTCGCTTCATCAGTCGACTGATCCGAGGTCCCAGAGTCGAGCGTCCGGCACCCCCGGAACACGCTCGTGATCCTCGATCATGCGGGATGATACGTAGTTCGCGACACCTCGGCAAAACGGAGCGCCAGCAGTACCACGGAGCGGTGACTCGGCCGGAGCTGTCCGGCGCTGACACCTCAGGGAACTGCAGAATGAGGCGAGGCGCACAGAACGAGGGGTTTGGCGAGCCGGCCCGTGCGCGCTACATTGATCGAAGGGGGTGACTGATGGCGTTGAGCGAAGAGCGGCAGCAGGTGCTGCGGATGGTGGAGCAGGGCACGATCTCCGCGGACGAGGGCTCGAAGCTGATCATGGCGCTCGGCGGCGAAGAGCAGGAAGGGCCGCAGGATCAGCCAGAGCAGGAGGCGGCCGAAGAGCACCCGGAGACACCTGCGGAGACGGCCGCCACCGATGACGTGCAGGTGCGCATCGCGCTCGCCAGCGGGGACGGCCACGTGGTCACGCTGGTGCTGCCCCTGCAGCTTGCCCGCTTCGCGCTTCCGCTGCTGGATCTTCCCCATGCGGCCGTGCTCGGCGAGCACGGCGTCGACATCAACCGCATCCGCGAGGCGCTGCGGACGGGCGAGCCGTGCGACATCCTGGACTATCAGGACGAGGAGTCAGGGCACCGCATCCAGATCGTGATCGCCTGACTCAGCCGATCGCCCTCAACCGATCACCCGCAGGGCGGTCGGCGCGGCGCTGAGCGTGCGCGCGCCGGTTTCCGTCACCAGCACCAGGTCCTCGACCCGGATCCCGCCCCATCCCGCCCGGTAGGCCCCGGGCTCGATCGTCACCACGTCACTGGCGGCAAGCTCGTTCCCGGCTTGGACGCGCAGGCTCGGCGCCTCGTGGATGTCGAGGCCGACGCCGTGGCCGACCCCGTGCCGCCACCAGTCGCCGATGCCCGCGGCCGTAAGCTCTTCGTGCGCGGCGTCGTTGAGGTCGTCGCTGACGACCCCGGGACCCACCAGCGCGAGCGCCCGGTCGTGCGCCCGCAGCACCGCGGCGTGCACGCGGCGCTGTTCGGCGTCGGGCTCGCCGACCACCCAGGCGCGGGTGAGGTCGCTGCGGTAGCCGCCCACCGTGGCGCCGCAGTCGATGCACACCAGGTCGCCGGCGGCGAGCCGGCGGTCGGTCGGCAGCGCGTGCGGGAGCGCGCTGTGGGGGCCTGCGGCCACGATGGTCGGGAAGGCCGCCTCCTCCGAGCCGCGGCGCCGCATCTGCAGCTCGAGCTCCAGCGCGATGTCGCGCTCGGCCGCTCCGGCGCGCGCCAGGCGGGCCGTCGCGTCCAGCGCGGCGTCGACGATGCGTGCGGCGGACTCGATACTGGCGATCTCCTCCGGCCTCTTGCACCGGCGCCGTTCCTGTACCAGTCCTTCGGCCGGCACGAAGCAGGCGCTTCCGGCATCCCGGAGCCTGTCCAGCATCCCGGCGGTGACGCCCTCCGGCTCGTACCCGACCCGCGAGAAGCCCCGAGAGCGGCAGGACTCGCCGATCATCTCGGCAGGGTTTCCTCCGGCGGGGAATATCTCCACCTCCCAGTCCGGGCACTCGGCGGGGGCTTGTTCCTGATAGCGTCCGTCGGTGAGCAGCACGCGCTGGCCGCGGGCGATCAGCAGGGCGGCCGAGCTGCCGGAGAAGCCGCTCAGGTAGCGGACGTCGGTTCGCGGCAACCCTTCGCCGTGCAGGCAGAGCAACGCGTCGACGCCGGCGTCGAGAGCTGCAGCGACCGCGTCCGCTCGCTCGCGCACCTCAGCCGCCGCGGGCCTCGACGATCAGCGAGCGAATGATCGAGAATTCGTCGCGGTTCGACGGCACGCGGGCGCGGAGGAACTGGCGGCCGTTGATGAACAGCGTCGGCGTGGCGGTCAGGCCGGCTCGGCCCGCCTCTGCGATGTCGGCTTCGATCTTGGCGCGCACCTTCCGGTCGTCCAGGGCGGTGCGGGCGAGCTCGGGATCGCTCACGCCCACCTTCTGGGCATAGTCGACCAGACGGTTCGGGCCGTACCGCTGGAAGTTCGCGAACAGCGTGTCGTTGTACTCCCAGAACTTTCCTTCCTGATACGCGACGTAGGCGGCCGCCGCGGCGGCGCAGGAACTGCTGCGGCTGGTGCTCGGCATGGACCGGTTGCAGGTGCCGTCGAGCGGGTAGAACTTGTAGACCAGCCGTGCCTCGGCGAATGCGTTTGCCACCTCGACGATCCTGGGGTCGAAGTAGTGACAGGCCGGACAGTTGTAGTCGGCGAAGACCACCAGGGTAACCGGCGCGTCAGGATCGCCGAGTTGCGGGCTGTCGCTCAACTCGAACTCGAAGCGCCTGAATGCCAAGTAGCGGTCGGCAAGCCGCTGCGAGTCGCGCGCTTCGAATATCTGCTGTTCCAGAAGCTGCCGCTCCGCGCCCGAGGACAGGCCCCAGGTCGCGGCCACCGCCACGACGATGCCGATGCAGCCGGCCATGACTCCGGGCCCGATTGCGGGGCCGGCGATCGACTTCACCGCCCGCTTCAGCCGCTCGGCGCCGCCGGCCAGGCCGAACACCAGGGTCCCTGCCAGCGCCAGGTTCACGAGCTGCAGCGCCGTGCAGTACAGACAGAGCGCCCTGATGACGAAGAAGGAGATCACTGCCAGCACCACCGACACCGCCGTCGCGGCCAGCGCCAGGACGGCGCTGCCGCCGACCAGCCCCTGGCGGACGCGGGTGCTGAAGTGCGCCACCACCAGCGCCGCCAGCACGGCGGCGTGCATCCCCAGCCCGAACGCGGAAATCGGCACGCCGCCGATGGCCGCGAACGGCGACGCGCTGATGCGGTCACAGTCCACGTAGGAGTTGATGGCGCAGCCGGTAGCCGCTCCCAGGACGGTGTGGTGGTAGTAGCCGAGGGTCAGGAGGAAGCCGAGCACGGCGCCGGCCAGCGCCAGAGCGACGGCTATGTACGGGATTGCGCTGTTGCGGAACAGCTCGGCCGGCGCTGCCGGCTGCTGGATGGTCTTGGCGGCAGTTGTCGGGGCGTTCTTTGCCACGTTCTACTCCTCTACTGCGTATGCCCGATGCATGCCGTCGCCGGCGGGTCCCGGTGACGGACTCTCACCTGAGAATATCGTCCGCCCGGACGGTCGGTACAACCCCTGTGTCATGCGATGCGGTGCGCCCGTGACCTGACACGCCAGGATGGACATGAATACGGAAATCCCGTATTTATGGTCCATGAAGACAACCATCGAGGTTCGTGACGACGTGTTGCGTCGAGCCAAGGCCAGGGCCGCGCTGCGCGGCGAGCCACTCAGTCGCTTCATCGAGGTCTCGATCGAGCGTGCCTTGACAGAGGAAGAGCCGGACTCTTCGTCATGGGCGGACTGGGCCCTGAGTCTTCCGCCCGTCTCTTCGAAATCCATCGTGGAGTTGAACGAAGCGTTGAGCGGCCCCGGCTTCCGTCCGATCGATCCCGAGATGTGGCGGTGATCCTGGACACGAATGCGCTGTCCTCGCTTGCAGGGAAGGACGCGCGACTGGTCGCCAGACTCCGCAACGCGCGTCGAGTCGTCGTGACGCTGATCAGCCTGGGAGAGTTCACCTATGGCATCAGGCAATCGCGTTCGGCGTCCGAGCTGGAAGTCTGGCTGCAGCGGTTCCTCAGCCGAGCCCAAGTCCTGACGCTCGATCTGCGGACGATCGACCACTACGCTGCCGTGCGTACCGAGTTGCGGATGGCCGGCACGCCGATCCCGGCCAACGATTGCTGGATCGCGGCGCTGGCCCGCCAGCATCGCCTGCCGATCGTGAGCCGGGACGAGCACTTCGACAAAGTCGACCAGGTTCGCCGCATCGCCTGGTAGTCGCAGGATGGCGCGACTGCCGGTACGGCTCACGCCCAGGGCGGCGCGGGATGCGCTCGCCGGCTTTGACGAGCGGGGCCGGCTGCTCGTTCGGGTGACAGCCCCGCCGGTGGATGGTGCCGCCAACGTGGCGTGTGTGCGCCTGGTGGCCAAGGCGCTCGGGGTCGCCCCGAGCCGGGTGAGCCTGATCCGCGGCCGGCATGCGCGCGACAAGGTGCTGGAGGTGCCGGCGACCCCCGCGGACCTGCGGCGGCTCGGGACTGATCCGGGTGTCGGTCGCGGTGGGAGCTGAGCCGGTTCAGTCCCCGGGCAGCACCACCGGGTGAAAGAACATCCGGCGCGCGGGCGAGAGCCCGGCATAGAAGGCCGGCGGATAGGAGGTGGGCTCGGGGCTGGCCGCCATCCAGGGGTGCTCATAGGCGTAGTAGAGGATGATCCGCTCGCCGTCGTCGCGGCGCGAGGGTCCCCTCGTATGCCAGAGGGCGTTGTGGAACATCACGCAGGAGCCCTGCGGGCAGCAGAGCTGCACCGCGCCCGGCAGCGACTCGAACCCCCGCAGGTCGCGCTCGTCCGGAGCCACCCGCGCGCGGTGCGATCCCGGCACCACGGTCAGGTTGCCCTGGTCGGGGGTGCTCATGTCAGAGAGGAAGTAGGCGATCTTGAGCTGGAGCAGGGGGATGTAAGGCCCGAGCCCGCGGTAGCCGTTGTCGGCGCCGTCGATGTGCCAGCCGGCTCCGTGGCCGCTGGCGCCATGCTCCCAGAAGGCGTCGGATGCGTGGAAGTGCGGCTTCTCGTTGAACAGCCCGGTGACATAGGGCATCACCGCCGGCAGGTCCATCATGTCCAGGAACAGGTCGTCCTCGGCCAGCAGGTAGAAGATGCGCGTGCCGTTCTCCAGATCCTGGTTGACGCGGAACACCTGTTCGCCGGCGCGCGCCAGTTCGCGGCGGCGCTCCACGGCCCCTTCCAGCGCGGCGCGCAGCCGGCCGACGTGATCGGCGTCCAGCACCCCTTCCAGCAGCAGGTACCCGTTGGTGTCGAAGAAGAACCGCTCGGACGCGGTCGGCCGCTCAGCCATCACGCGGGCGGCGACGAGCGCTGCACGGCGCTCTTCGAGTCGGTGTGGCGGAAGCCGCGCACCATCAGCCCGCGCTGATCGTCCGCGCGGGTCGCCTCGGCGGCCTGCTTCTCCGCCTCGGCCCGCACCTCGGTGCGGGTGGCGCGCACGATCGTGTAGTCCTCGGGGTCGCGGTAGCGGATGATGAAGACCGGCCGCGGCTCGTCGCCGTAGTTGGGCTTCGATCCGTGCACGGTCTTCACGTTGAAGAAGATCGAGTCGCCGGCCGACCCCTCGACGGGGACCGCCTTCTCCCACGGCCACTCGTGCTCGTCCAGCCCCAGGTGGGAGAAGGTGTCGACGTGCGGAAGCTGTCCCAGGCGATGGCTGCCCGGCACCACGTGCAGGGCGCCGTTGCGCAGGTCGGTGTCGATCGTGTAGCTGAGGATCGCCACCGGCCCCCGGTGGCGGTGCTCGAAGTAGGCGGAGTCCTGGTGGAGGTGCTTGGGGTGGCCGCCGACCGGCTCCTTGACCAGCGACTGCCCCTGGCCGAACAGCTCGATGTTGGGGCCGACGATCGCCTCCACGACGTCGAGGGACGTGGGATCGAGGGCGGCTGCCAGGAAGGCCGCGCTGGTGGTGTAGTCGATGCCGACCACCATGATCTGCTTGTCCCGATCGTAGTGATCGGGCGCCGGTAGGAACAGGCTGCCGTTCGGCACCACCCAGCCCTCGGGCACCTGCCACGCCCGGTCCAGGTCGGCGATCGCGTCGTCTACCGTGGCCATGACGTCGCGGTACATCGCGTCCGCGTGCGCGCGCATCAGGCCGCGCACCACCAAGCAGCCGTGCTCGTCGAAGATGGCGGCGGCGCGCTGCAGGTCGAGGTCGTCGACCGACACCTCCAGGTCCGCGACCGCGACGGTGGGAGCGGCCGGCGTCATGGATGCCGTTCCGCCGTCCGGGCGACGGCCGGGCCGAACCGCTGCGCGGCACGTTCCCGCGCCCTGGCGGCTTCGACCTCGCGGTTGCGCGGCGGCGCCGTGGTCACCAGCGCGTCAAGCAACCGCCGCGTGGCGAGCGCGACCTCGTCGACGGCGCGCTCGAAGGCCCGGGCGTTGGCCCTGGACGGCCGGGTGGCGCCGCTGATCTTGCGCACGTACTGCAGCGCCGCCGCGTGCATCTCCTCGGCGGTCGCCGGCGGCGCGAAGTTGTGGAGCGGACGAATGCTGCGGCACATGGCCGCTGAGTCTATCAGCCCGGCGGGCGCCGCGTTGCACGTCGTGACGAGGGCGGCGCACCATCGCGCCATGACAAACGGAGAGGTCGTCAGCCGGTACGAGCAGGACGGCTACGTCGTGATCCCGCGGGTGATCGACCCGGCGCTGGTCGCGGAGGTGCAGGGCCACGTCGAGTGGCTGGAGCGCCGGCACCCCGACGTGCGGCCCGAGCAGTTCCACCACCGCCTGATCGTGGACGATCCGTTCTGGATCCGCCTGTGCACGGATGCCCGGCTGATCGACGTGATCGAGCCGTTCCTGGGGCCGGACATCGCGCTGTTCGCCGCGCACTACATCAGCAAGCCGCCCCGCAGCGGGCAGCCGGTGCTCTGGCACCAGGACGGCAACTACTGGCCGCTGGAGCCGATGGAGGTCATCACCATCTGGTTGGCCGGGGACGACTCGACGCCCGAGAACGGCTGCATGCGCGTCGTTCCCGGCTCGCACCGGACCCGCCGGCTGCACCAGCACCGGCGGACCGAGGACGCGCCGAACGTCCTGAGCTCGCAGCTCGACGGGGACGTGGACGAAGCGGACGCGGTCGACGTGGTCGTGCCGGCCGGCGGCGTCTCCCTGCACGATCCGTACATCATCCACGGCTCCGAGGCCAACCGGTCGGAGCGGCGCCGCATCGGCCTGACCCTGCGCTACATACCCACCACCACGCGCATCCTGCGCGAGGACCACCCCGCGTACCTCTGCCGCGGCAGCGCCGTCGAGGGTATCAACACCTACCCGCCCTGGCCCCGCTTCCGCCCCGGCGACCACTACCCATTCCGCGGCTGCGACCAGCCCCCATGGGCTTGAGGATCAGGTCGGGCGGCTGAGCACCGGGAAGTCGCCGTCCCAGGTGAGCTCGGCGACGTACATGCCGGCCAAGTTGCGGCGCTCGTCGTCCACGTCGCCGTGGTGGCTGATGCCGCGCAGGCGGTCCTTGCGGCGGAGGTCTTCCTTGCGGGTGCTCGACAGCCACCAGCGGCCGGCGAAGCGGAACACCTCGGCGGCGACGAACGGTCCGACCAGGTAAATGCCGTTGGTGCCCGGGAACCGGTCGGGCCGGTCGCTGATCGTGTGCCAGGTGCCGGGGCCGTTGCAGAAGAACAGGTGGAAGACGCCGTCGCGCTCCAGCACGCACGGCGACTCGCAGCCGCCGGTGCCGCGCAGGCCGGCCGGGAACAGGAACACCGGCTCCGGCGCCAGCTCGAAGCGGTCCCAGTCGGTGGTGGTCGCCAGGGCGATCGCCGAGTAGCCCAGCTTCGCGGTGACGATGTAGTAGATGTGGTAGGTGTCGCCGATGCGCAGGATGTGGCTGTCCTTGCAGGCGCCGTACGGCTCGGCCCATGGCGGGGGCGGCAGCACGGGATTGCGCTCATGGTAGCACCAGTCGAGCAGATCGGTGGAGAACGCGACGCCGCAGCGCGTCCCCTGCATGCCCACGCCAGTGGTGACGCAGGCGAAGCCGCCCGCGTACGGGTGGATGTTCACCGGCACGCCGGTGGCGACGCAGTCCCACTCGCCCTGCGGCGTGCTCAGGATCAGTCCGCGGTACTCCAGGTCGAACAGGCCGCTGCCGACCGCGTAGCCGGTGTACTCGTAGGCGAGCTTGCGGATGCGCGGGTCGGCCTTCTCCAGGTCCTCGGGCGACCCGGTGATGTGGAAGTTCCACAGGCGCCCGTCGTGCTCGACGAAGGTGTTGTCGATGAAGCTCAGGCCGGGACCGGGGCGGTAGGCCAGCTCCATCACCTCGTCGAAGACGAACGGCTCCCGGCCGTTGGCCTGCCGCTTCAGGCGAGCCAGCCGGCCCACCAAGCTGCGCTCGTCCGCCGCCGGCGCCGGCGGAAACCGCTCCGCGACGCGGTCGCGCTGCTCCCTCGGCATGATCAGCGGCCGCCCCAGGAGCGGAAACAGGCCGGTGTGTTCGCGTCCCGTGTCGTCCATCGCAGCTTCAGCGTAACCCACCCCCGCGCGGCCGGCGACCACGGCGGATGCCCACACCGGGCGGCGCCGCTGCCCGTCCGGCAAGTGGTAGCATCACTCCATGGTTGAGCGCAGCGCTGCCACGGTCACGACGCCGGGCGAGCACCCGGCGCCTGAGTCATTGGAGTTCCCCGGCTGCCGGCCGCTACGCATCCCGCGCGCGGAGATCTCCGATTACGAGGGCCGCATCGAGTACTGGGACGCCGCCACGGAGATCGCCATGGTGTGCGAGCCGATCAGCACCTACCACGAGCTGCCGGGGCAGCGCCTCGCACGGCTGCTGACGACGATCGCCCACCTGCGCGGCTCGCCGATCGAGACCTTCGGTGCCGCGGACCTCCTGGTGCGCGACATCCACGGCGATCACCTGCGCATCCTGGAGGCCGACCAGACCGTGTATCTACACCCGCGCGCGACGCGGCCGTGGGGCGCCGCGATCGAGGTCGGCAGCGACGCGTTGCCGGACGTGGTGCTGGAGGTGGACAACACCACCGACGTACGCCGCGGCAAGCTCGCCCTCTACGAGTCGTGGGGCTTTCCCGAGGTCTGGGTGGAGGTGCCCGACACGGCGTCGCCGAGCCGTCCTGCGGGCCTGCGACCCGGCCTGACGATTCACGCGCTGGATGACCGGCGCTTTCGTACCGAGCCGAGCAGCCGGGCGTTTCCGGGCTGGACGTCGCGGGAGATCCACCGAGCGCTGAACGAGGCCGAGCTGTCGCACGCCACCATGGCGGCACTGCGCCGAGTGGCGCGAACGCTGGGCGCCGCGGAGGGCACCGGGCCGGATGACGACCCCCTGCTGGCCGCGGAGCGCATGGAAGGCCGAAGGGAGACGCAGGCCGTGGCGGTGTTGCAGGTGTTCACGACCAGTGGCCTGCCGGTGTCCGCTGCGTTGCGCCGCCGCCTGGCCGAGCTGGAGGGCGTCTCCACCGCGGCACTGGTCCAGGCGGCGCTGGAGTGCCGAGACGAACCGCACTATCTGCGGCTGGTGCGGGAGAGAGGTTGACGCCCGCCCGACTACGAAGCGCCTCGACGGCCGCTCAGGCATTCAGGTGGTCATCGGCCGACATCGCCGTGTTCTGCTTGATGCCGTGCTCGGAGAGCCACCGCCTGAGATCGAGGATGTGCATGCCGAGCGCTTCCGCGAGCTTGCCGATGCTGATGTAGCCTTCCACGTACGCCGCCAGCGCATGACGCTGTTGCACGTTCCGCGTCGCGTCCTGTGCCATCCGCATTCCTCCCCTTTAGCCATGAACTCATACAAGGGTACAGAGTCATGTATCTGTACTCCTGGCCCCGGCACGATACGATAGCGGCCATCGCACATCCCACCTTGATCGTCGGGCCAGCCGGCTCCGGGAAGACCGAGGCCCTGCTCCGGCGGGCGGCGGAGCGCTACCGGGAGAACCCGTTCGCGGCCACTCTGGTGGTGGTGCCGACCGTCCGGCACGGCGACCAGTTCCGGCGACGGCTGCTGGCGCTGTGCGGCGTGGCGCTCGACCTGCAGGTGGAGACGCCACGCGGAGTGGCCCGCAGGCTCCACACCGGGACCGCTACCGCCTCGATCGGCGCCTCGCGCGAGCTGCTCGGCAGCGTCGCGTACCGGCAGATCGCATCCGGAGCCGCCGCGCACTTCGCGCCCCTGGGCGCGGCGGCCGCGCTGCCGCTGCTGTGGGCGGCGGTGGATGAGTTGCTGGCCGAGGATGTCTTCGCGGACCGTTTCACCGCGGCCGCCGCCGCCACCGGCGACCCGCAGCTCGCGGCGGTCGCGGCCATCTACGGAGCCTGGCGCCGCGAGCTGGAGGAGCACGGGTGGCTCGCGCCGGCGGCGCTGCCCGCCGCGGCCGCGGCTGCCCCGGACGCGGCCGGACTGCCGTTCCTGGTGATCGTCGACGGCTTCCGGTTCTTTCACGGCGGTGAGCTCCGCCTGCTGGCCGCGCTGGCCCGCAACCGCGACCTTCTGCTCGCGTTCGATCCCGACGCCGGTGAGCGCGCCCGCCACTCGTACGAGCGCCTGGGCGGGCTGCTCCCGGATGCGGTCATCGAACGCTCCGGCGGGCGCGCGCCGGCGCCGCGGATGCAGGGGTGCGTTGCCGCCGATCGCGAGGCGGAACTGCGCGCCATGGCCCGCGCCATCAAGCGCCGGCTCACCGATGACCGCAGCCTGCGGCCGTCGGATTGCGGGGTGACCTTCCGCCGGCTCGGCCCGATCCTCGGCCTGGCGCGGCAGGTGTTCGCCGAGTACGACTTGCCGCTGGATCCCGTGGCCGGCGAGCCGCTCGCCAATCGGCCGCTCGGCGTCTGGGTGCGGCGGCTGCTGCGCCTGCCGGCAGAGGGGTGGCGGCTCCGCGACCTGATCACGGTGCTTGGAAGCGGCTTCATCGACCGGCGCCGCTTCGGACTCGACCCGTGGAAGGTCACCCGCATCGCTCGCCGTGGGCGGCAGCATCATCTCTGGGCCGGACGCGACGCGCTGGACCGGTTGGCGGTGCTTGCGGTGAAGAACGAACAGGATTCGCCCGACGGGACCGGCGGCGAGCCTGAGCGGGGACCGACCCTCCCCGGCCTGGAGGCACGCGGCCTATCCGCCGTGCTCTCGTACCTCTATGCATTCCTGGAGCCGCCGCCCGCGTCCGCCGGCGCGCACGCGCGGCAGGTGAAGGCCGCGCTGTTCGGCCAGCCGCCGCTCATCCGCGCCGTCGTCCGTACCGAACCGGGACTCATCGCCGAGATCGATGCGCTCCGCGGGCACCTGGACGACATCGCTGCCGCGGACGACGCCGTGCGGGAGGGGCCGGTGTCCTTCGCGGCGTTCGTGGACCGTCTCCTGGCGCGCATGGAGGCGCCGGCGGCGATCCTGCGCGAAGCGGGCGGCGTGCTCCTGGCGCCGATGGGCGCGCTGTCGGGTCTGCGGCTGGGCCACCTGGAGGCGGGTGGCCTGGTGGAAGGCGAGTTCCCCGCGTCACGGTCGGCACCGCTGCTGCTGTCGCGGGAGGCGCGCAAGGCGCTGGCCGCGGCCGGCCTGGAGCTGCCGCCGCCTCCGGAGCCGACCGAGGACGAGCTGTGGCTGTCCGTGCGCAGCCGCGCCGACACGGCGCTCACCGCATGGCGGACGCGGCTGGACGAGCGCGGCCGGCAGGTGGCCGCATCGCTCTACTTCGACGACGCCGCCGGCGACCGGGCGGACGAGACCGGCGCGCCCGCGCCGGCCCAGGCCGCCTCGCGGCGGGAGCTGGCGATCGCCTGCACCAGCGCCTGGAGCCGCGGCAGCCGCGCGCGGCCGGATGCCGGTCCCGCGTGGGCGGTCGTGCGCGTCGCCGCGCAGGTGGAGCAGCGACGGCGCTCGTTCGTCCATGCCGGCGAGTTCGAGGGGGCGGTCGGCACCGGCCTGCGTCCCGAGCTGACCGACGCGCGCGCCGTGTGGAGCGCGACACGCCTCGAGAGTTACCGCACCTGCGCCTTCCAGTTCTTCGGGCAGTACGCGCTCCGGCTCCGCGAGCTGGACGAAGAGCAGGACTCCGCCGACGCGGCGACACGCGGCACGGTCATGCACGCGATGCTGCAGGACGCACTCGCGGACCTGAACGCCACCGACACGCCGCTCACGCCGGACACGGTCGGCAGCGCCGTCGCACGCCTCCATACCAGCGGCAAGAGGATCTGGGAGCGGGCCCCGGACGAGCACGGGTTCGGCCGGGTGGGGCTGTGGCGGATCGAGCGCGAGCCGGCGCTGGAGCGGCTGGAGGATCTGTTGCGAGCCGAAGCCGAGCGGTGCGCCGCGGACGGAGTCACCGCGCTGCTCGGCACCGAGACCGGGATCGAGTCCGCGCTGCCGCTGGAACCGCCGCTCGCGGTTGGAGCCAAGATCGACCGCCTGGACGCGGCCTCCGGCCTGGCGGTGGTCGTGGACTACAAGACGGGTGGCTCCATCAGCCGCAGGGAACTGGACGGCGACATCAGGGTGCAGCTTCCCCTGTACGCGTACCTGGCGCGGGAGCGGGAGCAGGCCGGGCGGGTGATCGCCCGCTATGCCTGGTTGCGCGCACGCCACGCGCAGTGGCAGCTCGACTCGGACGATCCCGCCGACCGCGAGCTCATCGACGGCGTCGTGACGCGCGCCGGCGAGGTGCGCGCGGCGGTGGAGTCCGGCGATTTCCGGGTCAGCCCGAACGTGCAGCCCTGTCCCTGGTACTGCGCCTTCCAGCACGTCTGCCGCGTCAACCAGTTCAGCCGATGGAAGAGCTGACCCGCGAACAGGCGGCGGTGGTCGCCGACCGCAACGCCGACATCCTGGTGTCCGCCGGTGCCGGCTCAGGCAAGACCCGCGTGCTGGTCGAGCGCTACGTCGCGCTGCTCGCGGACTGCCGCATCCCCGAGATCGCCGCAGTCACCTTCACCGACGCCGCCGCGACCGAGATGCGCGAGCGCGTGCGGCGCGAGGTGCGCGGCCGGCCGGAGCTGGCCGGCCATCTCCCCGACATCGATCAGGCCGTGATCGGCACCATTCACGCGCTGTGCCTGCAGGTGCTGCGCGAGCATCCCGTGGCGGCCGGGGCGATCGCCGCGGCGCGCATCCTGCCCGACGACGAGGCGGAATACGAGCGGATCGGCGCCGCACTCGACGCCCTGGAGGACGCGGCGCAGGCGGACGACGGCCGCGCCCTGGCGATACGGGAGCTGGACGTGTTCCCGCTGAGCGAGCAGCTCCCGCGGATGATCGAGCGCCGCGACGAGGTCCGGACCGCGTTCGGCCGGCTGGCCGGCTCGACCGTCGATGACTGGTCCCGCCACGTTCGCCGGCTGCTCGACGCCTCGCTGCGCGACGCGGTCGACGCGGAGCGGCCCGAGCTGGAACGCCTGGTCGCCGACCTCCGCCGCGCCCACGCGGGAGCCGCGCCTGCCGACAAGCTGGCGCAGCAGGTCGGGGGCCTCCTCGACGCGCTTGGCGATCCGCTTCCCGAGGACCCCGGCCGGCTCGCCGAGGCGCTCGCCGTACAGGGGCCCCTGATCAAGGTCAACGTGGGCAGTCAGAAGAACTGGGAGGACGTGAAACTCGTCAAGGAGCACCTGAAGTCGGTCCGCGAAGCCGCCAGGCGCCTGCAGGAGGCGCCCCGCTGGGAGGCGTACGAAGCGGACGCCCTGCGGGTGGCCGCGGCGCTGCAGGCCCTGTTCCAGGACGCCTGCCGCCGCTACCGGACGCGCAAGGCCGAGCTGTCGGCATGCGACTACCTGGACCTGGAGCTGGAGGCGATCCGCCTCCTGGACCGCCACCCGGAGATCGCCGCCCGCTACCGCGCGAGGCTCCGGCACGTCATGGTGGACGAGGCGCAGGACCTGAACGAGACGCAGGTCCGCCTGCTGCGCCTGCTCACCGGCGGCAACGGCAGCGGGCCGCAGCGGTTCCTGGTCGGCGACGCCAAGCAGTCCATCTACCGGTTCCGCGGAAGCGACGTCGCCCACTTCAACCGCTACGAGGAGGAGATCGGCCGCGCCGGCGGCTCGGTCCGCGCCCTGACGCAGTCCTTTCGGACCCACGACGAAATGGTGTCGGTGTGCAACGCGCTCTTCGAACGCGTGTTCGAGGCCGGCGCCGATGGCCCGGGCAGCGTGCGCATGCAGCCCATGTCGGGCCGCGGCCCGGCCCGGCGCGCCCGCCCGCCCCTCACCCTGAAACCCGTCGCCCCGGCCCCCGCCCGCACCGCCCGCCCCGCGGCCGCGAACCCCCGGCGGGTCGAGGCCGACGTGGTAGCGGGCGAGATCGCCGCGCTGCTCGACGGCGGCGCCGCCGTGTGGGACGGAAGCCGGGGGTGCGAGCGGCCGTCGACCCCGCGTGACGTGGCGGTCCTGTTGCGCCGGCTGGCCAACGTGCACGTCTTCGAGCAGGCGCTGGAGGGTCACGGCGTGCCGTACGTCACGCCCGCGGGCGCCGGGTTCTTCACCCGGCAGGAGGTCCGCGACCTGACCAACCTGCTGGCATGGCTCTCGGAGCCGGACGACCACATCGCCCTGGTCGGCGCGCTGCGCTCGCCCCTGTTCATGATCGACGACCGAACGCTTGAGGCCTGCCACGCCGCGGATCGGAGCTGGACGCGGGTGCTCGCCCATCCACCTGACGGCGTGGCCGGCGCCGCCCGGCGGCGCTGCACGCACGCCGCCGCGGTGCTCGAGGAGCTGCGCGATGCCGCGGCGCTGGAGCCGCCGGACGCGATCGTCGAGCGCGCGCTGGCCCTGACCGGCTTCGAGGCCGCCTGGGCGCCGCTGCGCGGCGGCGAGCAGGCGCTGGCCAACATCCGCAAGCTGGTGACGATCCTGCGCACGCTGGCCGGCCGCTCGATCGACGAGACGGTCACCTATCTGCGCCGGCGGCGCGACGAGCTGGTCGACCGCGAAGGGCTGGCTGTGGTCGACCGGACCGACGCGGTGCGGCTGCTGACGATCCACGGCGCCAAGGGGCTGGAGTTCCCGATCGTCTTCGTGCCCGAAGCGCACGTCCGGGCTCCGGAAACCCACGACAGCATCCGCTGGCGCGTCGACGACGGCATCTCCGTCACCCTGAAAGCGGACGCCGCCTCGGCCGACGAACGCCGCCGGCGTCCGGGGCTGTATCGCTACCTGCTCGATCTCGATCGGCGCGAGGAGGACGCCGAGTACCGCCGGCTGCTCTACGTTGCCGCCACGCGCGCCGCCGACCGGTTGTACCTGAGCGGCGATGACGGCGGCCGAGAGAGGAGCTGGTTGGCCATGTGCCGGGACGGGCTGCGCGGCATGGACCCGTCCCGGGTGGAGATGCGCGAGCCGGCGCCGGTCGACCTAGGCACGATCGCGCGCGCCGGTCCGCCAGCGGAGGTCGCGATGCCGCCGGCTTCCGATGAGCGGACGGTGGACGCGCCGCTGGTCGACCGTCCCGCGGTGATCCCGCTGCGCGCAAGCACCCCGGTCACTTCGCTGCGCCCGCCGTCCGCGCCTGTCGGATTCTCCGGATCCGCCAGATCCGCGGGCCATGGCGACGGGCTGGCGCTGGTGCGGGGCACCCTCGCGCACGAGGCGATCCGGGTCTGGTTCACCACCGGGACCCGCCCGGAACTGAGGCCCCTGCTCGGACGCCTGCACGCCTCCACGGGCGACCCCGCTGCGCTGCGCGCGATGGCCGAGGTGGATGTGATGCTCGACCGCTTCGACGGCAGCGAGCTGGCGCAGGCCTTGCGCAGCCCCGGCACGCGCGCCCACTTCGAGCTTCCCTTCGGCTGGTACTGGGACGGCGCCCCCGTGCACGGCACCATCGACCTGGCCTACGAGCACGAGGGCCGCTGGCACCTGGTCGACTTCAAGACCGACGACGTGACGCGCGGGCGGCTCAAGCGGGCGGCGGCCCCCTACCTTGGCCAGGTCGCCCTCTACGCCGCCGCCCTGCAGCAGGCGGTCGGCCACGCGCCGGCCGCCACGCTGTACTTCCTGCGGCCCGGCGTCGGCTACCTGCCCGACCCGGACGAACTCCGCGAAGCGCTGGCCGCCACCCGCTCCCGCATCGACGCCGGCGCTATGCTCGCCGAGCCCGAACCGTAGACGTACACTCCACATCGAGGGGCCATGATGAAGATGCGCATCGCTCTGGCCGTCGTCGCGGCTGCCATGATGCCGTTCTCCGCGTTCGCCTCCCCGAACCCGCAACAGCTCGTCGACGGCTTGACCACCGACCTGCGCTACGACCAACACAACGTCGATGACACCCGCCATTCCCTGAGTCATCCGCTCCTGCGCGACGGCGACCTCGGCACCCGCTACTTCCTGATTCATCCACTCCTGCGTCACGGCATCCGCCCGGACCGGATGCCGTGGCTCGGCTCCGAAGACCCGCGACGACTCCTGGAGGACTCGACCACCGACCTTCTCCTCGGTCCCCGTACCCAAACCGACGGCAACGACCTTGAAACGGTGCCGTGCGGGTCGGCACAGGCGCCGACCTGGAAGGATTTTTTCGACCTGCTGGAGTTGTGCGAGCGGTTCTTCGAACCCGGATTCGCCGCCGTCAGCGGCTACTCTGAAGACGACGTTTTTTCCTTCACAGTCAACGCTGACGCTGCCGTCGTGCTCAACATCGATCAATTGGCCGACATCGCACATCATTGGGCACATGGCTTGCGGCAGACTCTCGGCCTTGACGCGTTCAGGATCACCATCACGTCGTCGCACGAGTCCCTGATCGGCACTATCGAATACAGCGGGGATCGTTGGAGCCTCTCCTTCGTACACGGCTCTGCTGGCCGGCAAGATGGGTGACCCACGAAGGGTCAGAATCTCCCTGAGCCGAGGGTGGCGGTGAGGGAGGCGCCGACGCGGGTGCCGAACGGAGTCATCTCCGCCCCTTCTTCGCCATAGGTGACCGAGGCGGCGGCGCGCAGGGTGAGCCGGTCCGCCGGCCGGAAGGTGACCGACGGCGACACCCGCGCCGAGCCGTCGCTCAGGTTGGAGAGCCAGAACACGCCCATCGACCAGTCCGCGGTGCGGCCGAGTCCGACGCTGGCTGACGCCGCCGCGTAGTGCCGGCCGGGGTAGACCAGGTCGCCGAAGCTCAGGTCGCCGGCATCCAGCAGCTTCATGACGCCGCGGCGGTTGTCGCGCAGGACCGCCGCGTCCTCGTATCCTTCGCCGTTCCACAGGTACTGGCCGGCGAAGGTCGCGGACCAGTCCCCTTCCTCCGGCCGGTAGGTGTACCGCAGCCCGCCGGTGGCGGCCGCGAACGGATCGTCCGTGTTGCGCACGGCGCGCAGCCCGTGCGGGGTGTCGGGGCCGCGGTCGGCCGGCTCCACGAAGCGCCGGTCCGAGCCCAGGCTGGCCTCCAGCTCCCCGAACAGGTCGAAGTCCAGCAGGCTGGTGCTCACCGTCAGCATGGCGCGCGGCAC
>JAPPNY010000054.1 GCA_028818385.1 Spirochaetaceae bacterium
TTTCGATGAGGCACCGGTTCTCGTTCGTGTGGATGTTTGATGAGGCAATGCGGGGTGATGCACGCGAGGGCGACCTGGGGTAGACTGTCCGCATCGAACTGAAACTGGCCGGCGCGGATTTCACCTTTCCCCTGCTGTCGCATGACGACTCGCTGACGCTGATCGCCATGCTGGGGCTGACCGGGGTCGACATCGGTCTGTTCGAGGACCGATCGCACCTGTACCCCAGCCACGTGCTGGCCGACCCCGGGGCGTCCTCGGCCGACCTGGTCGCGCGCGTGACCGACAAGGGGCTGGCGATCGCCGATATCTTCCTGCAGACCGCCGGCTTCGACACCATGACCGTGAACCACCCCGACGCCGCCGAGCGGCGCGGCTCGCGCGACCTGTTCGAGCGCACGCTGGAGTTCGTGCAGCTCTGCGAGACCAGCCACATGACCATCCTGCCGGGGATCGAGTTCGACGGGGAATCGGCCGAAACGTCGCTGGCGCGCGCCGCCGAGGAGCTGTCGTGGCGCCTCGAACGGGCGGCCGCCACCGGCGTCACGGTCAGCGTCGAGGCGCACGTCGGCTCCATCGTCCCGGATCCGGACGCCGCGCTGCGGCTGGTGGAGATGACGCCGGGGCTGACCCTGACCCTGGACTACACCCACTTCACCCGCGACGGCCTGCCTGACAGCGAGTCGGAGAAGCTGGTTCCGCACGCGTCCCACTTCCATGCCCGCGGCGCGGCGAAGGGGCGGCTGCAGGTCAAGTTCACGGAGAACGTCATCGACTACGCGGGCGTGCTGCGCGCGCTCGACGCCGCCGACTACCGGGGCTGGGTCGGCGTCGAGTACGTCTGGCAGGACTGGGAGCGCAACAACGAGGTCGACAACGTGTCGGAGACGATCCTGATGCGCGACTTCCTGCTGGCCAACGCGCCGTAGCGCGGCCTCGTGGGGGCTGACATGCGCGTCGACGGCCGGGTCGCGATCGTCACCGGAGCCGGACGGGGCATCGGCGCCTCCATCGCCGAGACGCTGGCCGGCGCCGGGGCCACGGTGATGGTCAGCGACATCGAGGGCGATCTGGCCGAGGCGCAGGCCGCCCGCATCCGCGACGCCGGCCACGGCACCGACTCGAACAGGGCGGACGCGATCGCCGCCGACGTCAGCAAGCCGGCCGAGTGCAACCGCGTGGCGGAAGAGACCGAGCGGCGCCACGGCGCCGTGCACATCCTGGTCAACTGCGCGGCGATCTGCCCGCGCATCGACATACCCGACATGACCGAGCCCGACTACGACCGGATCATGGACACCAACCTCAAGTCCGTGTACTTCCTGAGCCGGGCCGCCGGACGGGCCATGCGGCGCGCCGGCTGGGGCCGCATCGTCAACATGACCTCGGTCGGGGCGCGCACCGGCGGCATGCACCGCGTCACCGTCTACGCCGCCAGCAAGGCCGCCATCATCTCGATGACCAAGGGGTTCGCCCGGCACCACGCTCCGGACGGCATACTGGTCAACGCGGTCGCGCCCGGCGCCGTGGACACGCGGCTGATCCGCATGCTGCCGCCGGAGGACCAGCAGGCCACGGTCGACGTGATTCCCCTGAAGCGGCTGGCCGCGCCGGTGGAAATCGCGAGGGCGGTGCTGTTCCTGGCCTCCGATGCGAACACCTACATCACCGGAGCCACCACCGACGTCAACGGCGGCTCCTTCATGCCGGACTGAAAGCGTCGCAACGGGATGGAATGAGATGAAGATCGTCGAGGTGCGCGCGTATCCGCAGCGCTATCAGGAGCCCAACGACCGCATGATGTGGCGCCACGTCACGCTGGCCCGCATCACCACCGACTCGGGCCACGTCGGCTGGGGCGAGTGCATCTCTCAGTGGCCGGAAGCGGCGCTGGCGGTCAAGATCCTGATCGAGCAGGGGCTCGGTCCGGCGGTCCTGCTCGGCAGGAACCCACTCGACAACGGCGCGCTGTTCGCGGCTATGAAGGCGCACGACTGGTGGTACGGTGACACCGGCATGGCCAACTTCGCGGTCAGCGCCCTGGACGTCGCCCTCTGGGACCTCAAGGGCAAGATCCTCGGGCAGCCCGTGCACCGCCTGCTCGGCGGCAAGGTGCACGACCGCCTGCGCGCCTGCGCCAGCACGCACCCCTCGAAGGCCGGCCTGCAGGACCTGGCGGACGAGCTGGCCGCGCACGCCGACGACGGCTACACGGCCGTCAAGGTCGGCTTCGGCAAGGCCGGCGACGCCGCGCTCGGCGTGGACCCCAAGCGCGACATCGCCTACGTGCGCACGGTACGGCAGACGATCGGCGACGCCGTCGACTTCATCGTCGACGTCGGCAACAAGACCCGCTGGGACTACGCCTCCGGGGTGCGCATGGCGCGCGCCTTCGAGGAGTACCGGCTGCGCTGGCTGGAGGATCCGTTCCAACCCACCGACGTGGCCGCCTACGTGCACCTGCGGGAGGCGATCGAGACGCAGATCGGCGCCGGCGAGCGCTCCTGGCAGGCGTCGGACTACCGGCGGCTGATCGAGCTGGGCGTCGCCGACGTCTACCTGGTCGACCCCGGCCGCGCCGACGGCATCACCGGCTACAAGCAGGTGATGGACCTCACCGCGCAGGCGCACCTGTTCTTCAACGCCCACTCGTGGAGCAGCGCCATCAACACCGCCGCCTCCATCCACGCGACCGCGACCGGCGCCAACTACATCGTCTTCGAGCTCAAGCCGGTGCCGAGCCCGATGCAGCACGAACTGGTGCGCGAACCGTTCGGGCAGCGCGACGGCTGGGTGACGGTGCCGGACAGCCCCGGCCTGGGGGTCGAGATCGACGAGCAGGTAGTGGAGCGCTATGGGTTCACCTCCGTCTAGTCAGTCGAGGCCGACGGCGTCGGCCATGGGCCGGCTGGGCACGGAGACCGCCTTCGCGGTATCGGCCGACGCGGCCGCGTGGGCGGCGCAGGGCCACCGCGTCTATCCGTTCCACCTGGGCGACATCAACCTGCGCACCCCGCTGAACATCATCGAGGCCGCCGAGCGCGCGATGCGGGACGGCAAGACCGGCTACACGCCCGCCCCGGGCATCCTGGAGCTGCGCGAGGCGCTGGCGGAGCGGATCGGCGCAGCGCGCGGCGTGAGCTACGGCCCCGAGCACGTGTCCGTGCAGCCGGGAGCCAAGCCGATCATCGGCAAGCTGCTGATGAGCCTGATGAACCCGGGCGAAGAGGTCGTGTACCCCAACCCCGGCTACCCGATCTACGAGTCGCAGGTCGACTACCTTGGAGGCCGCGGGCGCCCCTACGCCTACGTCGAGGAGGCCGACGGCTTCCGCATCGACCGCGCGTCGGTGGAGGCCGCGCTCAGCGACGCGACCCGCGTGCTGATCGTCAACGCCCAGCACAACCCCACCGGCGCCGACGCGACCGCCGACGAGATCGCCTGGCTGGCCGGGCTCGCCCGCGAGCGCGACCTGTGGGTGCTGGCCGACGAGCCGTACTTCGACATCCGCTACGGCGGATCGAGCCGCAGCCTGGTCTCCGAGCCGGAGATGGTCGAGCGCACCGTGATCGGCTACACGTTCTCCAAGACCTACGCGATGACCGGCTGGCGGCTGGGCGCGGCCATCGGCCCTGCCCGCGTCATCGACCTGATCAACAAGCTCAACACCAACCACGAGTCGTGCACTTGCGGGTTCATCCAGCACGGCGGGGTGGAGGCGCTGCAGGGCGACCAGTCCGGCGCCCGCGAGATCCTGGCCACGCTACGGGAGCGCCGCGACGTCGTGGTGGACGGCCTGAACGCCATCGACGGCGTCCGCGTCCATCGCGCCACCGCCACGTTCTACCTGTTTGTGGACGTCACCGGCGTCTACCGGCGGCTGGGCTACGACGACCCGCAGGCCTTCCGCACCGACGCGCTCCGCCAGACCGGGGTGTCGTTCTGCTCGCGCACCCACTTCGGGCGCGCGCTGCCCGGCGAGCAACGAATATACGTGCGTTTCGCCTACTCCGGCATCGACGCGACCGATGCCGCCGAGGGGCTGGCAGCGCTCAAGGCCTACTGGGAGTCGGCTCGAACGGCTACTGGATGACCCCGTGCTGCCGGCCCACGCGGGTGAAGGCGCCGATCGCCCGGTCCAGGTGGGCTGATTCGTGGGCGGCCGAGATCTGCACGCGGATCCGCGCCTGCCCTTCCGGGACCACCGGATAGGAGAAGCCGATCACGTAGATCCCCTCGGCCAGCAGGTCGGCGGCCATCGCCTGCGCCAGGCGCGCCTCGTACAGCATGATCGGCACGATCGGATGCACGCCCGGCCGGATGTCGAAGCCGGCGGACGTCATGGCGGCCCGGAAGCAGGCGGTGTTCGCGGCCAGCCGGTCGCGCAGCTCCGTGGTCTGTTCCAGCCGTTCCAGCACCGCCAGGCCGGCCGCGGCCAGCGACGGCGGCAGCGAGTTGCTGAACAGGTACGGCCGCGAGCGCTGCCGGAGCAGCTCCACGATCGGCCCGCGCGCCGCCGTGAACCCGCCGGAGGCGCCGCCCAGCGCCTTGCCGAGCGTGCTGGTGATGACGTCGATCTCGCCGAGCACGCCACAGTGCTCGATCGATCCGCGGCCGGTGGCGCCGATGAAGCCGGTGGCGTGCGAGTCGTCCACCATCACCAGCGCGTCGTGCGCGCGCGCCAGCTCGACGATGCGGTCCAGCGGGGCAATGTCGCCGTCCATGGAGAACACGCCGTCGGTCGCGATCAGCCGCAGCCGCGCGCCGGCGGCCTCCTTGAGCTTCGCCTCCAGGTCGTCCATGTCCGCGTGCGCGTAGCGGTAGCGGGCCGCCTTGCACAGGCGGATGCCGTCGATGATCGACGCGTGGTTGAGCGCGTCGGAAAGCACCGCGTCGCCCTCCTGAAGGAGCGTCTCGAACAGGCCGCCGTTGGCGTCGAAGCAGGAGGTGTAGAGGATGGCGTCGTCGGTTCCCAGGAAGCGCGCCAGCGCCTGCTCCAGGCGCTTGTGCAGGTCCTGGGTGCCGCAGATGAAGCGTACGGAGGACAGCCCGAAGCCGTGCGTGCGCAGCGCCTCGGCCGCCGCGTCGATCACCGCCGGGTCGCTCGACAGCCCCAGGTAGTTGTTGGCGCAGAAGTTCAGCACCTCCTCCTCGCCCGATCCCACCTGGATCGCGACGCCCTGCGGCGAGGTGATCACGCGCTCGTCCTTGTACAGGCCGTTGTCCCGGATCTGCTCCAGGGTCGGCCCAATCACGCTGTCGATGGTTGCCATATGGCGGTTACTCCTTGATATCCAGGACGACCTTGCCGCAGTGGCCGGCGGCCATCGCCGCGAAGCCCTCTTCGTAGTCGCCCAGCGACAGCCGGTGGGTCAGCACCGGCGAGACGTCCAGGCCGCTGCGCAGCATCTGCGTCATCTTGTACCAGGTTTCGTACATCTCCCGTCCGTAGATGCCCTTGATGCGCAGGCTCTTGAGGATCACCTGGTTCCAGTCGATGGTGGTGGAGGACGGCAGGAAGCCGAGCAGGGCGATCTGGCCGCCGTTGTACATGTTGGCCAGCATGCTCCGGAACGCATCCGGACTGCCGGACACCTCGATGCCGCGGTCGAAGCCGTTCGACATGCCGAGCTGCTCCACGGCGTCCTCCACCGAGTCGCGGGTCACGTTGACGGCGAGGGAGGCGCCCATGCGGCGCGCCAGGTCCAGCCGGTAGTCGTTCACGTCGGTGACCACCACGTGGCGTGCGCCCAGGTGGCGGCAGATCGCCGCGGCCATCACCCCGATCGGCCCGGCGCCGGTGATCAGCACGTCCTCGGCCACCAGGTCGAACGACAGGGCGCAGTGCGCGGCGTTGCCCAAGGGGTCGAGGAAGGCGGCGATCTCGGTCGGAATGCTCGAGTGGATCGGCCACAGGTTGCTCTCCGGCATCACCACCAGCTCGGCGAAGGCGCCGTCGCGGTGGACGCCCACACCCCTGGTGAGGTGGCACAGGTGCGGCTTGCCGGCGCGGCAGTTGCGGCACAGGCCGCAGGTGATGTGCCCCTCGCCGGAGACCCGGTCGCCCGCCCGGTGCAGGGTCGCGCCCGGGCCCAGCGCGATCACCTCGCCCACGAACTCGTGACCCAGCACCAGCGGCGGCTCGACGACGCTCCGCGCCCACTCGTCCCAGTGATAGATGTGCAGGTCGGTGCCGCACACCGCCGCCTTGATGACGCGGACCAGGACCTCCTTGGGACCGGGCTCGGGCTCCGCCACTTCGGCCAGCGTCAGGCCGGGGCCTGCCGCCTCCTTGAGCAGTGCTCTCATGGATGGGCTCTCATGGATGGGCTCTCATGGACGGCCGGCCGACAGTGTAGCGCACCGGCGGCCCGGCACCATGATGGCGATGAGAACAGGGCCGACGTCCGGGCGCAGCCAACTCAGGCGAAGGAGATCACTTCCGCGAACGAGCGCGCCGGCGTAAGGGCGCGCAGAAACGCTTCGCACGGCAGGCACAGGATGTCGCGCTCCAGCACGCGGCGCCCCCGATACAGCAGGACCGGTGTCGCTTCCGGGTAGTCCTGGGCGAACGCGCGCAGGCCGTTCAGGTCTCCCGGATGAAGCGTCGAGCTGTTCTTGACCTCCAGCGCGTACAGGCCGCTTTCGCCGTAGAGGACGAAGTCCACTTCGCTGCCGCTGCGCGTACGCCAGTAGCTGAGCGTGTCGCGAGTCTTGGCGTAGGCGATCCACGTACGCAGGTGCTCCGCCACCAAGCCCTCCAGGGCAGCTCCCGCCAACTCCTCGGGTGGGTCGAACGGCCCGATGGGCCGGAGCGAACGGAACAGACCGGCGTCCACGAGGTAGAACTTGGGATGAGCACTCATCCTCCGCCGCGCGCGGCGGGTGAATACCGGCAACGTGAACGCCAGCAGCAGATCCTGCAGCACGCCGAGGTAGCCGGTGACCACCTTGCGTTCGACCTGGCACTCACGCGCCACGTTCGAGGCGTTCAACACGGCGGCATGGCTGAAGCTCACCGCATCCAGAAAGCGAGAGAAGCCGCCCACGTTGCGGACCAGCCCCTCGGCCTGCACCTCCTCGCGCACGTACAGCGCCGCATAGGTCCGCAGCGTGTCGTTGGGATCGTCCGCGTCCACGATCAGCGGGAGCGTCCCCAACGTCAGCGCCTGGTCGAGATCGAAGCTGTCGCCCAGCTCTGCCGCCAGGAACGGATGCATGGTGGTGAGCAGCGCCCGGCCCGCCAGGAGATCGACACCGGTGCGCCGGAGCTTTCGAGCGCTGGAGCCGGTGAGGACGAAGACCAGGCTCTTGTCGAGCTCGATGAGCTGATGGACGACCGGCAGCAACTCGGGCACCCGCTGCACCTCGTCTATGACGATCGGCCGCCTGGACGGATTCGCGGCGATCGCCGCTCGCAGCCGCTCGGGGGCAGCACCGTAGAAGCGCGTATTCTCTGGATCGTTCAGGTCGATCCAGAGCGCGTCGGCGTACCGAGCCTGGAGCCACGTGGACTTGCCTGTCCCTCGCGGACCGAACAGGAAGTAGCTTGCGGCCGGTGGCTGGTAGAGGCGGGCGAACATGTGGTAGGCACCCCAGCTTGACGCATGATCTGCAAATTGTCCACCAAGATTCCACTATGACGCTCAAAATGGAATTGCACGACACAGAGGGTCTCCTGTAATGCCACGGCGAATCGCAACTGACGCACCTCGGCTGCAAGGAGTAGACTCCTCAGCGGAACTGCCATGGCGTTCGACACGTCAGTGCTCGACGCGGCGATCCGCCGCCGCCGTGATCGGCTGGAACAGGAACGGCCCGAGTTGCTGGAGCAGGTGGCGAGCGCGCTTCGCACGCAGGCGTGCGCGCTCGGCGTCCGCCATGCGTATGTCGTGGGCTCTCTGACGCGCGAGCACGGCTGGTCAGAAGACTCGGACGTGGACGTGGCGATCCACGGAGGCGATCCGCTCGCGGTCATGCGTCTGGTCGAGGATGTCTCCGGGCGCGTGGTGGACGTGATCGACCTGGATCGGCACCCGGTCCCTGAGCTGTTTCGGCGCAACGGAGTGCAGGTCGTTGGATGATCGCCGCCTCGCTCTGCTTCGGCGGGACCTGCAGGATCAGTGGGACATCATCGACCGCGTGTTCGCCAAGATCGCGGACCGCAGCGTCGGCGCTTCGCCATCGGCCGTACAGGTGGAGGCGCTGGCCTACCAACTGCACAATCTCTACGGTGCCTGCGAGCAGCTTTTCGAGTTGATCGCGCGGGCGTTCGAGAACCAGATCGATGGCCCGACCTATCACGTCGATCTGCTGCGCAGGATGAAGGCGGAGATCGCCGGCGTCCGGCCTGCGCTCCTTACCGAGGGGCTTGCCGGGAGCCTGAACGAACTGCGCGGGTTCCGCCATTTCTTTCGTCACGCGTACGACTCGGAGCTTCACTCGGGGCGGGTCACCGCGCTGTCGGCAACGACGCTGGCGCTGCGGCCGGAGCTCCGGGACTCCTTGGACCGATTCATCGCCCGTCTGCAAGCCGGTTGAGCGACGACCCACTCACCCTGACTGCAGGGCGATCCCACGCTGACAGAGGACTGGTGATCCTGTGAATGAGTCGATA
>JAPPNY010000011.1 GCA_028818385.1 Spirochaetaceae bacterium
GGACGATCGCTTGCTACTTCAGCCCTCGTAAGGTGGGGTTCAGCGGACGCTTACTGCTAATCACCTTATCCTACGGTTCTCGGGCACCCTGAGCCGCAAGAGCTACCTGCTCCTTCGTGATCGAGGACTTGGGGTGGCAGTGCCTATGTACCAGCATACCGTTCTTGAGTTCCGTGCGGCCACCCTCGCTGTGCTCCTTGATGTGGTGGACCTCGGCGTCGGCCCATTGCACGTCTGCCTTGCACACTCCGCATTTCTTGCCGTCGCGCCAGAAGACGATCTCACGATCAAGCGAGCCGAACGCGCGCCTTGGGTCTTTGGGTGTCAAGTCGCCGATATACCTTCTCATCCGTTCAGAGTAGAACTGGTGGCGGCGACCGATGCTGTCAGCCCGATCAGAACTGGTCCGCGTCCACACTCCGTATCGCAACCACGCCTCGTCGGGGCTAGGATCTCCCTTGGTCTGCGCTGCGTAGGACAGCGCCTCCGAGAACCGGTCCTGGGCTGCCGCCAAGGACGACTCCCATGATCGGGTATAGTCGTCCCAAATTGAGTCGACGAACATAACCAGATGTATAGCTTCATGACCTCTCAGCTTGGGTCGCTTTCCCTCGCCGAGCAGGTCAGTGATTTTGTGTAGTATGTCTATCAGGCGTTGGCACGCGCTGCTCGACGCATCAAAATCCAGATGCATATAATAATATTCGTCGATCGCCTGTGAGTTGATGTCAGTAAAACGGTGCCTCCCATTCTCGTGGCGCTCGAGAAAGAGAATCGCGATTTGAGCAGCAAGTGTCCTTGTTTTTCCACGGTCTTGTCCCGGCTTCATTCTTAGCACCCGCTGAAAAAATGCGTGACCAGGGTATCTCGCAATCTGTGGCTTGCCTCCCAAGCTAAGAACGAAATCGGTAAACTCGCCCGGATATGAGTCACGCTTCTCTTGTGCGTTCAAAGGCAAACCCGCTTGCAAGCGAACAAACAAGTCTCTGACTTCGTTCCCCTCGTCTGTTTCGATAAAGGCGACGGGCAGCTTTGCATTCAAGAGTTCTGCCTGCAGGTCCACGGGCAAGCTA
This sequence comes from Spirochaetaceae bacterium, assembly GCA_028818385.1. Next base: position 1,074 of record JAPPNY010000011.1, read on the forward strand.
CGAAAATCCTTGCCGCCCCACGGGCACGGCTGCTCTCGCAGAAACCTAGGGAATCTGGCCTTCTCATCGTCCGGCTCGTACAGGGAAAACGCACCCTCGACGAACAATCGTAGAGCCTCGATCCGCTGCTGGCCATCGATAATCTCGTAAGATTCGGAGGTTCTTCCGGCGATTACTCGCTTGATGTCGTGCAAGTATATGACTGGTAGTTGATAGCCTCGAATAACCGAGTCGATCAGCTTCATTTGTTGGTCTTGTGTCCAGACCACCCCTCGTTGGTACTCCGGATTTGGCTTCGCCATATCGTGCTTACGGAGGTCCACCAGTTCTTTTACTGTTCGAACATCCGTCGTAGTCTTCATTCTGACGGTCTCCGTCGCTGTGCTCGCTCGTAATCGCCGGTCAAGGACCTTTGTGCGCGAATTTCACTGCCTTAGGTGACTCATCGTATCACACATGCAAGGTTTGACACCAACGACGATTCCGCTCAAGAGCCGCGACTTCCACTGAGCCGTCCGCACACCATCGGGTGCCGATCCGAAACGTGCTCGGCGCGCCCGGCCGCCAGCCCAGGGCCACGCATGCGGCTTGATCGGTCGCGCGCTCCAAGCACATAGGACCTGAACAGCGAGTTGGGCTTCTTGAAGTCGGCGCGCGCATGCGCCTGTACCTGCTCGGCACAGTCATCAACTCATCAACTCGGGCTCGGGAGTGCGCTGCATCGCTCAGGCCTCGAACGGATGGACGAACAGCCCACTGCGCAGCTTCGGCTCGATCCAGGTGCTTTTCGGCGGCATGACCCCGCGGGCATCGGCGACCGCCAGCATCTGCTCGACCGTCGGGGGAACCAGCGAGAACCCCACTGCGGCCTCGCCAGAGTCAACCAGCCGCTCCAGGCGCACCACGCTGTCGCGCCCGCCCACCGGGATGAACCGCTCGTCGGTGCGTGGGTCGCCCACGCCGAGCATCGGCCCCAGGACGGTGCGATGCAGTCGCTCTGCGTCGAGCGACGTGACGAGGTCGCCGCGCTCCTCCACAGCCGGCCCCAGGTGGAGTTGATGCCAGCCGGACCGCAGCCGTATCGCGAAGCTGCCGACCCGCTCCGGGACCGGCCCGGCGGCACGCACCAGCCTGCCGATCTCGCCTAGACGCCGCAGCAGTTCTCCCTCGTCGCGTTGTGGGCCCAAGCCGCGGATCGCCCGGTTGTACGCCAGAATGCGCAACTCCTCGGCAGGGAAGAGCACGGCCGGGAAGTGAGCCGAAGGTCCGCCGGCGGCAACGCGCGCCGCGGCGGCCGACCGGTGATGGCCGTCGGCCACGTAGCAGTGTGGGACATCGGCGAACGCGGCGACGAGGGCTGCCGGATCGGGGGCGCGCCACGCCCGATGGAGCACCCCGTCCGCGTCGGTGACTGCCAGTAGGGGCTCGCCGCGCGCGGACTGGTCCAGCAGGTCGCGCATGCCCGGCAACGCACGGAACGTGAACAGCACGGGCTCCGGATGGGCGTCCACGGCGCGCATGTGCCGCACGCGGTCATCCTCCTGCGCGGCGCGCGTCCGCTCGTGCGTGCGGATCAGCCCGCTTCGGTAGTCGGCGGCGCGCAGGCTGGCGACGATGCCGGTCTGCCGGTGCATCCCGTCCTCCATCCGGTACAGGTAGAGTTCCGGCCGCCGTTCCCTGATCAGAACGCCCTGCTCCTGCAAGCCGACGAGATTGCGGCGCGCCTGCTCGTAGACCCGCCCATCATGCGCGTCGACCTCGTCCGGCAGGTCGACCTCGGCGCGCACCACGTGCAGGAAGTTCCGCTGGTCGGCCTGCGCCATGACCGCCGCCTCGGCGCGGCTGGGCACGTCGAACGGCGGCGAGACGACCGCCTGCGCCTGGTCGGGCGCTGGCAGCCACGGGCGGAACGGGACGATGGTCACGACGCGGCGTGATGATGCCCCATCGGCGGCCCGCGGAACAGGACCGGCATGCGCCGGACCGGGCGCCGAGGTCAAGGAAGTGGATCCTCGGTAGGATGCCTCTCGTGAACGAGTTCACCGCAGTCGTGGAGCGCGATCAACGCTGGTTCGTGGCCTCCTGTCTGGAGATTCCCGGCGCAAACGGCCAAGGCCTCACCAAGCCTGAGGCACTACAGAGCCTCAGGGAGGCGATTTCATTGATCTTGCATGATCGCCGGGAGGACGCGCGGCGCGGTATACGTGAGGACACCGAACAGGAAACCGTGATCGTCGAGTGAAACGGCCGACCGTTTGGTGGCCGCCAGCGACGCAGCAGCGCGGGACACAGGACCGGCACGGGCCGGACCGGGGCATAATGGCGGCGTCATGAACGAGCCATTGCGGATTCTTTCCATCGGCGCCCACCCGGCCGACATCTTCGATCAGTCCGGCGGCACCATGGCCCACCACGTCGCGCGCGGCGACTGGGTGGGCTGCGTGGTGCTGACCCACGGCGCACGCGTGCACGACGAGGTCATCAGCGAGCAGATGTTCCACCGCGACGTCATCCCGGAAGCGGACGAGCTGCGCAGCACGATGCGGGAGCGCGCCGACGTCAAGGAACAGGAAACCCGCGCCGCCTGCGCCGCGCTGGGGGTCGAGCACATCGTCTTCTTCGGCGCCGACGACGCCGTGCTGCTGGTCACCGAGGAGGTCGTGCGGCGGCTGGCGCGCGTGCTGCGCGAGCTCCGGCCGGACGTGGTGCTGACCCACTTCCCCAAGGAAGACGACGGCATCACCAACCCGCACGCGATCGCCGGCCAGATCGTCATGCACGCGCTGCGTCTTGCCGGGAGCGTCGATCCCGGCGACACCAACCCGCCCCACCGGGCCGCGCAGGTGTTCTATTTCGGGATCGGCGCGGCCTCCACCCGCCACGGCCTGTGGGACCAGACCGGCGGATTCGCCTGCGACGTGTTCGTGGACATCACCGACGTGGCGGAGAAGAAGCTCGCCGCGCTGGACGCGCTGGTCAGCCAAGGCTACGGCGGCGCCTACGCGCGCAAGCGGATCGAGACCTCGGACGGCGCCTTCGGCTTGGCCGGCGACTGCGCCTACGGCGAGGGATTCATCTCCCGCAACCCCACCACGCACTACTACCTGCCGGTCACCGATCGTGCCCTGCAGCAGGCGCGCGCCTCCGACCACGAGGTGATGGAGTCCTACTCGTACAAGCTGCCGGTGTGAGCGGACGCATCGCCGTGCCGGCACAAGGGCGAACATGAGTATCGAGCGAGACTTCGACGTATCGATGATCGCCGGATTGGCGCTCAGAGAGAAACAGATCCAGCAGAACTACCGCCCCGTCATCGGAGTGCACAAGTGGTTTGCGCGGCGCCCGGGCACGTTGTTTCGCGGTCTGATCCTTGCCGAGTTCGGGAACGGTGCCCTGCAGGACACGTTCTTTGCTGCCAACGACCTCGCCGGGCACCAGATCGCAGATCCGTTCATGGGCGGAGGAACGCCGCTGATCGAAGCCAACCGGCTCGGATGCGACGTGCACGGATTCGACGTCAATCCGATGTCTGCCTGGATCGTTCGGGAGGAGATCCAACATCTCGACGTGGTGGCGTATGACCGCGCCGCAAGAGCGCTCGTTGAGGAGCTCCATGCGGAAGTCGGACAATACTATCGCACGTCCTGCCCGCGATACGGCGACACAGAGGTCGCCGTGAAGTCGTTCCTGTGGGTGAAGACGATCGACTGCACGGCCTGCGGCGAGTCGGTCGATCTGTTCCCGGGGTATCTGCTCGCCGCGAGTCGCCGACACCCGAGCAACGTCCTGGTCTGTCTGGCCTGCGGGGATCTCAACGAGGTCGCGGATCCCGGCGAGCCGGGGCCATGCGCCACGTGCGAAGTGCCCCTCCAACAGGCGGGGCCCGCGCGTCGCGGCCGATGCCCCTGTCCTCGTTGCGGCTATGTCAATTCATACCCGGCGAAGGGCACTCGCCCGCTGGACCACCGCATGTTCGCCATCGAGTACCACAACCACAAGCGGAAAACAGAGCATCGGGGCCGCTTCTTCAAGCGACCGGACGCCGAAGATCTCGCTCGGGCCGAGGCGGCCGGCGTGCGCTGGAAGCAGCTCTCCACGAGTTTCGTCCCCGACGAAGCGATTCCGCCGGGGGACGAGACCGATCGGCTGCATCGCTGGGGATACACGCGCTACCGCGATCTGTTCAACGCACGTCAGCTTTTGGGCCTGGAACTGAGCGCCCGCCTCGTTTCCCGGGTCGAAGACAGACGGGTGCGTAACGCACTTGCCACGAACCTGTCCGACTTGCTGCGCTATCAGAACCTGCTGTGCCGGTATGACACCATGGCGCTCAAAGCCCTCGACATCTTCTCCGTACACGGGTTCCCGGTCGGCTTGGTCCAATGCGAGTCCAACATGCTCGGCATCACCGGCGGGAACGGATCGAACGTCGGCTCCGGAGGCTGGACCAACATCATCGAGAAGTACGCGAAGGCGAAGCGCTATTGTCACGAGCCGTTCGAGATGCGCCGCATCGGCTCACGCAACGTCCAGATTCCAATCTTGGGCGAGTGGATCGGCGAGCAACTCAATGGACGACGCCGAACGGTCGGCATTCGCTGCGCGGACGCGACGGGGATCGAGCTACCCGCTCAGAGCCTGGACGCCGTGTTCACGGATCCGCCCTACTTCGGCAACGTGCAGTACGGCGAGCTGATGGACTTCTGCTACGTGTGGCTCCGTCGCCTGGTCGGCAACGGTGCCGAGGGCTTCGATCGCCTTTCGACGCGATCTCCCCACGAGCTGACCGGGAACGTCACGGAGGAACGGGGCCTGGACCACTTCACGGAGGGACTTTCCTCAGCGTACACGCGCATGGCCCATGCCTTGAAGCCGGGCGGGCCGCTGGCCTTCACGTTCCATCACAACAAGATCGAGGCGTATTACGCCGTCGGGATCGCGATTCTGGACGCCGGCCTGGTCTGCTCGGCGTCGCTGCCCTGCCCGGCGGAGATGGGCGGCTCGATCCACATCCACGGCACGGCATCGTCGATCATCGACACCGTGTTCGTGTGCCGGTCGACGGGCGCCGTGCCGCGTCGATGGCTCGCCGATACGCTCGACGACGTTGCCTCGATCGTCGCCGACGACCTGGCCCTGCTGGCGGCCGGCGGACGAACCCCCACCCGTGGGGACACCCGCTGCATCGTGTTCGGGCATCTGACGCGCTTGGCGGTGTGGAACCTGCGCCTCACCTGGGACCGTACGCTTACCACGCCTCAGAAGATCACCGCGTTCGCCGCCGCGGTTGCCGCACTCCCCGCTTCCGACTCGGTAATCGCGGCCGCCCAGCCCGAGGCCCCACCGCCCGGACCGCTGTTCGCGTCGATACGCGATCCCGAGGAACAGTATGCCGTTCCCTTTTGAGGTCAGCTTCGAAGAGCTTCGCGCCGATCCGGATGCATACGTAGACGCGGTGTTCGACTGTCTCGAATCCGAATTCATGGTGATGCCCCGAGGCCACGGATTCGTGGAGTTCCCGACGTTCGAGTCCGGCTACGAGACCTTGAAGAGAGCGACACGAGGTTTCCAGGATGTAAACCCCGACACCGTCACGTCAGCGGTCAGCAACGCCCCGGTCGCCCTGCTTGTCCTGCGCTGCATGCTGGGCTTCACGCCTCCGGAGTGGGCGGAGTACGCCACGCGTCACACCGGCGTACGGATCACCCAGGGTGCCGCGAGATCTCTCGATCGTACGATCCGAATGCACCCGGACAGAGGTCTTGCGGGCAAAGGATCGGTCACGAAAGAACGTATCGATGCACTGATCATCGCAGCATGTAATCTCCTCCGCTCCGGCGTGCCCAGCGTCCCGCGCGACAGCCTCCATCGGTCCGATAAGGCGGATACCAGGGAGGGACTCACCAGTTTGCGCTCCATAGCCGAATTGGGAGCTCCCTACTCCGTTGTGTTGTACGAGCGCCTCCTCGGCCGACCGTTTGCCGCGCACCGCGATTCGGTCAGCGAACTCGTCGGGAACCTCGTGGAGAACGCAATCGAAGACGTGCTGACCAGTGCCGGGATCAGCTATCGCAAGACCCGGCGAGCGGAACGCGTGACAGGCTTCGATCAGGCGCCCGACTTCATCGTCCCCAACGAGTTCAACCCGCAGATCGTCATCGAGGCGAAGCTCACCGAGGATGATGGCACGGCACGCGACAAGGTTACGCGCGTTCAGCACCTCGCCTCGCTCAGCACCAGAGAACAACCCCTGGATCAGCCTGCATTCGACGTCGTCGCCTGTATCGCCGGCCGTGGCTTCGGGGTGCGCCGCGAAGACATGCGTAAGCTGCTGCTCGCAACGCGTGGCAAAGTATTCACCCTTCAGAACATGCGACAACTCGTGGAACACACCCGTCTCCGGGAGTTCCGATCGCGGTAGCCGATACGGAGCCGAGCTACGTCGACTCCCATCAATTAAAGGTTCCGGGCTGGCCGTCGCGGAGCGGTGCGCTGTAGGCGTCGGCGGTGCGCTCGCCGAGGAGTTCGATGCGGACGCGCGGGACGCCGCCGGGAAGAAGATGGTCGCCGTAGCCGACCGTGGCGCACGCCTTCGATCCCCTCCAGCCCCGCAACGATCAGCTCAGCATCGGTGCGGCATCGCACGCTTGGCGGCGATCACCTGGGAGAGGTAGTTGTGCGCGTCCATCTGCGGGACCAAGAAGCGGTGCGCCAGCCGTCGGCGAAGGCCAGCCGCTGCATGCAGTCGGCGTCGGTGCCGCTCAGGTAGGCGGCCGCGGCCTGCTGCTCGCCGCTGGTCGCGCCGCAGGTGACCAGCGCGCCCCCTCCACGCCGATGTGCCGGGCGAGCCGCTCGCCGATCCCGCTCCGATTGCCGCAGCACCGAGAGATCACGACGGCTCAGGATTCCATGACAATAGGGTGTAGGTCTGGAACTGAGGAGTCAGGCGGCATGACCATGGACGGACTCGATCTGATCGGGGAGCAAGATTTCGGCTCGATAGGTTGCCGACAGTAGCGACCACGCTGCCGCGAAGCGGTCGCTTTGTGCCCATCCTCGAAGCGTCAGGATCGCTTGCCCGCCGGCCTCCCGCCAGCGCATCCCGGATCGCTTCATGCGCTCGGTGACCAGCGTCTTACACGCCGCTTCCACCACCCCGGAGCCGATCGGCAGTCCGCGCTCAGCCGCCCTCGCGTAGTCCATCCGCTTGCGGTTGCGCCGAAAGTAGCCAAGCACCTGGCCGATCCGCTTGCGCCGCGGGTACCTGTCGCGCAGATACCGCAGCGACCGGATGACCTTCTCCACGCCGTCATGATCGTGGCGCAACACATGTCAGTGCCCGCGATCTGGTGGTGGAAAAAGGCTGAGATTCCCGCTTTGCTGT
>JAPPNY010000153.1 GCA_028818385.1 Spirochaetaceae bacterium
CGCGCCGCTCTCCAGGAGGCCGCCGGGCCGCTGTCAAGAACCGCCCTGCGTCAACGGCTGCGCGTCAACAATTCCCGTCTCGGCGATGCCCTGCTCGAACTGGAACAACACGGCCTCGCCGTCCGCGACCGCCGCGGCTGGCGCCTGCCTCACTGAACGGCCCTCCAGCCGACGCCCCTCCGGGGACGTTCCCTCGTTCCTCACCGGGACGCACTCGGAACGGAACGCCGCCAGCGATCGCCCCCACGACCCGGCCCACAAACTCCCGGCTCACTCACCAGATGTCGGCAATCCCCGCAGACCGGGAATCGTCACCCTACCGCGACAATTCCCGCTTACCAGATCGCGGGATTCCCGTCTACCAGATCGCGGGCGCTGACAACCCCGTGCAGAATGGAGTGCTGACCACGCTCGCCGCTTGCGAAGCTCCGTTCTATCTGACCGGTGGTACCGCACTACATAGACACTACTTCGGGTCCGGTATTCCGAGGATCCGTGAGAATTCCCTGTATCGGGCGCGCCGAGACTCCGACGCTTGTTGACCTCCGTCAATCTCGCGGTCACCGATGCCCGAATGGATAAAGCCATGAAAGACCGTCCGAACGTCCTCTTCATCATGACCGACCAGCAGCGGTTCGACACGATCGCCGCGCTCGGCAACCGCCACATCTACACGCCCAACCTGGACCGGCTGGTAGGGCGCGGGGTGAGCTTCACGAACGCCTACTCCACCTGCCCGGTGTGCGTGCCGGCCCGCTACACGATCCGCACCGGCTGCGAGCCGCCGGCCACCAGGGTGTTCACCAACCGTATCTCCGGGCCGGCGCCCGGCCAGGCCGACACCGTCGAGGGCCGCTGCGGACCCTACCTCGCCAAGGTCATGCGCCAGCTCGGCTACCGCACCTTCGGCATTGGCAAGTTCCACTCCAGCCCCAGGCGCGAGCCGCTCGGCTACGACGTCCACCTGCACAGCGAGGAGCTGCACGCCTCGCCCGAAGATCGCGCCGCCGACGCCTACGCGGCGTGGCTTGCCCGCGAGCACCCCGAGTACGGCCACCTGGAGCAGCTCATGGGCGAGCGCACGGAGATGTACTACATGCCGCAGACGAGCGCGCAGCCGGCCGACTGCGGCGTCGAGGCGTGGGCCGCCGACCGCGCGGTCGAAGAGATCAGCGCGCGCGCCGGCGCCGATGACGGCTGGCCTTGGTTCGGCTTCGTGTCGTTCGTCGGTCCGCACCCTCCCCTCGCCCCGCCGATCCCGTTCAACCGCATGTACGACCCGGACCGCATGCCCGATCCCATGCGCGGCGACCTCGTCACCGACCACATGGACCAGCAGATCCCGCGCATGAACCACCTGATCTGGGCGGAGGACATCAACGACCCGCACGCGCGCATCCTCAAGGCGCGCTACTACGGCGAGATTTCCTACATCGACGACTGCCTGGGCCGGATTCTCGACGCCGTCGAGTCACGCGAGGACGCCGACGACACGCTGATCTGCTTCTTCTCCGACCACGGCGACCACCTGGGCGACCACCACGCCTGGCAGAAGGAGAGCTTCTTCGAGGCCAGCGCGCACGTCCCGTTCCTGGTGAGCTGGCCGGCGCGACTCGCCGCCGAACGGCGCTGCGCGGAGCTGGTGTGCCTGACAGACCTGTTCGGCATCGCCACCACCGCCGCCGGCCGCCCGCAGCTCCGCGACGGCATCGACGTGCTGGGCGTGCTGGACGGCTCGGCGCCGCCGCGCGACTCCCTGGTCGGCTGGTACGGACTGCCCGGCACCGGCGAATGCAAGGTCATGGTGCGCGATCCCCGCTGGAAGTACGTCTTCTTCGCCAACGGCGGCCGCGAGCAGCTCTTCGACCTGAACGAGGATCCGGACGAGCTCCACAACCACGCCGGCTCGCACGAGGCGGTGACCGCCGAGTTGCGCGCGACGGCCGCCGCCGCGTGCCGTCGCCCCGGAGCGCTCGAAGCCCTGGACGGCGACGACCTCAAGGCGCTGCCGTTCGAGCCGTGGGTGTGGCGGGGCGAGCGGATCTACCAGTTCGACCGGTCGCGCGGCATTACCGGCTTCCCCGAGCACCCCGCAGACGTGCTCCGCGGCCGGAATTGAGGCGCAACGCCCAGCCCGTTACGTCCGAGGGCCGGGGATCGCCCACTCGCCTCCGCGCATCACCGGCTCGGTGGAGCCGTCGGCGAGCACGCCGTCGATGTCCATGCGGTCCGATCCGATCATGAAGTCCACGTGCGTGGCACTGGTGTTGGAGCCCGCGTCCGCGAGCTGCTGCTCCGACATCCCCTCCCCGCCGCTCAGGCAGACCGCGTACGCCTGCCCGAGGGCGACGTGGCTGGAGGCGTTCTCGTCGAACAGCGTGTGGTAAAACAGCCGGCCGAGGCTGGAGATGGGCGAGCGGTGCGGCACCAGGGCGATCTCGCCCAGCCGGGCGGCGCCCTCGTCCGTGGCGATCAGCTTCTCCAGCACCTCGGCTCCCGACTCCGCCTGGACGCCGACCACCCTGCCCCGCTCGAAGGTCAGGCTGAAGTTCTCGATCAGCCGGCCGCCGTAGTTCAGGGGCTTCGTTGAGGATACGGTGCCGTCCACGCGCCGGCTGTGCGGCATCGTGAACACCTCCTCGGTGGGGATGTTGGGGACGAACGGCGTCCCCTGAGCGTTCCGGTCGACGGCGCCCTTCCAGACGTGGCCTTCGGGCAGGCCGACGGTGAGCGCGGTGCCCGGCGCGGCGTAGCGGAGCGCGGTGTAGGACCGCGCGTTCAGGTGCTCGCGCCGCCCCTCGAGCGAGCCGATGTGCAACCGCCATTCCTCCCGCGGGTCCGGCCGATCCACGCGGCACGCCTGAAAGATGGCGTCCCACAGCCGGCCCACCTGCTCGTTCTCCGGCGCATCCGGGAACACCCGTGCCGCCCACGGGGCGACCGCGGCCGCGATCACGCACCAGCTCACCCGCATGGTGCTGATGTAGTCGCGCCTGAACGGCTGCATCTGCTCGGATGCGACGCGCATGGCGGTCGCCACGCGCTCCGGGTCCTGCTCCTTGAGCAGGTCGGGGTTGCCGCCGGCGACGGTCAGGAACGCGGCGCCCTGCTCGGCGCGCTCCAGCATGCCGCGCACGCGCCAGGTGGGGAACTCCTCGAAGGAGTCGGCCGGCGCATGCTGGAAGCGCAGCAGATCCAGCCCGTCGTCGTGATAGGAGACATCCACGTACGGGCAGCCGGCATCGTACGCCCGCGCCGCCAGGGCCCGGGTCAGCTCGACCGCCTCGATCGGTGAACGAATGACCAGCCGCTGTCCCGGCTGCAGGTTAAGTCCAACGCCGATCGCAAGGTCCGCGTACCGCTCCAGGTTGTTTGCCACGGAGCGAATCTAACGCATCCGGACAGCTTCGACGCGGAACCCGGTGCGTCGCCACCGTGCGGCGTTTGACCCCCTCAACCGAACTAAACCAAACTAAGTTCATGTTGGTCGTGAACACTCACGAGGCGAAGACGAGGCTCTCCGAGTTGCTGCGCCTCGTCGAGGAGCACAGCGAGCGCATCAGGGTGTGCCGAAACGGCAAGCCCGTGGCCGAGATCGGCCCCATCACCTCGACGGAGGGCGACCCCTTGCAACCGGACCCGCTCCTGGCGGGAGTCGTGTTCCACGAAGACCCCGTCGCACCGCTGGCGGAAGAGGACTGGCCGGACTCGTAGCGGTGCTGCTCGACACCTGTACCCTGCTCTGGCTCGCCTCCACGCCTCGCAAGCTTCCCGGCAGCGTGCGCCGGGCGATCGCCGATAACGCCGGCCATCTGTTCACCTCGGCGATCACGGCCTTCGAGATCGGCATCAAGCATCGGCGCGGCGCCCTGGACCTGCCGCTGCCCCCGGCTGACTGGATCGCCCGGGCACTGGAGCACCATCGAGTCCAGGAGATAGCGGTCGACTGGCGCATCGCCGAGCGCTCGACGTCGCTGCCGCCGCTGCACCGGGATCCCGCGGACCGCATCATCATCGCGACATCCCTCATCACCGGGGTGTCGATTCTCACCCCGGACCGTCAGATCAGCCAGTATCCGGATGTCAGTGTGGTCTGGGGCTCCGGATGACGGATCGGGCCTACCCGAGCATGTCCTTGAAGGCGCCCGCCGGCACCGGCGCCGGCCGGCCGAGCATCCACTGCCACGTCTCGGTGCGCAGCTCCCACTCCTTGTAGTGGTCGGAGGAGTGGTCGACCGGACCAACGTGCGCCCGGATGCGGCGGTGAGCGACCTCCGCGACCGTCTCCGGATCGTGGTTCCAGGTCGGCTCCGTGGGAGCGGTCTGCCGGTCGAACAGGAACTTGAACATGTAGCGATGGCGGCCGGTCAGGTTGCGGCTGGCGGCGTGCCACAGGTCGTAGTGGGTGATGGCCACGGTCCCTGCCGGGACCGCCAGGGCCACCTGGTCCCTGATGTTGGCGTAGGTCGCCATCCGCTCGGTGGGGGCGTTGCGGAAGTGGGTACCCGGCATGATCATGGTCGGCCCCTGCTCCAGCGGCACCTCGTGCGGGTAGTACATCGCCAGAACGCACCAGACTTGGTGATGGCGCACGTTGGTCCCGTCCTGGTGCCAGCTCTGACTGCGCGACCCCGGCTGGTTGACGTGCAGGTGGCGATGGCCGTTCATCACGTAGTCGCTGCCGAGGAGGCTGATCAACGCCCCGCGCACCTCCGGGTGGTCGTAGATCTCGTTCAGCAACGGGATTGAAGCGAGAATGCCGTTGCCCACATCGTCCACCTGCCCGCACTGCTCGGCGATCGCCTCGTTGAGGCCCGCCGCGTACTCCGGGTGCAGCAGGTGATAGCCGTGGGTGACGAAGTGCAGCACCTCGTCGTCCGAGAGCAGCCGCGGCGGCTGCCCGTTCAGGTCAGTCATCGAACTCCTCCAGTTTCTCCAGGATGAACTCCTGCCCCAGCACGTCGATCTCCCGATCGTCGAACGGCGCCCGCTGCTGCGGAAAGTGAACGACCCGCCAGCCGTCCACGATGGCTTCGTGGACGTTGCGGTAGGGCAGCTCGGGAGCCTGAGGATCGATCTCGGTGACCGCTCCGGCGACCGGCTCGTGGATGGCGGCGGCCACCAGGTCGGCGTAGATGCTCGGGTTGACGGCGTGTAGATACAGCAGCCGCTGGCGCAGCCGGGAGCGGGAGCCCGGATCGGCTGGCGAGGGTGTCGAGGAGGCGGACATCACGGATGCTCGTGACCGGTACCGTACCCGATGGGCGCAGGAAGTACGAGGTCTCCTATGTGTCTCCCGCGAGCCATGCTGCCCGATTCGGCCGCGGATACACGTACTGGTAGTCGTAGGTGTCCTTGGGAGGAATGGCGCCGAGCTTCATCGGATACTTCGCGACGGCCTCCTCGACGATGTCCACCCCAAGACCCGGCGTGTCCGGCACGATGAGGTAGCTGTCCTCGATCTCCGGCTGGGGGGTCATGACCTCGTACCGTGCCGGGACGTCGTCCTCGCGGTGCTCCAGGATCAGGAAGTTGGGAATGGTCGCCAGGAAGTGGACGGCGGCCATCTCCCCGATCGGACCCAGGGATCCGTCGTGCGGCGCGATCGTGATGTGGTGCGCCTCGGCCATGCCGGCCAGCTTCTTCATCTGCGACAGCCCCCCGAATCGGCCGGTGTCCGGCTGCGCGACGTCGATGATCTCGCGCTCGATCAGCTCGCGCATGTTGTGGATGTTGGCGACCCGTTCCCCGGAGGCGAGCGGGATGTTCACCTCCCGGGCGATGCGGGCCAGGCCCTCGATGTTCTCCGGCGACACCGGCTCCTCGTAGAAGAGGATTCCGTACTGCTCGAGCTCGCGGCCGATCGCGATCGCATCGCGCGTCGTCATCCACGGGACGCCGTGCAGATCGACCATCAGATCGACGTGGCGGCCCACCGCCGCGCGGATGTCCGGGACCAGCTTCGCGGCATGGGCGATGTTGCCGACCTTGAGCCCGTCGTAGCCGCGCCGGACCCGATCCTCGGCGTCCTCGACCGAGTCGGCATGGGTGTACACGCGCAGACGATCGTGCATCTTGCCGCCCAGGAGATTCCAGACCGGCAACCCGAGCGCTTTGCCCTTGATGTCCCACAGCGCCATCTCCAGAGCCGACAGGGCACCGCCTGCCACGATCCCGGTCATGGCCACGCCCGAGCGCGAGACGAAGAGCTTGTGCCACAGCTTTTCGACATGGAACGGGTCTTCGCCGATCAGGACCGGCGCGAGGTCCTCGACCGCGGCCGCCACCACGCGCGGCCAGCCGCCTCCTTCTCCCACGCCGTGGATGCCTTCATCCGTAAGGACCTTCACGAAGATCCAGCCACGGCCGGTGAGGTAGGTCTTGATCTCGGTTATCTTCACGGGTCGACCTCCTTGTGTGCGGTCAGACCAGCCGGTCGAGCAGCAGCGGCTCCGGCGTGAGGGACGCGAACGCCTCGGCATACCGGCATCGCGCCTCGATGCCCCGCCAGCGGGCGCACGTCGTGTAGAGCTCGACGAGATGCGGTTGCGTCGTGAGCTGCTTCAGCGACGCGATCTTCTGTTCGAACACCTCCGTGATGTCCACGTAGTGGTCGGGAAAGAAACCGACGCGCGCCGCGGTGCCGATGTTCGGCTCGAAGAAGCGGATGTTGCCCCGCTGTCCGGCGATCTGGGCGGCCTGAATCGTGCTGGTGACGGTCAGCCAATGCGTCGGATAAGTCACCTCGTCCTTCCAATGCGTGACGATGACCGATGGGGCGAAGTCGGCGATCTCGCGTGCCAGGCGGTCGAGGCGCTCCGGCGGCATCCTGAGCGGCCCGTCGCCGTACCCGAGCATCGTGGCTTCGATGCCCATGACCTCGGCACAGGCGAACGCCTCCTTCTCGCGGATCGCGCGCACTTCGTCGACGGTGATGTCAGGTCGCTGCTCGTACAGCCGCCGGCTCTCGTCGGTTTCTCCGCGCGTCAGCCAGATGACCCTGACGCGGTCTCCGTCCCGCGCATGCCTGATCAGAGTGCCGCCTGCGCGCGAACAGAAGTCGGCGGGATGTGCGCTCACTGCCAGGATGCGTTCCTATCTGCCAGCGATTACCCCTTGATGTAGAGCTGATCGACGTTGTACCGCCACTCGGTCGGCGGGTTGTTCAGATCGTAGAAGTTGCCCACGGTCGCGTCGGCGACGGACACGTCGCTCGGCCCCTTGCCGAGAATGCCGATCGCCCACATGTTGTCGTGGCCCGCCTCTATGATCATGCGCGCCCACTCCTTCTTCTCGTCCTCCGTGGTCGCCGCCATCATCTTCCCCGCCCAGTCGTTGATGTCGAAGACGATCTGCGGAGGACGCACGCCGGCCGCCCCGTCGGTGTGGAGCCAGATGTTCCACTGACCGGACCAGTAGGCCGGGTACGACCCCTGGCGGTCCAGGTTGTTCACGTAGGGGATGAACTTGGCGGCCGACCTGACGGTATAGAAGTACGCGCCGTTGGCCCGGTGGCCGGAGCCGAGCATCGCCTCCCAGTCGTTGCGGGTCAGCGTGTCCCAGCCGCGGTTCTGCCGCTTCATCGTGGTCTTGATGCCGATGTCGTTGAAGTAATCGGCGACCAGCTCATGCGTGGCCTCCGGCACCGTGTCCGCGCGGGTGTTGTAGAGGACGATCTCGAAGGTCTTGCCGTCCGGGCGCAGCCGGAATCCGTCGCGATCCTTCTGGTTCAGGCCGATCTCGTCCAGGATGCTGTTCGCCTTGCCCGGGTCGTACTCGATGTAGGCCGTCTTGAGCGCCTCGGAGTACACCGGGGATCCTTCCTTGGGGCCGAACTGCATCGGCGTGGCGAGGCCCAGATAGTCCACCCGGTTGATCTCGTCCCGGTTGATGGCGTGCGAGATCGCGATGGAGAACTGAGGGTTCTGGAAGATCTCCGCCAGGACCGGATCCTCGTGCGTCCGGTTGAACTCCAGGTCGAGCTGCTCGTCACCGCCGTGGCCGACCACCTGTACCTGCAACTCGCCCGCCTCCCGCTTGGCGAGAAGCTGAGGCAGTATGCCGACTCCGTCCGGCACCTGGCCGGCGGTGATGTCGCCGCCCAGCGCGCGCAGCTTGATGGTCTCGATGTCGTTGACGAACTCCAGGACCCGCCGGTCGATGTAGGGAAGCTGATTGCCGGCGGTGTCCACCACCCAGTAGTAGGGGTTGCGGTCGGAAACGATCGGCCCTCCCGTCGGCGCCGAAACCGTCATCCACGGATAGAGCGTCGGCCGTCCGGGATCGTTGATCTCCCATCCGCCGTCGCCCGACATGTGCTGATGAAGTTGGGTCCAGTTCTCGAATCCGCGGTCCGAGACCTCCTTGTCCAGCTCCGCCTTGTCGCGGTACTCCTTAGAAACAAGCAGAATCAGGCAGTCTCCGGGACCAAGTTGAAGCCGAGT
>JAPPNY010000002.1 GCA_028818385.1 Spirochaetaceae bacterium
ATCACCATCGGATCGTCGGGCAGCCGGTCCTCCACCGGCGGCAGGTCGCCGGCCTGCACCATGGCGGCCAGCATCGGCGCCTCCTGGAAGCTGGCGATGCCCACCTGCGACGCGGTCGGCGGGGTGAGCCAGCTCTCCCGCACGGTGTAACGGCCGACGATCTTGATGATGTCGCTTCCTTCAGCGGCCATGGCGGCGTCGTCGCCACCGGCGGCGGCTCCCTCCTCGGTGCCGCTGGCATACAGCGGCGTGGCCGCCAGCACGCTCGCCAGCGCCGCGAACCGGCGGGCCTGCCGGGTGACCGCCAGCGGCAGGCCCGCGCCGGCATCGCCGGCGGCGCCGGCGATCGCCGCGAAGCCCAGGAACCCCTCGGTCGAGCCGACCGCGCGCGCGGCGATCAGCCCCACGTGCGGGCCGATGAGGGCCGCCACGGCGGCCAGCACCGCCCACTCCAGGGCGAAGCTTGCCAGCACCTGCAGCCGCCCGGCGCCGCGGCTGTGCAACGTGGCCACCTCCGCGATGCGCTGCTCGACGCTGAGCGCCGCCATCAGCATCACGTAGGCGACGATCATGGCCAGCGTCGGCGCCGCCAGGGACAGCAGGAACAGCGATACCTGGTCCAGGATCCGCTTGAAGCCGCGAAAGAAATCCAGCGGCGACAGCCAGAACTCGGTGTCGGGGATCAGCTCGGCCATGCGCACTTCGATCGCTTCCAGGTGCGCGATCAGGCGGCCGACGTCGGCGACCTGCACCAGCCGGTCGTCGAACACCCACTGCCAGTCGGCCCGGTCGACGCGCAGGCCCGCCTCCTGCATGCGCGCGAACGGCTCGCCGCGGATGAACAGGCGGTCCGGCAGCAGCGGGTAGATCCATTCGCGTGAGGTCAGGCCCGGCCGCGGACGCACCAGGCCGACCACCTCGACCGGGACGACGGCAAAGCGCTGTCCCTGCAGGGTGCGGATGTCGATGCCGGCCGCGGGATCGATCTCCTCGTCTTCCCGCAGGCCGTACGCCCACCAGTAGCGCGCCCCGACCAGCAGCTCCAGCTCGTCCAGCGTGCGTCCGCCGACCACCACCTCGACCACGCCGTCGGAGCGGTCGCTGAACCAGCGGCCGTCGACCAGGTCCGCGTGCTCCTGCAGGTTGCTCATGACGCCGAGCTCCGCGCGCGTGACGCGGCCTCCCGGCTCGGCATCCGCGGAGAGCATCAGGAAGTCGACGCCGAACGTCTTGTAGGACGAGACGCTCAGCGGCGGGTGGCCCGCCGCCGTCTGCAGCGCGTCGCCGAGATAGCGCTCCAGCTCGGCGATCCGCGCAGGCTCCACCGCCAGCTTGCGGCGCGGATTGCGGTGCGACGGGATGACCGCGAACGGGGCGCGAAAGCTGTCCTGCTCGCGCCAGTGCTGGATGAAGCTGCGCTGCAGGCTTGCCGCGGAGTAGATCGGCACCGCGGCCACGAACGCGGATGCCAGGACCAGTCCCAGCAACAGCGGCGTCACCATGCGCCAGTTCTTGGCAATCCGCTTGCACGTGATCAAGAGGAGCGCAAGCACGAAGCGGCCGACCCTGGCCGACTGTAGGATCACCTCACCCTCACTTGACGGTGCGTTTCCCGCCCGGGGCCGGCGCATGACGCTCTCCGTCCAGGATTCATCATCGCGTCAGGCGCGCGTCGCCGCTGTCGCCACACGGGGAAATTGCACCGTCACTTGCCGATGACGGTCTGTCCGGACTCCAGGCCCTCCAGGATCTCCACGCGCGTGTCGGTGCGGACACCGACCTTCACGTCCACCTCGCGCCGCTGCACCCCTTCCAGGACGCGCACGTAGGTCCGGCCCTGGAACTCGCGCAGGGTCGAGATGGGAATCAGCAGCGTGTCCTGGCGGAAATCGACCAGCACGCGGGCCGCGTGGCGGGCGCCCATGCGGAACGACACCGCGTCGGCTTCGTCCAGCCGCAGGTGCACGACGTACTCCTCGCGCCGCAGGGCGGCATCGCGGCCCGAAGTGCGGCTGGTAAGCCGCGACACCGTGCCCGGCGCCCAGGTGCCTCTGCTGATCTCGACGTGCGCCGACTGCCCGACCGCCATCCGGTCGAACTGGTCCACGCTGACGTCCATCTGCAGCTCCAGGTCCTGTGGATCGGCGATCTCGATGATGGTGCGGTAGCCCTCGACGACCTCGTCCACCACCGGGTTCACCCTGGTGATCACGCCGTCGTAGGGGGCGCGGATGGTGTGCGCTTCCACGCGCCGCCGCAGGAAGTCGACCGCCGCCTCGCGCTTGGTCAGCTCGAGCTGCCTGATCTGCCGGTCGACGCTGGAGGAGCCCGGACCCTGCGAGGCGGCGCGCAGGCGGTCGATCTCCAGGTCGATCTCGGCCAGGCGCAGGCTGTGCTGAAGCGGGCCGCTGGCGACCCGCGCCAGGACCTGCCCCTGCGTCACCTGGTCGCCGGTGCCGACGTTGAGCTCCGCCAGCCGGCCGCCCTCCTGGAAGTACAGCTCCTGCAGCCGGACCGATTGCACGCGCGCCACCCGCTCGATCTCGACGGCCAGGTCGCGCCGCTCCACCGGATAGGTGGGCGCCGATGCGCGGGCGCCCAGCTCCGACAGCTCCGCCGGCAGCTCCAGGTCGTCGGCCTGCGGACCGCATCCCGCGAGCACGGCGAAGAGCGTTATGCCGAGCGCAGCGAGCGCCCCGCCCACCCTCACGACGTGAGCTCCGCGGCCGGTTCGACCTGGTGCAGCATGCCGTCCGCGATCGCGTACACCCGGTCGGCGTAGCCGGTCGCCAGGTGATCGTGGCTGGTGACCACGGCGGTCATGCGCCGCTCTTCGACCGCGGAACGGAGGAGCTGCAGCACGGTGGCGCCCGATCCCTGGTCGAGCTCGCCGGTCGGCTCGTCGGCGAACAGCACCGCCGGCTGCTTGACCAGGGCGCGGGCCACGGCGACGCGCTGCTGCTCGCCGCCGGACAGCTCGAACACGCGGTGATGGGCGCGCGGCCCGAGGCCCACCCGTTCGAGCTGTTCCCGCGCTCTGGCGGCGGCGGTGCGGGGATCCACCCCCGCGATGCGCAGCGGCAGGTCGACGTTCTCCAGCGCGGTGAGCCCGGGCAGCAGCGCGAGCGCCTGAAACACGAAGGCCGCGGTGTCGCGCCGCCAGCGGTTGCGCTGCCCGCCGCTCATGGCCTGCAGGTCGCGTCCGTCCACCTTTACGGTGCCGCTGGTTGGCCGATCAAGTCCGCCCAGCAGGTTGAGCAGCGTGGTCTTGCCGGAGCCCGAACGGCCGCGGAGCAGCACGAAGCAGCCGGTCCGGACCGAGATCGACACGCCCCTGAGCGCGTTCACCTCCTCGGCGCCGGCGCCGAACACCCTGGTGAGGTCCTCGGCTTCGATCAACGTCTCCCGCGCTTCGCTCGTCATCGTGCTTTTCCGGATCGCGGCGCATCTTAGCACCGCCGCCGGGGCCCGGCGCCCGGCGCCCGCCGACGTGCCGGCCGCCGATCAGCCGCCGCCTGCGCCGGTACCGGGTTCCGTCCGGCCGTTCAGCTCGGCGGCGCTCGGATACATCGGCGCGCACTCCCCCTTCGGGTCCATGGCCACCACCTGGTCGCCGGCCCAGACGACGCGATAGGGCCGGTGGTTCACCCACTCGGTGCCGCCGCGGCGTGCCACCGGGAACGTGATCTCGACGGTAGCGGGGCCGGCGAGCGGGACGATCATCCAGCCGTCGGTCAGAGACGGCCGCTCCGCTATGCCGTCACGCCGCACGGCCAGCCGGCCGCCGTCCAGCCAGCTCGGCCGGCGGACCCGCAGCGTGGCCGGCGCACGGCCCGTCCCCCGCGTGGCGATGCGCAGGCGGCCCCGCCGCGGCAGGCCGCTGTCAACCTGCAGCGACGGGGTCCGGCTCGAGAACAGCAGGTTCACGGCCGTGCCGAGATCGTCCTGGACGATGCCATCACGGATCGCCGCCCACAGGCACTGGATCCCGCCCTGGGTGATGTCCAGGACACCGAAGCGCGAGCCGCCATAGCGGTCGTTGACCGCCGGGCATCCCCATCCGCCGTCCTCCCCGTCCGGCACCCGCGGCGGCGGGTTCTTCGGGTCGTCGGCCGGCTGGCGGTAGGGTTGGCCGCCAGCCCCCCGTTGGCCGCCAACCCGCCACTGCGACGGCAGCACGTGGCTGCGGATCATGCGTTCGGCCGACTCGAAGAAGCCGGGCCAGCCGGCGCGGCCCAGGATCAGCGCGGCCTGCACCATGTCGCCGGTGTTGTTGACCTCGCCGCGGCCGGGGATGGCCTCCCGCCACGCGCCCTCGATCGACCAGCCGAAGCTGGAGCAGGTCGGCGGCAGCCCCACCCGCATGATGCGGCGGGCGTGGTCGAGGGTGTCCAGGTCGCCGGCCAGCAGCCCCCAGTCGGCCAACCCGTGCACGGTGCCGGTGATCGAGTGGGTGTGATTGCCGGCGAGATGGGTCAGGCGGCCGTCCTCGGCGAACGCCTCCGCGCGCACCAGGCGGACGAAACGCTGCGCCAGCTCCAGGGCACGGGGGTCGCCGAGCGCCCGGTAGGCCTGGGTGAGCGCCATGATCAGCCTGCCCCGGTTCTGCGTGCAGGACTGGTAGAACTCGCCGATTACCTGGTGGTCGACGAACGGAACCGTGCCGCTCAGCAAGGGCTCCGCCGCGATTTGGTCGGCGCGGAACAGGCCGTCGTCGTCGGTGATCGCCAGCAGGGAGTCGAGCAGCGTGCCGAGCCGGCGCCGCGCCTCCGGGTCGCCGCCGGCGCGGTACAGCTCCACGAGCGCCTGCACCGCCTCGCGGATGTTGTGCGGCGAGCAGGTCATGCCGGGACGCTGGCCGTCGTAGTAGAAGTCGGCCAGGCGGCACCAGGCGGCGGGGAAGCCGGTCGGGTTGTCCAGGGTCGCGAACAGGACGCCGCGCAGGGCGGCGAGCACCGTGCCGTCGACCGAGCGGCCGGTCGCTTCCCGCCCCTTGAGCAGGGCGTCGAGGGCGCGGCCGGCGTTGTGGGTGAGGTCCTCCGCGATGTAGCGGTCGTCGCCGCCGGCGACCGCGGCGGCCGCGTCCAGCTCCGCCAGCGCCGCCGCCCAGCGCTCGACGTAGCCCATGGCGCGCTCGATCGGCTCGCGCAGCTCCACATCCGCCGGCATCGGCGCTATGTCTCCACGCGCAGGCGGTGCGTGCGGATGCGTCCGTGCCCGTCCTCGACCGCCCGGTGGGTGGCCAGCACCTCCGTCTCCGACAGGCGCAGCAGCGACGGCTGGCCGAGATTGACTCCGTGCCGACGAGTGCGGACCCTGTGAGCGGGATCAGGGCTGGAGCCACGAGCATGCGGGACAATCCGGTACTTCGCAGGATTCTCGCGGGCCGCTCGGATGCGAGCATCCGCTTCGATGACGTGCGCAACCAGCTTCTGCGTCTGGGCTTCGTCGAACGGGTTCGCGGAGGTCATCACCTATTCAGAAAACCGGGTGTCCCGGAAAGGATCAACATCCAACGGGACGGCAGCCATGCGAAACCTTACCAAATAAGACAGATCCGCCGCACAATCCTGAAACACAAACTGCAGGAAGAAGACTGATGTACAAGTACGAGGTCATTCTCTACTGGAGCAACGAAGACAACACCTTTATAGCCGAGGTGCCGGAGTTGCCCGGCTGTATGGCACACGGCGCCACACAGGAAGCTGCGCTCAAGCAGTCCCAGGAAGCCATCGCGCTGTGGATCGATACGGCACGCGAGTTCGGCGATCCGGTACCCGAACCAAAAGGGGAGCGGCTGATGCTTGCCTGAAGCGTCATGGATCCCGGGCAGCCGAAGAGAGGACTTCGCTCGTGCCGCATCCCGGTCAGAGCCGCCTACGCCTCTACGTGCAGGCGGTGCGTGCGGATACGGCCCTGCCCGTCCTCGACCGCCCAGTGGGTGGCCAGCACCTCCGTCTCCGACAGGCGCAGCAGCGACGGCTGGCCGAACTTGAGATTGACCCCCATGGTCGCGTAAGCCGCGATCTGCATGGCCGGCGCGTTCTCCCACAGGCAGGACTCCGTGATCGTGCGCCAGCGGTCGCCGGCCAGGTCGGCCAACCGCGCGTAGACGCCGATGTCGCTGCCCTCGCGCTGCGAGTGGACGGAGAGCACCAGGTCCCCGTCCCAGGAGATCAGGTTCGATGCCTGCGCCGCCACGCCGGTGTCGATCGGTGCCGACCAGGTGGCGCCGCCGTCGTGGGAAATCGTGACGTGGTTAGTCAGATTCGTGCCGCCGACGTGGTCCATGATCCACGACAGGGCGACGATCCGGCCGTCCGGCAGCTCGCACAGCCGGGGCTCGGACGGGGCGTAGCGGCCGGCCGGGTCGACGAAGAAGTCGGTCCGGTCGTCCCAGGTCGCGCCGCCGTCGTCGCTGCGCAACAGGGCGCCCACGCACCCGGACGGGTTGCTCCCGTCCCAGCGCGGGAACATCGAGCCCGCACCGAGGATCGCACCGCCAGCGACCTGAATGGTGGGGCCGGACAGCTCGATCAATTCCGGGCGGGTGCGCGGGATCACCGCGGGCGGCGACCAGGTCTTGCCGTCGTCGTCGGAGAACGACACCAGGTTGTCACCGCCGCGCACGCCGTCGGTGGCGGCGTTGGTCACCGGTTCGTCCCGACCGCTGCGGTGGAAGTGGTAACCGGCGGCGATCAGCCGGCCGCCGGCCAGCAGGGTCCCCTTGAGGTAGTCCGAGTAGTGCGCGCCGGCGCCGCTCTCCGGCCGCTCGTGGAGCGGCCCCTGCAGCTCCCACGTGCGTCCGCCGTCGGCCGAGCGGGACACCACGGTCGTGCCGTCCGTGGCCTCCAGCGCCTCGCCCAGCATGAACAGGGCGAGCAACTCGCCCGCGGGAAGCGCTACGAGGCCGGGAAAGTAGGCGTGCCGGCTGCGCAGGCTCGGCGCCGGGTTGTCGTACACGGTGTGATGATCGATCAGGCGGATCGTGGGCATGGCGGCTCCTCCTTCGTGGTCGTAATCATGCCCCGTTCCAGCCCCCCTGTGCGACGTACCGGAACAGATCCGGCAGGCTCACGAAACGTACGCGGAGCCCTCGATAATCGCGCACGTAGGAGCGTTCCGTGTCGGCGGTCACCACGTAGTTGGCCCCGGCGGGGTACTGCGCGCGGAACGCGCGCAGGTTGCGGACGTCGAGTCGGTCCGCGCTCCACTTGCACTCCACTGCGACCGGCGGCTCCGTGCGCCCTGCGATGACGAAGTCCACCTCATGGCCACGCTTGTCGCGCCAGTAGGAGATGCGCCGCCGCTGGGTGCGGCCGAGGTATTCGTTGAGCACGCGGTGCTCCCACAGTGCTCCGCGATCCTCGTCGCGCAACAGCTCCCAGCCCTTGAAGAAGCAGACGAATCCCGTATCGAAGCCGTAGACCCTCGGTGCGGCGACGATCTCCGTGGCGCGCCGCGTGCTGTATGGACGGACGACGTGCGCGACGGACGTGTCCTCCAGCACCTGGAGATAGTTGGCCACCGTCGTCCGACTGACCTCGCATCGGGTGGCATAGGCCGTCGCTTCGAACGTCCCGCCACTGGCAGCGAACAGGAGTTCCACGAAACGCAGGAAGGACCAACGGCGCTGCAGCCGGAAGTGCTCCTGAATGTCCCGTGCCCAATAGGAGTCGATCCAATCCTGAAATCCCCGCTCGGGCACTTCGGTCGCGCCATAGAAGGGCGGCAGCCCGCCGAACCGGAACCGGTGGTCCAGGCTTCGCAGGCCGAACTCATGCTCGTCCTGGATCAGCATCGGCGTCAGCCAGAGGTCACGCTTGCGGTCGGTGAGCGTGTCGCGGAAGCGCCGCGAAGCCCCCAGGGAGGAAGATCCGGTCGCAACGATGTGGGTTCCCGGATGGTAGTCTGCGGCGATCTTCAACAGCTCGGAGGGATTGGCCAGGCGGTGCACCTCGTCCAGCACCATTCGCCGTGGCCCGAGATCGCGGAGGAACCGCTCGGGATCCTCCAGCGTCCTGCGGATGCTCGGCAGCTCGCAGTCCAGGTACTCCATGTCCGGCAAGGACTGGCAAAGGAACGTCTTGCCGACGCGCCGCACACCGGAGAGCCACACGATCGACTTCTCGCGCCAGAGCCCCTCGATCGCCGAGATCCAGTGGGTGCGATGTACCATGTGCGCTGTACGTTTTCATATAGTGCTATCAAATGCAACCAGACAGAACATCTGGTAACGCTCGTGAGCCGTTCCGGCAGGCCGTTCTTGCAGCGCGCAATCGCGCCAGCGACCTGCGCTGGCTAAACTCAGTCGCATGATCCATCGCCGCCGGCTCGTGAGCGCGACGGTGACGGCCGCAGGACGATCCCACGCTCGGGTCCGTTGGTCGGGGCGGAACCCTCGATCAGC
>JAPPNY010000239.1 GCA_028818385.1 Spirochaetaceae bacterium
GACCGGTTGCCGAAATCTGTCGAACGAACCTACCCTACGCCTGAACAGTTACCATTTTCAATATAATTATCATAATTCATAGATCGTTATCGTTTTTCGCGATGCTTCAACGTCGTCGCGCGATCCGCGATAGCAATCACGGCCCATAGGAAACGCGAGGCTGACGAAGAACAATTCGAAGAGAGTGGCTCAAGCGGATCGTTTTGCACAATCCGTAAGGGTTTTTCGCGAACAGCGCTTGCCGGTAACCGCGACTCCGGCCGGCTACGCGGCACTCATCGACGCATACGATCTGCACGTGCCACTTCCGCGCACGTTGAGTGCCACCGGTGAGCGGCATCGGTTCCTGGCACAGTCCGGATGGCGGATCTTTTCGCCACGGCACGCTCCTCCGCCGAGCCTGACAGGGCACCTGACCTTCGCTCTGAAACACGAGGGACTCGATCTCGCCGTGCTCAAGCGGCTTTTTCGCGCCACCGGGCCCGCGCCGATCGAGGCAGTCGTCAGAGCCTCGCCCACCAGCGCCTACGCGCGGCGCGTCTGGTTCCTGTACGAATGGCTCACCGGCAGGAGGCTTGATCTGCCGAACGCCGACCGCGGCGCCTACCCACCGGTTCTCGACCCGCGACTGCAGTTCCCCGCCGCGGCCGAGAATTCGACGCGCCATCGCGTCAAGAACAACCTGCCCGGTATCCCCGATTTCTGCCCCCTCGTGTCCCGCACCGAGGCGCTGGACCGCTTCATCAAGCTGGACCTGCCTTCCATGGCACGAGAAGCCAGCGCTGCGGTGCCGCAGGATCTGATGGCGCGCACCGCGGCGTTTCTGCTGCTCAAGGACTCCCGGGCGAGCTTCGTCATCGAAGGCGAACGCCCCCCGCAGAACCGCATCCAGCGCTGGAGCCGCGCGATCGGTCAAGCGGGCACGCAGCCGCTGGACTTCGACGAACTGCTACGCCTGCAGGAGATCGTGATCGGCGATGCGCGCTTCGTGCAACTCGGTCTCAGAAACGAAGGAGGATTCGTCGGCGAGCGGGATCGGTACACCCAACAGCCAATCCCCGACCACGTAAGCGCGAGGCCGGAGGATCTGTCGGATCTCGTCGATGGCCTGATCGCCATCGACCGGACGGCGGCACGGGACCTCGATCCGGTGCTGGCCGCTACGGTTCTGGCATTCGGATTCGTCTACATCCATCCGTTCGAGGATGGCAACGGCAGAGTGCACCGCTACCTGATCCACCACGTCCTGGCCGAGCGGGGCTTCACCCCCCCCGGCGTCACGTTTCCCGTCTCGGCAGCGATTCTGGACAGAATCCGCGAGTACCGCACGACCCTGGAGGACTACTCGAAGAGACTGTTGCCCGTAGTCGATTGGAACCCGACCGAACGCGGCAACGTGACGGTGCTGAACGACACGGCCGACTTCTACCGGTTCTTCGATGCCACGCCGCACGCGGAGTTCCTGTACGGGTGCGTGCGCCACACCGTCGAGCACGACCTGCCGGATGAAACCAGGTATCTGCAGCAGTACGATGCGTTCAACGCAGGGGTGAACCTGATCGTCGACATGCCGGAACGTCTGTCCAACCTCCTGTTCCGGTTTCTGCGCCAGAACGACGGCACGTTGTCCGCTCGCGGACGGACGAGAGAATTCGCACGGCTGACCGATGAAGAGATCAGCCGGGTCGAGGCGCTCTATCAGGAGACCTTCGGCGATGAGACCGGCGCCGCTACCACTGCAGGAGCGCACTCATGACCGACCGCAACGGACGGTCGCGTGCGAATCAGCTCTCTGCTCAGGCAGAGAACGCGCGCGGCCTGAAGTCCCGCGGGTTGGTGATGCTCGCGCTGCTGCCGGTGGCCCGGATCACGTACAGCCCCTGCCGCTCCGCATGGCGGTCGGAGGATTCGTCCGCCTTCAGGTAGGCCACCGCTCCGTACACCGTGCTCCCCCGGTACCGCGGCATCAGGTCGGTGAACTCCCGCATCCGCCCCACGAAGTGGTCGACCTGACGCACCTTAAGCGTGGTCTTGACCTCGACCACCACCACCTCGGCGCCGTTGACGGCGATGATGTCGAACTCCCAGCTCCGCTCCCCGCGATGTCGGACGTTGGTAAGCGTGTGTTCGACCTCGATGCCACGCTCCTTGAGCAGCTCGATCAGGTCGCCCTCCACGAGCGCCTCCATCAGCTTGCCCCACTGACCGTTGAACAGCTCGTCGAGCCCGCGGAAGCGCCGGTCGGCTTCCTTCGCGCGTTGGTCGGCCTCCTGCGCGCGTCGTTCGGCCTCCCGTGCATGCCGCTTCAGCAGTTGATCGGTCTCCTGCATGCGCCGGTCGGTCTCCTGCTGACTCTCGGACAACTGGCGCAGGATGCTCCAGACTTCCTGGGGAGTGGCCGGAGGACGCTGTTCGCCGCTGCCGTGGTCGTCGTGGTCAGACAGGGTGGTCTCCGATCCGGCCAACGTAGCGGTTCCCGTTCTTTCCGGCAAGCTTTGGGAACGAGAGCAGGGCACCGGCAACATGCTCGGTGGCCGGGCGTGCCCTGTCGGGACTGCCCGTCGCGGCGTACCATTACGCTGCCATGGTGGGCGGAGCGTGCCATCGCTGGACCGTCCGGGGAGTCGTGAGCGCGATGGCGCTGCTGATCGCCGCCTCGGCGTGCTCCGCTCCGGCAGCCGAGCCCGCCGACCTGTCCCGCGAAGCGCAGCAGCCGCCTCTGGAGCCGGACTACGCTCCCTGCGCGGCGGCGGATGCGGACTGCGCCGCCGCTGCGCGCCAGGCCCGCGCCGACCTGGCGGCGCGCCTGGCGGTCGCTGCCGAGGGAATCGAGCTGCTGCTGGCGGCGCGCATCACGTGGCGGGATGGCAGCCTGGGATGCCCGAAGCCGGACCACATGTACACGCTGGCACTGGTACCGGGCTTGCTGATCAAGTTGCGCACGGCGGCGACGACCTACCGCTACCACGCGCGCGAGCAAGGAGAGCCGTTCCTGTGCGATCGGCCGCAGGCGGATGAGGACCGCGACGCCGGCCACGGATGACCGTGGCAGCCTGCGCGGGCGAGCGCGACGCACCCGGGACGCGATACCGGCAGCGGAGCGCGCGCGGCTGAGCGCGCAGGTGTGCGCCCGCGCCCGGTCCCTGCTGGAGGCGGCCGGCGCGGACACCGTGCTGGTCTACGTGAGCTTCCGCAGCGAAGTGGAGACCGCCGGGCTGATCGCCGAGCTGCGCCGCACGCACCGGGTGGCCGCGCCGCGGGTCGCGGCGTCCGGGCGCATGGAGGCGATGCTCCTGAGCGACCAGCCGCTCGTGCGCAGCCGCCTGGGCATCATGGAGCCGCCGCCCACGGCCGCGCCGGTGGAGCCGGCGTCGATCGACGCGGTGCTGGTGCCGGGGCTCGCCTTCGATACGGACGGCTTCCGGCTGGGCTACGGCGGCGGGTACTACGACCGGTTCCTGGCCCGCTGCCCGCGGGCGCTCCGCATCGGCTTGGCCTTCGAGCCGCAGATCGTCGAATCGGTGCGTCCGCACGCCCACGACCAGCCGCTGCACCACATCGTGACCGAGCGGCGGGTGATCGACGCGGTGCGCCGGTGAGCGGGTTGCTGCGCGACGGCCTGCTGGTCGGCCTGGGCGGGTTCTTCGGCGCCGTGGCGCGCTTCCTGGTGACCGGCTGGCTGCAGGCGCGCGACGACTCGTTCCCCTACGGCACCCTGGCGGTCAACGTCGCCGGCTCCCTGGCGCTCGCCTTCCTGGCCACCATGCTTGCGGAGCGGGCCGTGCCCGGCAGCGCGTTCCGGCTGATCGCGATGGTGGGGTTCCTCGGCGCCTTCACCACTTTCTCGGCCTTCAGCTACGAGTCGGCGCTGCTGTGGAGCAGCGGCCGCTGGCCTGCGCTTGCGGGGAACATCGTCCTGAACGTCGGCACCTGCCTGCTGGCGACCGCGGCCGGCATCGCCCTGGCGCGGCAGGCCGCCGGCGGGCCGTAAGCGGGGCGCGGGCCTCTTCCGGACCTCAGGCCCGCAGCAGGCGCGCGACCTGGCCGAGGGTGCCCTTCGTGCCGGTGAGCAGAATCCCGAGCCGGAACACCTTGGCGGCGGCCCACACGGCGCCCACCGTCGCCACGGCCATGCCGGCCACCGACACGGCCACCTGCAGCGCGCCCGGCTCGCCGACCAGCACGCGCATGAACATCACGACCGGCGCCGTCACCGGGACCAGCGACAGCACGACGGCGACGGTCCCGTCGGGACTGATCAGCACCGACGGCATCACCAGCATCGGCACCACCAGCGCCACCATCACCGGCCAGAGGAGCTGCCCGAGGTTCTGCTCGTCGGCGGCGATCGCGCCGGCCATCGCGAAGGCGGCCGAGTACAGCAGGAACCCCAGCGCGAAGAACACCAGCAGCGTCAGCAGGTTGCCGGGCTGCACGACCGGGGGAACCGACACGCCCGCGAGCGGCCCGAGCACCTCGATCACCAGCAGGGCGATGAGCATCCAGGCAAGGTATTGCAGCACGCCCGCCACCCCCCTTCCCGCCAGCTTGCCGGCCAGCAGCGCGAAGGGGTGCAGCGAGGACAGCATGATCTCCGCGGTCTTGCCCGTCTTCTCGGTCAGCACCGCGCGGCTGATCGACTGGCCGTACAGGATGAGCATCATGTAGAGCAGTCCCACGAACGCCGTCACCACCAGGAACGACTCCTCCAGGTCCTGCTCGACCGCTCCCTCCTCGTCCAGCAGCAGCGCCTGCAGGCGCGGCTGCCGCGTCAGCCTGGTGACGCGCTCCGCGTCCAGCCCGGCGCTGCAGGCGGCCCTGCACGACCGCGCGGCCGATCACGCCGTCCACCAGCGCGCGCAGGGTGACGTCCACCGCCTCGTCGCTGAAGTAGCGGGGATGATCCTCGCCCAGCGGGTCGGCGGGAAACACCACGTAGCCGTCCAGGTCGCCGGCCCGTACCCGGCCGGCCAGCGGCTCCGCCTCGCCTGCCTCCTCGACGGCGATGCCGAGCGGGGCAAGCTCGTTCCGGATCGGCGGCAGCAGGTCGCCCGCGCCGACCAGGGCAAGCGTCCGCCCTTCCAGCGCGGAGACGTCGCCGGCGGCGCTCCGGGCCAGCACCGACGGCAGCGCGAACAGGGCGGCGATGATGAAGGGGCCGGTGAGGGTCGTGATCAGGAACCCCTTGGTCACGGCCGTCATGCGCAGCTCCTTGCAACAGACCAGCCAGAGCTTGCTCACCGGTGCGGCCGCCGCTACTGCCCCCGCGGGGCCAGCTCGCCGATCGAGGCCTCCAGCTTCACGCGGTCGTCCGCCGGCAGCCGCACCTGGTCCTGTCTCACCACGGCGGGATGCGCGGTCGGCGGCAGCGGCGTGTCGAACTGGTACTCGGGGTCCTGCGCGCGACGCTTCTCGATGGCCAGCATCTCCCGCCATGAGCCGAGCAGGGTGCGCGGCGCCGGCATGTCGCCGGCGATCACGGCCGCCAGCTTCTTGAGGTTGTAGCAGGGGACGCCGGCGAACATGTGGTGCTCGGCGTGCCAGTTCATCCGCCAGTAGAGGAAGGAGATGAACGGATGCAGGGTGTTGGAGCGCACGCACAGGCGGAAGTCGGGGACATTGTCGCGCAGCCCGGCGTGCATGGGCTTGCCGCACAGGTAGGCCAGCCAGTTGCCGACGAACAGGTAGCCGGTGAGCACGATTGACAGCCACCAGGCGCCGGTCGCCGCGGAGACGGCCAGGAGCGCGGCGTGGAAGGCGATGGTGAGGCGCGCCCAGCGGACCGCCCGGCGTTCCACGTCCGGGGCGATCGCGAACAGCGCCCTGGTCCACTCGCTGGTGTGGATGCCGGACACCTTGAGGTTGTAGCGCGGAATCGCCATGCGTCCGGCTTCGCCCACCACCCGGATCAACCCGTCGACGTTGACGGTCAGCATCTGCGCCACCGACCGCGCGGACAGGCCCAGGTCGAGCGGCAGCAGCACCTCCCGGTCGCCGTCCGGGTGCAGGGTGTAGCGGTGGTGGTAGGTGTGGCTCATCGCGTACTCGTGGTGGTTCCACCACGACAGCAGGCTGAGGACGCGCAGGAAGAAGCGGTTGAGCCAGCGGGTCCGGAACACGGTGCCGTGGCCGAGCTCGTGCACGGCCAGCCCGCGGAAGAAGGTGCCCACGGTGCCGTGGCACCAGAGCGCGATCGCGAACGGCACCCACAGCCCGCGGATGAAGCAGTACGCGGTGACCGCGCCGGTGACGGCGAACAGCCCCAGGTGGCCGAGGGTCTGGAAGGCGCCCTGCAGGTCGCTGCGCTGCATGAGCCGGCGCAGCACGGCCGGGTCGATCGGGCAGCGATACCACTTGACGCGGAAGTTCCTGCGAACCTCGGCCAGCGGCGGGAAGTCGAAGCGCGCGGTCGCGGTGCTCATGGGGCGCGATTATAGGGCCTTGCGGATTCCACCCACGAAGATGCGGTGCAGCGAGGGGGCGACCACCTCGAAGCGGCGCACGCGCACGCGGTCGACCAGGAGCTTGAGTATCTGCTCCGGCGCGACCCCCTCGGCCGGCTCGATCTCGACGTAGTTGGGATAGCCGGTCAGGCCGGCCACCAGCGGGTCGCCGCGCAGGAAGCCGGCGTCGCCGTCCAGCTCCACCTGGATGCTGCCGGTGCCGAAGCGGTCCTTGACCTCGCTCAGCCGGCCCTCCACCACGGTCCGGCCGCGGTCGATGATGTGCACGTGCTCGCAGATCCGCTCCGCCTGGTCCATCAGGTGGGTGGAGAACAGCACCGTCTTGCCGGCGCGGGCGAGCTCCATCAGCGCGCCGCGCAGCACGTCGGTGGACACCGGGTCGATGCCCGAGAACGGCTCGTCGAAGAAGACGATCTCCGGATCGTGCGCGACCGCGGCGATGAACTGCACCTTCTGCGCCATCCCCTTGGAGAGCTGCTCGACCCGCCGGTCGCGCCAGTCCGCCAGCTCGAACCGCTCCAGCCACGCGGCGATCGCCGCCGCCGAGCGCGCCGCCGGCACGCCCTTGAGCGCCGCCAGGTAGGTCAGCACCTCCCGCACCGTCTGCCGCTGGTACAGGCCGCGCTCCTCCGGCAGGTAGCCGATGCGCTCCTTGTCCGCCTCCGCCAGCGGCCGGCCGTCGAACAGCACCCGGCCCGCGTCCGGGGCCAGGATGTTCATGATCATGCGGATGATCGTGCTCTTGCCGGCGCCGTTGGGGCCCAGCAGCCCGAAGATCTCGCCCGGCTGTGCCCGGAACGAGACCCCGTCCACGGCCAGGTGATCGCCGTAGCGCTTCACGACCTCGCGAACCTCGATCATGCGTCGCGCACTCTCTAAGGGTGTGTCCAGCGACTGAGGCCCGACAAGCGACCGATCGTCCCACAGGGGGAGAACGAGCAATATCGACGAGACTCAAGTGACGTCACGCCGGATCGCGTGACAGATTCCGATAGGGAGTGGCGGTCATGAGGCTGCAGGAGTTCGTCGAGGACGAGGTGTTCTCACCGACGCTGATCGCCGGCGCGCTGTGGACGACGAAGTCCGAGATCGCGAGCACCCTTGGTCTCGGGCAGGACGCGCTCTCCCGCGCCGCGCGGGTGCGGGCTCGGAAGACCCAGACCCGGTTGCGCGAGATGATGGAGATCCTGCACAGGGTGGAGGCGCATACCGGCTGCGCGACCCTCGTCGCCTATGCGTGGTTCCGATCCGAGCCGCTGCCCGGATTGGACGCGATGACACCCCACCAACTGGTACGCCGGGGACGGGCGGACCACGTCCATGCCTACCTTGACCAGATCACCGCCGGCGGGTACGCCTGAGATTCCAGGGGTCGTCTGGAGGACCGTGATGTACCGCGGAGAAGTCCCGGCATCGCAGGCGCTCGCGGAGCGCCTGATCCGCGCCGGGTATGTCGGGATGCTGGTGCGGAGCTTCGCCGCCGGCGCCGGTACGGACGACCGCAATCTGGTGCTCTGGAGGTGGGGCGGCCGGCTCCCGAGCCGCGTGGCCGTGATCGACGACGAGCGGCGTCTGCCGTAGTTGCGCATCAGGCTTCTTGGACGGGTCTTCGGCGGCATCGAGGTCGACGGTTCCTGATTCTTCCGAGACCGGATCGGCAGCGAGCGCGCCGGAAAAAAGTCGAGAAATCGTGCCTCAGGGTCTTGACGGCAATGTGCGCCTGCGAGGTGGCACGCCACCGCACGTACCGGCCCCTTCCGGTCTCCCGGAAGCTCGGGCGCCCTTTCGGCCGCCCGGCACCCCCTTCAGCGCCCGCTGGGCGCGAATCAACTGCCCGTCCCGGACTGGTCAAGAAAGTCTATCTGAAAGAGCCTTTTGCAAAACCACCGAGATAGCCGGATTACTGAGAGGATAGAGGCCAA
>JAPPNY010000149.1 GCA_028818385.1 Spirochaetaceae bacterium
TCGCCCCATGATCCCAACCTGCCTCAAACCGTCCGCCCCGGCTGAATAGTTACGTGTTCCGCAAGCTGCTGCCAGTAGCGCAGGCCGGGGATCTCCTGCGCCGGCAGCTTCTCCGCCGCCAAGGTGAAGAGCGCGCCGCGCCAGTCGCTCCGAAAGGCGTCCAGCACGGGACCCAGAGCGGCCGCGGGTTCTTCCGCTGCGGGATCCGGCTCCCAGCGCAGGTGACCGGCCGGCGTCAGTCGCACGCCCATGGTTGTCGGATTGTGCACGGCAGGGCGAGTGGTCGGCATCAGAACAGGTGAGACCCCCGTGAGGCCCCGGCGGCGGCCTTCTTGACCACCATCTTTTTTGTAGTAACATTAACGATGCGGCTCGACTTCGACGAGGCGAAACGTGCCGAGACGATCAAGGCCCGAGGGCTGGACATGCTGCGGGCAGCCGACGTACTGGCAGGAGCGACGCTGACCGTCGAGGACGACCGGCAGGACTATGGCGAGCTTCGCTTCATTACGATCGGCTTTCTGGACGACACGATGGTGGTGCTCGTCTGGACGCCACGCGACGATGCATGCCGGATCATAAGCATGAGGAAGGCCAATGAACGAGAACGACGACTCTACGGCCCACGGTTTTGATCCCGACACGGCGCCCGACCTCTCCACGGACGGCTGGCCGGAGAGGTTCGCCAGGGTTTCCGTGCGTCGGGGTCGTCCCCCGAAGGAACGGCCGAAGGTGTCCACTACCATCCGGCTATCGCAGGACGTCATCGACCACTTTCGGGCTGGGGGGCGCGGTTGGCAGACACGGATCGACCACGCCCTGCGCGACTGGATCAAGCAACATGGTGTCGGGTGAGCCCGGGTCCGCCTGAGGAGGCTCCAGCTCCTGGCCGGCGCTGCTTTCTTGGCGCACGTATAGCGACCGGGTGATACGCTCGGGCTCTTGGTACGGCAAGCCGAGCTACGTCCGCACTGCCAACCGCTTCTGGTACCCCACCTACTTCCGCAACAACAATCTCGTCCTGCGCCTCGCCAGGAGCCTCTCCGAGTAGCCCGGCTACGAGTCGGCGGCGCCGTAGCGGACACCGGTGGGGACCACGTCGGTCTCGCGGCCGGCGCGGATGGCCAGCGCCGCGTCCAGCGTGCTCCAGAAGTCGTGATCGGGAGCGTAGCCCAGGAGCTCGCGGACCTTGGTGTGGTCGAACTCGAAGTAGTTCGGGGACGGCATGCGTACGTCGGCATACCCGGCGCCCAGTCGCTCGGCCAGGGCCGGAACCAGCTCCTCCCACACGGTGAGCAGGCCGCCCAGGGTGAACGCCTCGCCCACCGCGGCCTCGGCCTCCAGCGCCAGCGCCAGGCCCTTGGCAATGTCGCGCACGTCCGCCCACTCCTGCTTGAACGAGCGCCCGCCGGGACAGCGGCTGACCAGCAGGCGCTTGCCTTCCTTCCACGCCGCGTCGAGCTGCTGCAGGGCCTCCCGGGCCGCCGGCGACGGATCGGGCAGCGCCTGCAGCTCCCGGCGGGCGCGGGCGACGCTCCAGGTCCGGGGGATACCCTCCTCGTCGAGCAGCTCGCTCGGCTCCAGCACCGTGGTGAAGCGGCACACGACGGTCGGCACCCCGTACTGGTGGTGGTAGTTCATGCACAGCTCCTCGCCGATCCACTTGGTCAGGAAGTAGGGCATCGTGATGCGGGGGCTGACCTCGTCCTCCCGGATCGGCCGCTCGAACAGGCGGCCGTCGTCCTCCGTCCGCCAGTACACCGCCTCCGTGCAGGCGTACACCAGGCGATGCAGCCCCGGCGCATGGGCGCGGATCGCCTCCAGCACGTGCAGGGTCCCCAGCCCGTTGATCTGCAGGTACTCGATGTGGTCGTGCGGCGAGGCGAAGGCGGCGGCGATGTGATACACGGCGTCGACTCCCCGCACCGCCCGCTCGACGGCGGCGTAGTCGCGCAGGTCGCCCTCCACCAGCTCGACGTCCGCGATGCCGTCCAGCTTGTGCGCCCGGCTGGCGTCGCCGGGAAACACGAACCCGCGGATCCGGTGGCCCTGGCGCAGCAGCCGGCGCACCAGGTTGGCGCCGATGCGCCCGTTGGAGCCGGTGACCAGGATCTTCACGTCACGCCTCCACGCGGTAGCCGTCGCCGGCGCGCACGCCGCGCTCGATCAGCTCCGGCTCCAGGTCGAAGCCGGTGCCGGGCGTGTCCGGCACCAGCAGCCTGCCGTCGCGCTGCTCCCAGCCGTCCAGCAGCAGCCCCTCGGTGTCGGCCGGTGCCGCCTCCAGCAGCGCGAAGTTCGGCACCGACGCCGCGAAGTGCGCGTGCGCGTAGCGCTCGACGATCGATCCCCAGCAGTGCGGAGCGCAGCGCGCGCCCCACGGCTCGATGCGCGCGGCGGTCGCCTTCCACCAGGAGAGCCCCTCGGCACGGAAGTCGTGCTGCACCACGTCGATGTCCCCGGCCTCCACCATGGCGAAGAAGCTCGGCGGCGGCGGGCCCGACTCCCCATCGGCCACCACGGTCGCGTAGCCGCGCTCGCGGATGAACCGGCGCAGCTCGGCGTTGAGCTCGGGATCCTCCGCGAACGGCTCCTCGAACCAGTAGATGCCGGCTTCGGCGCACGCGTCGAGGGTGTCCTTGGTGCTGTTGAGGGTGCCGCCGTTGTTGGCGTCCACCATGATCTTCGCGTCGGCACCGGCCGCCTCGCGCACCGTGTGGATCACCAGCAGGTCGCGCTCGAGCCCGACCACGGTCCGCATCCAGCGCGCACCGCGCCCGATCTTGATCTTGAAGTTCCGGTACCCGTAGCGGTGCCCGGTGCGCACCTCTTCGCGGAAGATCTCCCGCGCTTGCGCGTCGTCGGCGTCCAGGTCGTCGATGTAGACGGAGCCGTCATAGAGCTCGACGGCGCGGCTGCCGCGGGCGCCCAGCAGCCGATACAGCGGCACACCCTGCAGCCTGGCGGCGAGGTCCCACAGCGGCAGGTCGATCGCAACTCCGGCCCCCAGCGAGCCGTCCGGCAGCCGGAACATCTCCCCGAGGCGGCGTTCCACCAGAGCCTCGGCGTCCGCCCGCTCCAGCCCCGACCAACCGACGCCCACCGCGCCGCTCGCGGTGTGCACGCGCACCACCGAGTCGTGCACCACCATGCCGTGCGCACCCTTGCGCGAATTGAAGCCGATGTCCCGAGGCCGCCGGCTGCGCACCCCGATCCTCTCGATCCGCGTGATCCGCTCGCCCGAGATGTCGCTCATGCGATCGTGGTTCTCATGGGGTCACATCCTACGTGCCATCGGTCGCACTACAAACGCCCGATGGAAACAACGTCGCGTCAGCCACGCCTGAGACGGGACGAACGTCGAGCCGAGAGAGCTGCCACCCACCCGTCGATGTCGCCCCTCGTGCCGCACACGGTCCTGCCCGACAGGCTTTGCAGCACCGCCATGGACCAAGGGCCTGAGGCCAGTCATCTCTTTCCCGCCACGCTCGCGAGCGCCGCTTTCAGGACCTGAAGACACACCTTCGCCGTGTGTTCGTCCGGTGTGAAGCCCGAACTAATCTGTTGATACGAATGTAGTTTCGGAAATCTCTCAGCCCGTGGCTAAACTTCTGCACATCCAGCCTAAGGACCCCGATCTCGGTCGCCACATCGATGAAGTTTGCCAATGTCCAATCACGGAATCTCTTGACTCTTCCATCCGTCCTTGGGCTCCCCTTCGCCGAATTAAACCGAGCCGATTCTCGATGAGCCTTTCCGAGCAGCACGGCTTCAAGAATACTGCCGCATAGCACCACCACCGATAGGTACGCTCCTACACGCAGCACTGTTTGAGCCTCCTCTAACCGACTTTCGACGATCGGTACGAGTGAATCCTCAATCGGCAACTTGCGAATACTCGGTATCGCGAACTCCCTGTGCAGGAACCCTGCAACCCCGTCGTCGGAGTCGCCCCTCATTCCTTGGCCGCTAAGCCGCGCGAGGATGCCGCGCGACTTCTCCAGTAACAGATCGTCACGTTGCCTCCCTTCGAGATCGCAGTCCACCTCATACTCATCGAGCATGTCCCCAAGCACTCTCGCAACCAACGAATCGGGCTCCTGTTCCCAAAAGGACCGCGTCTTCTTCGCCTTCGAAGTCCCGTAGGTTTGGTACGCTTCTCCGTGGATATCCACTCCATGGCGGCCGAATAACTCACCGTATGTCGGATCGGAATAGCCCATTACGAAACCGCCACTCATGTCCAACATCTTCTCAAGATACCGCTTCTCAATGTGAGTGAGGGTGCTCATGTCGTCGCCTCCAACGCCTTCTGAGCCGCCGGGCCGCTAAGATCACCGGCAGCGAGCTTCGGTAGCAGCCAGGCCCGGATTCCACCAGCGCCCGAGACTCGGTTTTGGATCCCCGTAGCATGACCCACGTCTACCCACTCCTGGTGCGTACACTCTACCGCTTGGACTCGGCTCAGAACATGCTCAGGACCAGGCGGAGGCGCTCCTCCAGGGTCTCGTAGGAGTAGTAGGTGCGGGCGATGCGGTAGTTGTGCTCGGCGGCCTCGGCGCGCAGGGCGGCGTCGGTGAGGTAGCGGCGGGCCTCGCGCACGGTGTCGTCGCTGACGAACTCGTCCATCTCGATGGTGCGGAAGCCGAGCGGCTCGATGTCGTGGGTGTACACGGAGTAGCGGTTCACGACCAGCGGCTTGCGGAAGTAGATGGCCTCCAGGAAGGCGTTGCCGAACCCCTCGAACAGCGACGGGTAGGTGACCAGGTC
The DNA here is from genome assembly GCA_028818385.1 of Spirochaetaceae bacterium. The sequence goes on from JAPPNY010000149.1 coordinate 4,768, forward strand.
GGCGTGCGGGTAGACGTCCGCCAGGGCGTACACCTTGCGGCCGTCCGCGGTGGCGCCGCGGCGCACGTCGATGATGTCGCTGACGAACAGGGCGTTGACGCCGAGCAGGCGCGCGTACTCGCGGATGCGCGCCTCGTATTCGCGCCCCTCGTCGCCGGCGGCGTGCGAGATCACCACCTTCGCCGGCAGGTCGAGCCGCCGGACCAGCTCGATGGCGTGCTCGATGCCCTTGCGCTGCAGCACCCGCGTCGGCTGCAGGATCAGGAGCTCCTGGTCGCCGAGTCCGAGGGCGGCGCGCACGTCGGCGGCGTAGGCGTCGACCGGCGGCGCTTCGGTGGCGAAGTCCATAACGTTCGGGATCACGGTCGCCGTGGCGCCGGTGCGCAGCGCCAACTGGTGGCGGCCCGCGGAGTTGATGACCACGTGCTGGACCGACGGGAGGGTCGGCGGATGGGCCGACCGCAGGAAGTCGCCGATGCAGTTGCGCGCGAACCGCTTGCGCTCCCAGTGGAAGTCGTGGTGGTGGGCGATGGTGGGGATGCCGGTCTCGGCGATCGCCTCGGTCACCGCCAGGGCGAGCGGCACGTTGAGCGGGATCGCCAGCACGTTCTCCACCACGAGCAGGTCGATCCGCGACCGCGCCAGGAAGTCGTGGACGCTGCGCTTGAGCAGGGCGCGCAGCTCGTGGATGCGGCCGGTGATCCATCCGGCGCGGACATCGCACCCGAAGCAGGCGGCGGTGATCTCCTCCACCTCCGGATGCCGGAAGTGGGCCAGCGGGCACGGGAACGAGCGCGCCGGCGGCGTCTGCAGTTCGCCGCCGAAGTAGTGGCTCTCGTAGCCCAGGCGGTCGAGCACCTCCGCCCACTTGAACGCCTCCAGCGACACGCCGTCGGTGCCGGCCAAGCGGAACGAGAGAATACCCGCCCGCTTGTTCACCTCCATCACATCCTGCCGGACGAGCGAAAGCCTCGCATGATTCCGGATCCGTCCGCGATTGACCGCGCGCTCACCGGGCGGCCACCATCGTGCTTGGTAGTGGACACCAGAGGCGTCAGATGAAGCTCACCCTGCTCGGCACCGGCGTCCCCGCCCCCTCGGCGAAACGAGCCGGTTCGGGCCATGTCGTCCAGATCGCCGGTGACACGTTCGTTTTCGATCACGGCCCGGGAGCCCACGCCCGCATGCTGCAGGCCGGCATCCCGGTCACGGACGTGACGCAATTGTTCCTGACGCACTTCCACTACGACCACTTCACGGACGTCGCGTCGCTGGTGTTGCGCCGCTGGGACCAGGGCGCCGGCAGGATTCCCGACCTGCCCGTGTACGGCCCGGAGCCGGCCAGGCACATCTTCGCGCTGCTGTTCGGCGAGGACGGCGTCTTCGCGGGCGACAGCGACGCGCGCACCCAGAATGCGTCCAGCGTCGCCCTGTATCACGCCCGCGGCGGCACCGGCGCGCGAGCCCGTCCGCAGCCACGGGTCACGGAACTGCAGCATGGCTCGACGGTGGAAGGCGGCGGCTGGACGGTTCGCGCCGTCGAGACTCCGCACACGCAGCCGCAGTTGATCTCGCTTGCCTACCGCCTCGATTGCGACGAGGGATCGCTGGTGTACAGCGGCGACACGGGACCGTGCGACGCCCTGGTCGAGCTGGCCCGGGGGGCGGACATCCTGATCCACATGTGCCACTACGTGAGCGGAACGGAGTACAACGAGGCGATGAGCTGGGGTACCGCCGGCCACAGGCATGCGGCCGAGCACGCGCAACGCGCCGGCGTGGGCACGCTGGTGCTGACGCACATGACACGGCAGGTCGACGCGGACGGAGTGCGCGAGCGCATCGTGAAAGAGATCGCCGACATCTATGACGGGCGGATCATCGTGGGGGAAGACCTCAAGACGATCGGGACCCAAGCAGCGGAGATCGGCGACCCACTGTGACCGGCAGACGCCGAGTCTGATCCGCACGAACGGCATCCACTTTGATCAGGCGATGCGGCGCGATTGACCGCACACGAACCTGCCGCCACCATCGCGCGTCATGGGCAACACCTTCGGGCACCTGTTCCGGGTCACCACCTTCGGCGAGTCGCACGGGCCCGCCGTCGGCGCGGTGGTCGACGGCTGCCCGCCCCTGCTGGAGCTGGCCGAGGCCGACCTGCAGGCGGAGATGGACCGCAGGCGCCCTGGGCAGAGCGCGCTGACCACCCAGCGCCGCGAGGCCGACCGGGCGGAGATCCTGTCCGGGGTGTTCGAAGGGCGCACGCTGGGCACGCCGATCGCGGTGCTGGTGCGCAACACCGACGCCAAGCCGCAGGACTACGAGGACGTGCGCCGCGCCTACCGCCCCTCGCACGCCGACTACACCTACGAGCGCAAGTACGGCATCCGCGCCTGGATCGGCGGCGGGCGCGCCAGCGCGCGCGAGACCGTGGGCCGCGTGGCCGCCGGCGCCATCGCCCAGAAGCTGCTGCGCGAGCAGTGCTCGACCGAGGTGCTGTCCTACGTCGCCCGCGTGCAGTCGATCGAGGCGGAGGTCGACCACGAGAGTCTCGACCGTGCCGCCATCGAGGCGACGCCCACGCGCTGCCCGGACCCGGCGGCGGCGGAGCGGATGGTCGAGCGCATCGGCGCCGCCCGCAAGGACGGCGACTCGCTCGGCGGCGTGGTGCAGACGGTCGTGCGCGGCGTCCCACCCGGCCTGGGCGAGCCCGTGTTCGACAAGCTGGAGGCCGAGCTGGGCAGGGCGCTGCTGTCGCTGCCGGCCTGCAAGGGGTTCGAGATCGGCTCCGGGTTCGGCGGTACGCTGCTGACCGGCTCGACCCACAACGACCCGTTCTATGCCGAGGACGGCCGCGTCCGCACCCGCACCAACCACTCCGGCGGGGTGCAGGGCGGCATCACCAATGGCGAGGACATCGTCGTCCGCGCCGCGTTCAAGCCGACCGCGACCATCCTGCGGGAGCAGGAGACGGTGGACGTGGACGGCAGACCCACCACCATCAAGGGCCGCGGCCGCCACGACCCGTGCGTGTTGCCGCGCGCCGTGCCGCTGGTGGACGCCATGGTTGCGCTGGTGCTGGCCGACCACTATCTGCTGCATGGGGCGACATCTGCGGCCGTGCTACAATCTTCCGAGGAGACCGAAACGTGAGTGAAAGCGAGCCGCAGGCAGGTACTGCGGGCTGGATGTCGTACCGCCCCGAGATCAAGGTGCTGGACTGCACCATCCGCGACGGCGGCCTGATGAACGACCATCAGTTCTCGGACGAGACCGTGCGCGGCGTGTACCAGGCGTGCGTCGAGAGCGGCATCGACTACATGGAGATCGGCTACATCAACTCCCGCGAGCAGTTCCCGCCCGGCGAGTTCGGGCCGTGGAAGCACTGCCAGGAGAGCGACGTGCGCCGCATCGTCGGCGACAACGACACGGCGCTGAAGATCGCGGCGATGGCCGACGCCGAGAAGAGCGACTACCAGGAGGACATCCTCCCCAAGTCGGAGAGCGTGATCGACATGATCCGCATCGCCACCTACATCCACCAGATTCCGCTGGCGCTGGACATGATCAAGGACGCCCACGACAAGGGCTACGAGACCAGCCTCAACCTGA
>JAPPNY010000162.1 GCA_028818385.1 Spirochaetaceae bacterium
GATGATAACCGAAACACCCTTTTCTTCAACCCCTCAAAACCATCAATTCACGCCTTTTCAACAACTTGTGAGTTTACGGACAGGAACGAGATGGCGACGAAACGGCGCCGGTTCACCGCGGCGTTCAAAGCACGGGTGGCCATGGAGGCGCTGCGCGGCGACCGCGCCAAGCGCGGGAGGGTCTGCGGGAAGTGTTCGCTGGCGGCGCCCAACGCCGGCAAGCCGATCAGGAGACGGTCATCCACGACCTGCACGCGAAGATCGGCGAGTTGATCGTGGAGCGCGATTTATTGTCACGCGGGCTCGGGCGCTGAGCGTGCAGCAACGGCGGACGATGACCGAACGCGACCACCCCAGCATGAGCCTGAGCGCTCAGTGCCGGCTGCTGGCCCTGAGCCGCTCGACGTTGTACTATCAGCCGAGCGGACACAGCGCCGAGACGCTGGCGCTGATGCGCCGCATCGACGAGCTACTCCATCTTCGGCGCTACGGGCTGGTGACGATCGTGCCGTTGTTGCCGATGGCGACGAAACGGGTACCGTTCCATTCGACTGCGTTGAGGGGTTGCCCCGTGGGGGCGGCGCTAACCTCCGTCCAGGTTGCGCCGCCATCGTCGCTGTAGACTATCGTGCTGTCGCCGCTCACCGCGACGAAACGCCCGTTGCCATAAGCAGCAGCTGACAAATAGCCCGTAATGGAAAGATCGCTGACCTTTTCCCAAGCGTCACCATCCGCACTCCGCACGATCATATTGCGGGGGTGCTCCTGTTTGATCGCGTTTGCGATAAAGTAATTTCCTCCCCATGCGACGAGATTGAACCAATACGTGACACCGGGATCGCTCGCCCGCGTCCACTGGTCTCCATCATCGCTGTACACGATCATGCCGGAGCCTCTCCCGACCGCGACGAATCGCGTTCCGTTCGACGTAACGCGCGTAAGGCGGTCGTCGGCTTCGGTCGCCGTGTCCCTCGCGGCTGTCCAGCGGTCGCCATCAGTGCTGTAAACGATCGTGCGTTCGCCTACCGCGACGAACTGGCCACCGCCCCAGGTCACGTCGGACAACCGCTCCTCGGTAGCCGGAGCGCTCGCTCTCGTCCACGTCACGCCGTCAGGGCTGTGCACGATCGTGCCATTGAGGTCAATCGCGACGAAGCGTCCGCCGCCCCAAGCTATCCTCCGCAGTTCGTCCTCGGTGGCCGTCGCGCTCGTCCAGCGCTGACCATTGGTGCTGTGCACGATCGCGCGATTGGCGCCAACCGCGACAAAGCGGCTATGTCCCCATGTCAGGTCGTACAGCGACGGCAATACCTCTCCACCCGTGTCCGCGCGCATCCAAGTACCGCTTTCGCTTCCGTAGACGATCGCTCCGTTGACCCCTACCGCAACGAACCGGCGGCCGTTCCCAGCGACTCCGAGAAGGGTTTGATCGGTCGCAGTATCGCTGTCTCGCGTCCAGGTGATGCCGTCGGTGCTGGACACGATCGTGCCGCCATCGCCCACCGCCACGAATCGGGTACCGCTCCAGGCGACTTTCCGCAACGAAGCCCCGGTAGCCGTGGCGCTCGCTACCTCCCAGGTCACTCCGTCGGTGCTATGGACAATCGTTCCTTCGCGCCCGACGGCGACGAAACGCATGGCGCCCCACGCCACTCCGTCAAGGGGTGCCGTGGCGGCGGTAACGCTCGCCTCCGTCCAGTTTGTGCCGTCAGCGCTGTGAAGGATTTGTGGCTCCTGGCCCTTGCGTCCGACCGCGACGAAACGGGTGCCGCTCCAGGCAACACTGAGCAGATCGCTGGACGCAGCCGACACATTCGCCATTTGCCAGCGATCCCCATCGGCGCTCTGCGCGATCGTTCCTTCGTGCCCGACTGCGAGAAAGCGATCGCCGCTATAGGTAACGGCGAACAACACCTGTCCGTCGTTCCCGTCTTCGCTCGCCGACTGCCAACTCGCTCCGTCAGGGCTATGCACCACAGTCCCTCTGTGCGAGACCGCCACGAAACGGCCACCACCCCACGCAACGCCGAGAAGGTGATCTTCGCTCGCGGTGGCGGTGGCCTCTGTCCAAGTCGCACCGTCAGCGCTGTGCGCGATCGTGCCGTTGCTTCCCACCGCGACGAAGCGGTCGGCGCCCCAGGCTACGCCGCGGAGGTGGTCTCCCGTCGTCCCGGAGGGGGACTCCAGGCCGCCGCCGGTGCGGACCAGCCGCCACGCGATGCCCGCGTTGGGATCCGGCGTGACCGGTTGCGATGGCGATGGCTCTTCCGTCATCGTGACCGGTGCGTTCCGGCAACCGATCGCCAGCAGTGCGCTCGCCATCAGTGCCAACGCCACGTATCTCGCTATCAATCCGAGTCTGATCCGGCTCATGTGATGAAAGCGTAAAGCGTCCAGAGACATGGGCGTCATGCCCCAAATGCGGGACAACGGCGCCAGCGACGCTACATGCTGGAAGACGGCCCGTACCCCGAAAGATCGGCTTCGCCACGACGGCTCAGTGACGTCAGGTCCGTACGATGGCACACTGCCGGCAGTGCGCACGTTTAATACCGAGGGGCCGGTCGTGGCGGCCGACCACTATCACGTCCCGCCGCTGGAGCGGATTGATCTCGACGAGGTGCTCGGCCTCGTGCGGGACAAGAAATACCTCGTGCTGAACGCGCCGCGGCAGACCGGCAAGACCTCGGCGCTGCTGGCACTGCGCGATCTGCTGAACGGTGGTCATGCCGGCGACTACCGATGCGTGTACGCCAACGTCGAGGATGGCCAGGCGATGCGCGAGAACGTGGCGGAGGGCATGCGCACCGCGCTTGCCGAACTGGCGCTGCAGGCAAGCGTGACCCTGGGCGACGAGACGCTGGAGGACCTCTGGCCGGGAGTGCTGGAGCGAGTGGGGCCGGGCCAGGCACTGCGGCACGCGTTGCTGCGTTGGAGCATGGCCGACCCGCGGCCGCTGGTGTTGCTGATCGACGAGATCGACGCGCTGATGGGCGACACCCTGCTGGCCGTGCTGCGGCAGTTGCGCACCGGCTACGTCGACCGGCCGGCGCGCTTCCCGCACAGCATCGTCCTGTGCGGGGTGCGCGACGTGCGCGACTACCGCATCCACTCGACGGCCGAGAACCGCATGGTGCTCGGCGGCAGCGCCTTCAACATCAAGGCCAAGTCGCTGCGGCTGGGCGACTTCTCGGAGCGGGAGGTGCGGGATCTGCTGGCGCAGCATACAACGGCGACCGGTCAGGCGTTCACGGAGGAGGCGCTGCGCCTGATCGTGGTTCGCACCGCCGGGCAGCCGTGGCTGGTGAACGCGCTGTGCCGGGAAGCGTGCTTCGATGACAAGGAGGGCCGCGACCGCTCCCGTCCGATCACCGAGCAGGCAATCCTGGCGGCGCAGGAGCGCCTGATCCTGGCGCGGGTGACCCACCTCGACAACCTGGCGGACAAGCTGCGCGAGGAGCGCGTTCGGCGGGTGATCGAGCCGATCCTGACCGGCGCCGACCTGCAAGTGTGGACCACCGAGGATGTCGCCTACGCCTGCGACCTGGGGCTGGTGGCTCAGGAGGCGGACGGCACGCCGCGGATCGCCAACCCGATCTACGCCGAAGTGGTGCCGCGCCATTTGAACTACGCCGTCCAGACCGGGTTGCCGCAGCGGATGGCGTGGTACGTGGGCGCGGACGGCGCCTTGGACGTCGACGGGCTGATCGCGTCGTTCCAGGCGTTCTTCCGGGAGCACTCCGAGCACTGGGTGCAGCGCTTCGAGCGCTACCATGAGGCCGGGCCGCAGTTGCTAAGTGAGGGTGGCCTGACCGAGGCGGACGTGAATCGCCTCATCATCAAGTCGCGGCCACCGGGACTTCCTCCTCGATCAACTCTCCGCGTTCGCTGATGACGACGGAGACGTCGTGCCTGCTCTGGAGGTTCATCCAGAACTCGGGCCCGGTACCAAGGTACCGGCCCACGCGCAGCGCGGTCTCAGCGGAGATCGCCCGGTCTCCGCGCATGATCGACGTGATGCGATTCGCGGGCACGCGGATGGCGAGCGCAAGCTGGTTTGCGCTCATCTCTCTCGCCCGGAGCTCCTCTCGGAGCACGACACCGGGATGCGTTCGTACTCTTGCCACGTCTCATCTCCCTGGGGCTAGCCCCTGTGATAGTCCTCAATCGCAACTTCGTGTGCGTCGCCGTCGGCAAACCGAAAGGTGAGCCGCCAGCGTGCATTCACCGTCATTGCCCACACCCCCTGACGCGGGCCGGACAGCGCATGGAGCCGTACCGCCCGCAAGCCACACAGCGGCTCAAGCGACGGCGCGGCGTCAAGTGCGTCCAGGAGGATCAACGCCCGATCGTAGTCGAGCCCGCGAAACCCTCGGCGCCGGTCATCCTCGAACAGCCGACGGGTCCTACCGTCTTCGAACGACCTGATCACACCGCATCAACGGTAGGACGTTCCGCATAGTACGTCAAGCATCCGACCGTGTGGGTTGCGCGCTGGGGAGATCGGCCCGGCGCCGATCTCCCCTCGACCGCCATGACCCCGATCCCGACCATCGCTCGCCCCTTGGCCATGTGGAGCGCGCGCTACGGGCTGTCGGTCGCTCGCTGGTGGTCGGCGACCGGGCGCACTCACGAGGTCCAAGCGCCCCGCATCATGACGCGGCTCGACACCACCGGGGCGCGCCGTGAACGACCTCTCGTGTGCTCAGCACCCTGAATTGGTACTGACGACCCGCGCCGCTAAGGCTGGGGCGGCGAGTTGACGATCATCGGAAAGTAATGCTGGGAACCGACGTACGACGCGATGCGAGGTCGGGTGACGCGGAAGCGCAGTTCGAGCTGGGCTGCATGTACCATGACGGCTACGGCGTACGCCAGGACTACCCGGAGGCGGCCACATGGTACCGTCGCGCGGCCGAGCAGGGGCATCCCGGCGGACAGTTCAACCTCGGCCTCATGCACTGGCTCGGCGTCGGCGCGCCGCACGACTACGCCGAGGCCGTCACGTGGTTCCGTCGCGCCGCCGACCAGGGGGACGAGAAAGCGCAGTTCGCACTCGGGCTCTCGTACCTCCATGGCCAGGGGGTCGCCCAGGATCTCGTTGCCGCATACATGTGGTTCGATCTCGCCGCCCGCTCCGAAGCAAGCGACGTGCCGCGCTTCCTGACGACCTGGGCCGAGTTCGTCGCCAGCGGCGACCACGAGGCGCGCAACATGCGCGACCACCTCGCCGAGCAGATGTCCCGGAAGCAGATCGCGTCGGCGCAGCGCGCCGCCCGCGAGTCCATGAAGCGCATGGCGGCGGCGACCTGACGTACAAGGCGTCACTCCCCGAGGACGCCGCGACCCTGTATGTCTGAGGGACAAGGTCGGCTATCGGCCGGCATCGCCCTCGCCCATTCACTCGCCTCCCCCCTATGCAGCGGCGTATCCAGCCGCGGAGACTGGCTTGCAGCCAGCGACAGGACCATGCGCACCAGGTCGGCCCGCCGCGAGATGTTGAGCTTCAGGTGGATACGCTTGACCAGCTCGCGCACGGTGCTCTCTGCCCGGTGCGTGGTTGCGATGTCCCGCATCGTGGCGCCTTGGGCCAGGGCTGACGCTACGCGACCCTCTGCCCGCGTGAGGCCGAGGCCCGCGGCGACGCTCTCCGGATCGATACCGGCTTTCGCTGCCGGGTCGACGACCACCACCAGCCCGGCGACCAGTCCGAACGGGAACTCCACATCGCGGACGTCCGCCGGGATCACGTGCAGCGCCAGGCGCGGTCTTTGAGCGGTCCGCGCGACCGTCATAGAACCGCTGGTTCCCGGGCGCCCGGGCTGCGACAGCGCATGCGCGAGCAACCGCGAGAGGCGTTCATCGTCGGCCGTCTGCTTCGCACGCAGGACCCCGCGCCGCTCCACCAGTCCGGCGCCCTCGCGCAAGATCTCCTGCGCACGGGCGTTGACCTGAACGATCATGCCGCGCGAGTCCAGGCAGATGACGCCGACGACCATGTTGTCCAGCAGTCCTGCAAGCGAGGCGCTCAGGGCCTCGGCGCCCACAAGCGCCTGGCGGACGCGGACGAACTGGCGGATGTGGGGCACGAGACGGTTGATCATCGCCGTCTGCTCCGCGGTCCAGCCGCCGGGTTTCGTCGCGTTCGCGAAGACCCAGATAACCTGCAACCCGTTCGTTCCATCCATGCGGATGCTCCGCGCGCCGGGCAAGGACTTGACTTCGCAACTCGGCGAATCCCCAATCGCCAGATGAGTGCCGGCAGTCCCGCACGCCTGATCGATCAGGGCGGACGCCTCTCGCCAGCGACCGTCATCCAGCATTGCTTCGTGCAGCGAATGGATGACACGTTCATACAAGGAGTTTTCATGATGTATCTCTCTTGGGGGGAACGGTGTTGCACGTTCGCCGACCACTTGTTTACTCGAAATGGTATCAAGACCTGTATTGATACAGCGATAAACGCTTGGAATTCGTATGCATTATCCAGACTATTCCTTCTCGACGACAAACGTCCCCAAAAGTGGGGACACCTCGCATGCTCAAGAAACAGACAGACTCCCGCGCGGGAAATCTTCACGTCCAGTGCGCGTGCCCGGCTCGGCCGGCCGGACTTTTGTGTACGTCGGCTCGCCGCGAGTGGGTGAGGATCCGCGACTCAGCGCGGGGTCAACTGCCGCGGTAGGTGGTGTATCCCCACGGCGCCACCAGCAGCGGCACGTGGTAGTGGGTGTCGGCGGCGATCCCGAAGCGGATCGTGACGCGGTCCAGGAACGGCGGATCGGCGGTCGGCAGGTCGGTCGCGGCGAAATACTCGCCGACATGGAACACCAGCTCCCACGGCCCCGTGCGGAAGGCGTCGCCCTCGAGCAGCGGCGCGTCGCAGCGCCCGTCCTGATTGGTACGGACGGAAGTGACCGGACGGCGGCCGTCGTTCACGTCGAAGAGCTCCACGCGGATCCCGGCGCCCGGCCTGCCCTGCGCCGTGTCCAGCACGTGCGTGGTGAGGGCACCCATCATCCCCTCCCGATCGTCACTTCGATCTGGCCGCTGGGCTCGTCCGTGGGCAGGAATACCTTGCCGCGAGCGTCCTGACCGAACGGGGAGAGGTCGATCGGCAGATAGTGCACGTTGGGCATCCGCATCGTGATCTCGGAGATGTCGGACGCGGCGGCGAGGGCTTCCTCGCCCATCCGATACAGGCTGTCCTGCACCGAGGGGCTGTAGGTGGTGGCGAACACCCGCAGCAGCGCCTCCCGGATCGAGGCGGCCACCGCGTCATAGTCGCCGCGTTCATGGAGCGTGCCGCCCTCGAACCTCCAGGTAGCCGCCATGCGGGTGGCGAGGATGCGGTCGGTGGTCGGCGGCAGCGTGGTGTACTCGTCCTGCAGATAGTCGACGAACCCGGATCCGGTGGTCTTCATGATCGCGAAGTCCTGAAAGCCGGCTTCGACCTCCCGCGAAGACCGGGTCACGGTCGCGCAGGCGAACGGCGTTCCGCCCTCCGCTCTCACGAAGCCGTGCTCGTGCTCGCGCCCGTCGATCCGCAAGCGGCCCCAGACGGTCTCCTCGACCCGGACGCGCGCTTCCGACACCTGCCGGTAGCGGTCCAGGAAGCACTGCCCGATGGTCAGGGCGAACGACTCGTTGGCCGCGTCCAGGTGTTCGAGCGCCAGCACGTTGACCAGGTTCTTCATGGTGTCGGTGGCCACGACCGACGCGTTGTCGGCGTCCGTGTAGGCTCGGGAGAACTCGCCGTCCAGGATGACGTTGACACGGCTCTCGCGCGCGTGGTGACGATCCCCGTCCCGCTGCACGCGCAACACGCGGACGTTGGCCTTCCCGTAGCGCTGTCGAACGAATGGCATGACGTGCTCCTGATCCGATTCCCTTGAGTTAGTTAGGCGGCTACAGACGGCGGGTCTTCGGAAGCGAAGCCATCCTTCGATCGAGCGTGAGGACTTCCAGACCGGAGCGGGCATAGTCGTCGACAATGAGACGGTCGATCAGGCCGGCACCAGCAGACGCCTGGAGAGCGGTGAATGCCGCTCCTGCATTCAACGGTGACACCAGTCCGCTCCGAAGAACGTCCGCCAGACCCGCACGCGCATCGGGCTTGGAAACCCCATAGTGATGCTGGACGGCCACGTACGCTTCACCGATGACTTGGTTCGAAGCGTAGATCTCCGCACGCTCCTGTTCCACGAGCGAACCCAGCGCAACGACGGTGCGAGCATACATTTCCTCCGGATCGCCCGTGAGGAGACGAACCAACACGGACGGTAACTGTTCAGGCGTAGGGTAGGTTCGTTCGACAGATTTCGGCAACCGGTCG
>JAPPNY010000073.1 GCA_028818385.1 Spirochaetaceae bacterium
CCTCGGGCTCATCGACGTCGAGCTCATGCGCACCCGCGAACGACTCGAAGAAGCCCGCCGCGATGAACACGTCCCGCAGCCGGGCGCGCCTGATGTCGGCCTCCGTCCATGCCCTGGCGTAGTCGCCGTCCGCCACCACGGGCTCGGCCAGCTCGTAGCTGTGCAGGGTCCAGAACCGCGGGTCGCGCGCCAGCAGCCGGTGCAGGAACGTGGTTCCGGTGCGGTTGATGCCGACGATGAACACCGGACGCGCGATCTCCGCGCGTGCGATCTCCGGGTGCCGCACCCGCTCGCCCGAGAGCGCCGCGTTGTTGCGCAGGCTGGCGCTCAGGTCGGAGACCACGACGGCGCGCTTGGCTTTCAGCAGGCGCGCCTCCGGTGCCTGCAGGGACTCCACCAGGCGGGCCAGTCCCTCCCGCAGCCACTCGGGATAGGTCTCGGCGAACGGCGCCCCGAACCGTTCCGCGTAGTGCTCGGCGCGCGTCATCAGGCGGTCGTAGTCGATGCGCGGCTGAGGCATCGAGAAGGGCCATTGGTCCGGGTGCGCTCTGATCCAGTCGTTGGTCCGCCGGAACATGGTCAGGATGCCCGGCCACTCGATCGGAAACGGACAGTCCTCGCGCAGCGCGCGGTCGCTGACCGGCAGGTCGGTCAGCGCCTTGCTGGGACTGAACCAGTATGGCGCGAACTTCTCGAACAGCGCCCAGTAGCCGTGCAGCGGCGAATTCTCGCCGCGGGCCTGGCAGGCTCGCTTGAACGTGTCGTAGGAAACCGTGCGCAGATAGAGACCGAAGTCGGCCAGCTCTATGTCGTGCGGGACCGGATTCGTGTTGCAGCAGTGATACAGGGTGAACTGCCGCTTCGGGTTGGACGCAATCGCGGCACAGATCCGGCTCAGGGTGTCCACCGTGTGGTTCTGCCGCTGAAACGAAAAGCCGTTCGGCATCATCTTCACGTCCGCCACCGCCGCGTACACCCGCACGGAGGTGTCGCTCGGCTGCGTATACCCCGTGGTGGACCGGCTGGTGAGCGGCAATCGAAACACCCCCACGGGCAGTCCGGCCTGGTGCGCGAACAGCACGCTTTGCTCGGCGACCAGCTTGCTCCACGAGTAGCCGCCGAGGGAGAGCGGGAACATGCGTTTCATCTCGGCCACGTCCGGCTGTCCGTGATACTCGATGCCGTGCCCGGCGAACTCTTCGGCGAAATCGCAGAAGTACTGCGGGAACACCCCCATGGTGGAGGCGTGGAACAGGTGCTTGAGGCGGGTGTGCAGGCACAGCCCCAGCACGTTGCGCATGCTGACCGCGTTGATCGTGCGGATCGCGGAATAGTGAGGTGGAGAGGCTCACCTCGGCCGCGAAGTGATGGACCGCGTCGATGCGCCGGGTCAGGTCGTCGAACGCAGTCTGCCCCAGGCCCAGATGCGCCTCGCCAATGTCGCCGGCCACCACGCGGATGCGGGCCGCGAGCGCCTCGTCCCAGATCCCGGCCTCCTGCATGGCGGCGCGCAGGCGTTGCAGCCCGTGCTCGGCGTCGGCCGCCCGTACCAGGCAGTGCACGACCAGGCCACTCTCCAGGCTCAGCAGTTCGCGCAGCATGAAGCGGCCCACGAACCCGGTCGCCCCGGTCAGCAGCACCTCCCGCACCTCCGCGACCGGCACCGCCGGGGCCGGCCGGCCGTCACCGACGGCGCGGCGAACGAACGCGCGCAGGCTGTCCAGGTCGCGTTGACACTGCGGCGGCAGCGCGCCGGCCAGCGGCGCTACTCTCCTGTCGGCTGCGGTGACGTCCGGCATGCGCGCTCTGATCTAATCAGGCGCCGCTCGGAAACCGGATTGCTCGATGACTTGGCGACCCTGGTCAAAGCTGCGTACGAGTTCGCAGTTGAAACGGCCAAGCTCGTTTACGACGTCGTCGTCATCAAAGTCCGAGTCTCTGCAAATGAAGTAGCTCTGCCGTTCGTGACATCCATGCAGATGCGAGATGATGGATGCGTACACGATAGAGTCCGGCGGAGAGAAACCGTGCGTGCTCTGATATCGAGCGGCGTTGTCCAACACCGACGCGTCGAGTGGAACCAATTCGGCGGCACGTAGCAGTCTGGCGGATATCATGTTCAGGTTGCGGCTCTCCTGATCCGCGCTGCTTATAAGCAGATCGGTGACCCTCTCAAATCCGCTCAGTTGGGCGGTGTTGGTTGCGGTTCGAGCTATCTGTTTCAATTCCTCATCCAGGGGTCTCTTCATATCTCTGCGTTGTATGCGGCGACGTGCGAGGGTCCCATGAGGTTCGGCCAGACAGAAGGCGGGCACTACGAGGCACATTCGGCCTGTTTCGCAGAAACCCACGATACTATCGCAGCTTGCCGACTGCTCCTGTTCAAGGGCAAGTTCCAATACGAAATTCGACTCGACGTAGACGTTCACACGACCGATTCGTACTCGATGCGACCATCCTGAACCGCAACGCGAAGTCCCGACTCGTCAAGCTTGCACAGGGTTTCCGTACGCTCGCGCGCCCTGCGCGTCGACCCCATCACGTCGTCCAGCCAAGCGCCCACGAGCAACTCGAAGGCATGACCACTGATATCGTCGGGACGTACGCCGGCGCCCGCGAAGTAGGGCGCGAATTCTGTCGTCGTGTCGGCTCGGTAGGTTGGCGGTACCGGATCGGGCGCTATTCCAGCGTCTTTCCACAGATACATCCGGTCCGGCGTGACCAGGAGAAAGAACTCGACACCGCCGATGTCGCCGTGGGCCAGGATGTTGCGCCGTGTCAGCGTAGCCCACGTGCGTGACGTTCCCATTTTGCTCTTGACTTCCACGATCGCGGTCAATCGACCGTGGGAGTTGTAGACAGCGAGATCGGCGCGAGCATATCGGGACATGGAGGTTACCTCAGCGTAACAGACGCAGGGTCAGCATGCTCTCGTCTGGACGGTAGCGTCAAGGAATAGGTCGCCTCGTTCGGTTGCGGCGCCGGCTCCCAAGTCACCGATACCACGGCGACTATCGTGTCGGCTCCCGGACGAGGGCGGCGGCCGGCTGAAAGTGGTCGGCGGGGGCGCTGGCGAACGCGGAGGGCACGCGGCGGGCCGGCGGCGGCTCGGCGGACGTGTGCTCGGCACCGTCGGCCTCGGCGCCGGCTTCCTGGTCATCGCCACCCTGGTCACCGGCCATGATCGCTTCGGCGAGCGACAGGCAGGTGGCGGTCGTCATCAGCTCCAGGGCGCTGACCTGGTGGTTGAACTGCATGCGGATGAACGCGCCCAGCTCGGCGACCGAGATGGAGGTGAGCCCGAAGCTGGACAGCGGTTCCTCGGGGCTGCCCTCGTCGTGGCCGCACAGCTCGGCCACCTTGGCGGCGATCTGCGCCACCACCGCGTCCTGGGTGAGCTGGCCGCCGGCGTCGACGGCGAAGGCGTCCTGGTTGCTGAGCACCCGGCCGGTGCGCGGGTAGTCGGGCGAGTCCGCGGTCCAGGGCGGACGCGAGAACAGGGCGGTGACCAGGTGGTCGCGGTCGCCCATGGCGCGCATGGCGTAGTCGAGGTTGGTGATGGCGAAGTCGGCGCTGACCGGCGGCACGCCGCCGGCGCGGCTCATGCGCAGCACGTGCAGGTTGCGGGCGGCCATGCCGGCCTCGGCGACCGCGGCCAGGTTGTAGCTCAGCGCGGGCAGGCCCTGCCGGCGGCGCAGGGCGGCCAGGCCGTCGACGAAGCCGTTGGCGGCGCTGTAGTTGACCTGGCCCGGGTTGCCGAGCGTCGAGGCGATCGACGAGAACAGCACGAAGTGGTCGAGGGCGTGATCGGCCGTCGCGCGGTGCAGGTTGAGGGCGCCGCGCGCCTTGGGCGCGAACACGGTGGCCAGCGACTCGGGGGTCAGGTCGGCGAGCAGGCAGTCGTCCAGGGTGCCGGCCAGGTGGAACAACCCCTTCAGCGGCCGCGCCAGTGCGGCGATGCAGTTCCGCACGTCCGCCTCGGAGGCGACGTCGCCGGCGACGATGTCGATCTCGATGCCGTCCGGGAGATACCACAAGGCACTGGTCTTGCGCAGCCAGTCGGCGCTGCGGCCGCGCCGCGGATCGCGGTCCAGCAGGGTAATGTGGCGCGCGCCGGCCGTTGCCAGGTAGGGCAGCAGCAGGCGGCCGAAGCCGCCGAACGCGCCGGTGACCAGGTAGGTCGCCTCGGGGTCGAGATAGGGGCGCAGATCGGCGACCGGCGGCTGCTCGCCGCCGCCCGCCGGCGGGGCTTGCAGCACCAGCTTGCCGGTGTGCTGGCCGGCGGTCATCAGGCGCAACGGCTCCTCGTAGTCGCGGTAGGGGAAGGTGGTGATCGGCAGCGGCGGCACGGCGCCCTTCTCCAGCAGGTTCAGGCACTCCTGCGACAGCTCGCGCGTCAGATACGGGTCGTCGTTCATCAGACGGTCGACGTCTATGGCCGCGAAGCGCAGGTTCTTGCGGAACACGGACAGGCTCAGCGCGTTGTCGGCATAGATGTCCACCTTGCCGATCTCGCAGTGCCAGCCGCCGGGCCGCAGCGCCTCCAGGCAGAGGGCGATGTGGCGGCCGGCCAGGGAGTTGAGCACCACGTCGACGCCTTCTCCATCGGTCGCCGCCGCAAGCTCGTCGTACCAGTCCAGGCTGTGCGAATCGAAGGCCGCCCGGACCCCGAGTTCGCGGAGCTGCTCGCGCTTGCTCTCGCTGCCGGCGGTAGCGTAGATCTCCGCCCCGGCGTGCTTGGCCAGGGCGATCGCCGCCTGGCCGACGCCGCCCATGGCGGAGTGGATCAGCACCCGCTGGCCCTTGCGCAACCGCGCCAAGTGGATCAGGGAGTAGTAGGCGGTGACGTAGACCGACAGCACGGAGGCTGCCTGCTCCATGCTCAGCGCCTCGGGCTTGACGAACACCAGGTAGTCCCTGACCACCGCACGGTTGGCGATGCAGCCGCCCTGGGTGAATACCACCGCGTCGCCGACGCGGCAGGTACGGACCGACTCCCCGGCGCGGCGCACGACGCCGCTGGCCTCCAGCCCGACCGTGCGGCCCAGCGCCGAGCGCTCGAACGAGCTCGACGGCAGCAGCCCCAGCGTCACCATCACGTCGCGAAAGTTGAGCGCCGCGGCGGCCACCTCGATCTCGACGTCGTGCGCTCCCAGGGGTGCAGGCTGGTAGCTCTTCATCGCCAGGCCGCCGATCTGCCCCGGGTTGTCCACCGACAGGCGGTAGGCGGCATCCTCGCCGGCCGGGACGCCCGGGAACCGTTCCCGGAGGCTGACCAGCCGCGGCACCCAGAAGCGGTTGTCCCGTATCGCAAGCTCGCGCTCCCGCAGGTCGCAGCCGTCGAGCCGGGCCAGGGCATCCAGATCCTCGCGCGCGTCCAGATCCACCAGGCGGAAGTCGAGCCGCGCAGCGGTACCGGCATCCGCGGCCACCTCCTCGGTGATGGCGCGCAGCGCCCCCCACGCGGCACCGGCACGCGGCTCGGTCACCTCGAACGCGGCGCCCCGCGTCACCACGGTCAGGCGGCACTGCGCTTGCGCCTGCGCCACCCGGTACGGTATCAGCGCCTTGACGAAGGCGACCAGACGCCACGCCAGCTTCTCGCCGGTGGGATCGTCCGGATCATGCCCAGCGCACAGGAAGTCGATCGCCTGCACGTCGGCGGCGTGCGGCCAGTCGGCCAGCTCGGCGACGCGGTCGTCCGCCAGCTCCGCGTACGGGATGGCGGCCGCCGGACTCCCGTCCTGCTCGAGCCGCGCGAGCCAGTCGTCCGCCAGGCTGGCCGGTTCGCCGATCACCCAGCGCGGGGCGGCATGCTGCGCGGGCTCGGCGTCCTCGAGGGCGGCCAGCGGCGCCTGCAGGAGGGTAGCGCGGCGTCCCGAACGCACCGTGGTCCAATCCGCCTGGTCCCAGCCTGGGCCCGGCTCGCCCTCGCCGCCGTCGTGGCAGATCAGCGCCAGGCCGCCCGGCACCGCCAGCCGGCGCAGCAGGCGCCACTGCTCCGGGCCGTATGCCGCTGCCTCGCCGTGCAGCAGCAGGATCTCGGCGGCGTGCGGCCGCAGCAGGCCGGTACTCAGCTCCGGCGCCTGGTCGGCGGCGGGGTCCAGGACGGCGAAACGCAGGGCGGCGTCGCGGTTGTGGTACGCGTCGTAGTGGGCGCGCACCTGCTTGTCGGTGTCGCCGAGCAGCCAGTATTCGGTCTGCGCGCGGGCGCTGCCCAGGTAGTCCAGGCAGCGACTGACGATGGCCTGTTCGGGGGCGCGCGTGCCGGCGACCTCGATCACGTGGCAGGCGTACGGAGTGCCGCCGCCGGCGCCCGGCTGCTCCAGGGCGGCGATCAGCGCCGCGGGCTCGATCCCGTCCGCATCGCCGCCGGCCGGGCGGGGCAAGGAGAGAGAGCGCCGCCTCCGGGACGAACTTGGGCTGCCAGGAGACGGCGTGCTTGCTGTGCGGACGGTCGTTCCAGCTCGGGTTGGAGTTGAACGAGACGTAGGCGTCGATGCACAGCACCAGGTCGCCGGTGTCGCTGTCGTAGAAGCGGATGCTGCCCCCGGAGCGTTCGCCGCGCCGTTCCGTGAACTGGCCCTGCTCGTTGATGTCGGCCCAGTCGGGATCCTTCTTCACGTAGCAGGTCAGGCGCGGTCCGGTCGGCGGGCGCAGGAACGTCACGCCCACGGCACGGCGCGGCATGGCGAAGATGTCGGTGGCGCGCAGCAGGTGGTAGAGGAAGATCTGCAACCCGCCGTCGAGCAGCGCCGGGTTGGCGACGTAGCCCTCTTCGCGGCCGTCCATCCACAGCCGCTTGTCCATCTCCACGTCGAACAGGTAGTTGGCGGTGGTGTCCTCCCACAGGACGCGCTGGATGTTGCGGAAGTAGGGCCCGTACTGGAAGATTTCGCCTAGACTGGCGTCGATGCGTTCGTAGAAGTCGCTCTCGCCCACGTAGTAGTAGGGCTCGAAGCTGCTGGTGTCGACGTCCGTCAGCCGCGGCGGCACGTCCACGGGATAATCGGCGCTCACCAGGCGCAGTGTCCCGCGCGAGTGCAATTCGCTCTTGGCGTCCACGTCGTAGGCGCGTGACGAGATGGTGAAGGTGAACAGCTCGGGCGCGCCGGCCACCGGGAACAGCTCGGTCTGCAGGCGCACCGGCGTCTTCGGGATCGGACACGGCTGCAGGAACTCGAGCGACTCCACGTGCAGCGGTGCGCCCCCGAACGCCTGCAGGAGCAGCTCGATGTAACCGGCCGCGGGCATGATCGAGGCGTGGTGCACGCGGTGCTCGGCCAGCCACGGAAAGTCGCGTTCCGACATCCGCGCCTCGAACAGCAGGTGGTCGCACGGCACGCGGTGGCCGATCAGCGGGCCATGGGCGTACTCGCCTGCCTGCAGGAACATCTCGTCGTCGCTCATCTCGTCGGCGGCGGTCTGCTCGCTGCGCGGATAGCCGGGCAGCAGGTGGGTGACCGGCTCGGGCCGCGGGTACTGCGACGCGAAGTCCAACTCCACTCCGGCACGGAACAGCGCGCCGAGCGCCTCGTGAAACCCGAGGCAGACGTCGGTGTCGCGTCTCAGCGTGGGGATGCTGACCGCGCTCGATGCGTTGCTCTCCAGGCATTGGATGATCGACGGCTGCAGGGCGCTGTGCGGGGCGAGCTCCAGCACCACGTCGGGCCGGAAGTCGCGTACCGCGGTCTCCAGGGCGGCGGCAAAGCGCACCCGGCGGCGGATGTTCGTCCACCAGTAGGCGGCGTCCAGCCGTTCGGTGTGCTCTCCGGTCACCGAGGAGATGACCGGCACCGCGGCGTCGAAGGCGATGTCGTCGAGGAAGGAGAGCACCTCGTGGGCGTCCTCCTCGAGCTGGTCCATGGCCGCCGAGTGGAAGGCGATGTTGCCCGGCAGCAGGCGGTGCTGCAGGTTGCGGCGCTCCAGTTCCTCCAGCACCGGCTGCAATGCCTCTTCCTTGCCGCAGATCACGGTGCCGGCCGGCGCGTTCTCGCAGGCGATCTCGACTGGCGGCGCGGCCCCGTTCTCTGAACTCTCATGCGGCCGGAACGGCACCTTCAGCTCGTCGAGCAGCCGCTCCACCCCCGCCAGATCCAGGCCGATCGGCAACATGCGCCCCGAGCCGGCGGTTCGCTGCTGCAGGGTGGCGCGGTGGTACACCAGGCGCGTCGCCTCGGCCAGTGAAAGCGCGCCGGACGCGTAGGCGGCGGCGACCTCCCCGGAGCTGTGGCCGACCACACAGTCGGGATAGACGCCCCAAGTCTTGAACAGCTCGACCAGCGCGCACTGCAGCATGAAGGTGACCGGCTGCGCCA
>JAPPNY010000038.1 GCA_028818385.1 Spirochaetaceae bacterium
CAGCAAAGCGGGAATCTCAGCCTTTTTCCACCACCAGATCGCGGGCACTGACAGGTATCCAGGCTCGTGCTTTCGAGGACGCCGCCGGCTTTGTCGTGAGGTCCGGTTCTCGCGCGGTCAAGAGAGAAGTTCCGTCCATCCACCCGTATCTGTCACAGCAGCGGACGGAATTGCTCAAGAAAGGAGTCCTCGAAGATGTCGGCGAATGCTATCGACTGTCGCAGGATTACACCTTCCCTTCGCCATCCAACGCATCCGGTGTGTTGCTGGGGCGGTCTAGCAACGGTCGCAAAGAGTGGAAGGATTCCACTGGCCGCTCGTTGAAGGACATTCAGGATTCGCAGATGGCTGAGGTCGCAGAAGGGTAATTGAGCCGTGGTCCCTGCCGCACACTCGGCGACCTCCGTCCATCGTCTCCCAGGATCTTGCGGCGTTCGCGCAACGTCAGGACTGGCGCATGAGCGGAGACCGCAAACGGCAGCAGAAGAGCGCGATCGTCTGTGCCGTCAATCTCGCGATCGGCGACGCCGCTTGCGGGCCGTGCCGTGGGCGGGACCGGCGATCGAGATCCACAGGCCGAACATGAATCCCAGGTTGTACCAGTTGCCGTTGTTGTGGACCTCGTACAGGTGCACGCGCTCCGAGAAGAGCGAGATCAGGAAGGTGACCGGTGCGATCACCCCGTGCCAGATGCCGAGCCCGAAGCCGGCAAGCCGGCCTTCGTCGTCGGCTGAGCCGACCAGCGAATTGGGGCCGGCGGCGCAGCTAGCCAGCAACAGTGCCGTCCCAATCAAGACAAGGGCGGTCACGATGCGTTTCAATGTTCACCTCCACGCAGCGACAACAGGTGGAACGCGACGATCACCAGCGAGTGGGTGATCCGGCCGTCGCGTATGAGAGCGGGGATGCTCGCGAGCGAAGCGGACTCGACCTCGATCTCCTCCTCCCCGTCGCCGCGCGGGGTCTCGACCCATTCGAGTCCCTCGGCCAGGAACATCGAGCACTCGTTGGACATGAACGCCGGGTTCGGATGGACGGCACCCAGCGGGGTCCAGCGCGTCCCGCGATAGCCGGTCTCTTCCAGCAGCTCCCGCCGCGCGGCCTCAAGCGCCGTCTCGCCCGGATCGACCACACCGCCGGGGATCTCCAACGTGGGCGCGGCGATCCCGAAGCGCCATTGGCGGATCAGGACGACCTGATCGTCGCGGAGCAACGGGATCACGTTCACCCAGTTGCCGGTGTGGATGGCGACGACCTCCCTGCGGTCCTCGCCGGCGGCGATCTCCTGGCACTCGACGTTGAACAGCGGGTGCTCGAACGCCATCTCGCCTGCGACCCGCCGCCAGGGCCGCACGGGCGGACCGCCGTCGCCGCTCACCTTCGGCCCTTCGGGCATTCCCGCGCCAGCGCCAACTGCGCCCCGTCCGCGCGCAGGACCACGCGTTACGGCGGGCCGAAGTGCTCGCCCCAGGACTCGGCGAGCGCCTTGCCCTCGTGGTCGAGCACCCGCCGCTCGTCGGCCGTCAGCCCCCGTACGCGGTGGGCCCAGTGCACGTTCTGCTCGATCTCCGCCTCGCTGAACATGCCGATCACGGCGATGGCCACGCCGGCTTGGTCCAGCGCCCAGCGCATCGCAGGCTCGTGGTCCACCGGCCCCCTGACGGTGAGCGCCGCAGGCGTCGGCGTTTCGTAGTGCATCTTCGTGGCGCCGCCATACACCTTCATTGCCGCGATCCCGACGTCGCGCTCGTGCGCGACCGGCAGGACCCGCCGCTCCCACCCGTAGGTGTGCTTATCGCCGTAGTTGACCGGCACCATGATCACGTCCACGTCGTGCTCGGCGAGCGCCCGTGCCGCCTGTGCGGGGTGGCTGTGGCTGGTGAAGCCGATGAAGCGCGCCATGCCCGACCGCTTGGCTTCCTGCAGCCCGGCCAGCGCACCATCGCTGCCCAGCACCTGCTCCGCGTCGCGCGGGCCAAGGTTGTGAATGTAGGCGATGTCGACGTGATCGGTGCCCAGGTCGCGCAGTGACTGCGTCAGCGAGTCGAGCGCTTCCTGCCTGGTGTCGACCGGCGCCTTGGTGGCGACGATCACCTCGTCCCGGCGGTCGGCCAGGATCTCGCAGAGCTGCTTGTGCGCCTGGCCGTAGCCGGGGGCGGTGTCCAGGTAGGTGACGCCCAGATCGATCGCCCGGTGCAACAGGCCGATCGCCTCGCTGTCGGAAAGACCCATGCCGCCCGGCGCACTTCCGTAGCCCAGGATCGGCACCTCCAGCTCGGTCTTGCCCAGCCGGCGCGTCGGCAGCGGCGCGGCCGCCGGCGGCCCTTCCGCGTCCAGCCGCTCCTGCGCGAGCGGCCGTTCCTGTACGAGCGTGCCCTGCTGTCCCATAGCTTCCTCCTACGGCTCAGTCGGTTTGTGCGATCGCGTCCAGAAAGCCTTGCGCATCATCGCCCGAAAAGAAGACCAGGATCACCTGCCGCGGCTGGGCTCTGTCACCCAGGGATGATCGGATCGAACGAAAGGCGACCCGCGCCGCCGCGTCCTTGGGGTAGCCGAAGACGCCGGTGGAGATCGCCGGGAATGCGACGGTCTCCACCGGCTCCGCGCCGCCCAGCGACGCCGCCAGCGCCAGGCTGGTCCGGTAGCAGGAGGCGAGCAGTTCGGGCTCGCCCGACGTGCCGCCGTGCCAGACCGGCCCCACCGTGTGGATCACGTAGCGCGCCGGCAGCTTCCCGGCGCCGGTGGCGACCGCCTGCCCGGTGGGCAGCCCGTCCGGCAGGTCGGTGGCGCGGATGCGCCGGCACTCGGCCAGCAGCTCGGGTCCGGCGCCGCGGTGGATGGCGCCGTCCACCCCACCCCCGCCGAGCAGCGACGAGTTGGCCGCGTTGACGATCGCGTCCACGGCCAGTGCCGTGATGTCGCCGGTGCGCACCTTCAGCCGGCCGTCAAGCAGCGTCCGGTCTTCCATCGAAACAAGGCTAACACACGGCCGGCGATTGACGGTGGCCGCGGCTGATGGAATGGTCGCCCGCAAGGCGAGAACGTCCCATGCAGCAGTACCGGCCGATCGACATGACGCACTGGGCGCCCTTCGACGGGCGCGCCTACTTCGCGGGCGAACCATTGCGCATCGGCCCCGGCTCCCATCTGCTCGGTCACGGCGGTCTGGTCGAGGACCGGCGCGGCCTGGTGCGGCGCGTGACGCCGCCCGAGCGGCACGGCCAGATCCTGGAGCCGGACCTGCCGTGGGAGCACGACAAGACCTTCGGCCCCACGGTGCTGGCGGACGAGCGGTCCGGCACCCTGCGCATGTGGTACGGAACCCTGCCGCCGCTGGGCGGGCGGCCCGGGAAGCTCGTCATCCCGCCGTACCTGATGCTCTACGCCGAGAGCGATGACGGCGTGACGTGGCGCAAGCCGCTCCTCGACCTGGTTCCGGATGGCGAGCACCGGCGCACCAACATCCTCTACCGCGGAGCCAACGACAACTGCAGCGCGTTCTCGGTGGTGATCGACCGCGCCGACCCCGATCCGTCGCGGCGCTACAAGATGCTGCACAAGGGCGGCAAGGATCCGTCCGGCAGGTCGGGCGAGGAGCTCGCGCTCTCCGCCGACGGGCTGCGCTGGCGTCCCTACGAGGGCAATCCGGTGATGCCGCAGCGCCACGACTGCAACCTCAACCTGCTGTACGACACCGGCCGGGGCATGTGGACGGCCTACCTGCGGCCGTACGCCTTCGGGTCCGGGATCTGGCCGGGGCAGGCGGGCGGCCGGCATGTCCATCACCGCCGCCGCGTGGCGATCGCCGAGAGCCGCGACCTCTACGCGTGGTCGAAGGTGCGGACCGTGCTGGGCCCGGGCGAGGGGGACCGCAACGAGTTCGACAGCATTGCCATCTTCCCGCACGGCGGCGTCCTGGTCGGGCTTGTCGCCACCTTCGAGGAGAACGACCGGCACGAGCAGCGCATGCAGATCGAGGTCGCCTTCTCCACCGACGGACACCGCTGGGAGCGGGCGACCGGAATCGAGCCGTTCCTCACGCCCACCGGCGGCGCCGGCGACTTCGACCGAGACAGCGTGGGCGTGGCGAGCGCCGGATTGGATCCGGTCCCGGCGGCGGCCGATGACGCGCCGGCGCAGGATCGCCTGCTGTTCTACACCGGCTCCCGGTGGACGCCGGGCGAGCTCGACGGCCGTACCGCCATCGGCGCGCTGCGCGTCCGGCGCGACCGCTTCGTCGAGCAGCACGCCGCCGGAGACGGCTGGCTGCTGACCCGCGAGCTGGTGCTGAACGGCTCCGAGCTGCAGGTGAACTGCCGCGCGGACGGCGAGCTGCGCGTGGAGCTGGCCGAGTATCCCGGCCAGGCGCTGCCCGGCTACGCGCTGGCCGACTGCGATCCGATCGCCGGCGACCTCGTCGCACGCACCGTCACCTGGGGCGGCAGCCCGGACCTGGGGCGCCTGCGGGGCCGTCCGGTCTATATTCGCTTCCACCTGCGCGCGGCCGGCATCTGGTCGTTCCGCGTCGCCTGACACCCGACAGAGGAGGACGACATGCGGTCAGCAAACGAGATGAGGATCGCCCTGGGCCAGTTCAGCGACCTCACCGACGAGAAGCTCGCCTTCATCAAGCAGGTCGGCGCCGACGACTTCCTGATGAACACCCCGAGCCTGCCCCGCACCGGCCGCTGGGAGCTGGCCGACCTGGTGGCGCTGCGCGAGCGCGCCGATGCCGCCGAGCTGCGGCTGATGTGCCTGGAGAACGTGCCGGTGAGCTTCTACGACAAGGCCATGCTGGGCCTGCCCGGCCGCGACGAGCAGATCGAGAACATGCAGGCGACCATCCGCAACATGGGCCGCGCCGGCATCCCTATCCTGGGCTACCACTGGATGCCGAACCAGGTATGGCGGTCGCCCGAGCGCGAGCGCCTGCGCGGCGGCGCGCTGGCCACCCGCTTCGACCTGGCCGAGCACGGGGATGCTCCCCTCACCCACGGCCTCGTCTTCGGCGAGGACGAGATGTGGGCCAACTACGAGCACTACCTGGGCGCGATCCTGCCGGTCGCCGAGGAGGCGGGCGTCACCCTGGCCCTGCACCCGGACGACCCCCCGGTGCCGTCGCTGGGCGGCGTGGCCCGCATCTTCCGCAACTTCGAAGGCTTCAAGCGCGCCATCGACACCTTCGACAGCCCCAACCACGGGCTGGACTTCTGCATGGGCTGCTGGTCGGAGATGGGGCCTGCCGGCGTAGTCGACGCCGTGCGCCACTTCGGCGGCCGGAAGCGGATCGTCTACGTCCACTTCCGCGACGTGCAGGGCGAGGTGCCGTGCTTCAACGAGTGCTTCATCGACGAAGGCAACCAGGACACCTTCGCGGTGGTGCAGGCGCTGCACGAGGTGGGCTTCACGGGCTTCATGATCACCGACCACGTGCCGGCGATGGTGGAGGACACCGACTGGGGCCACCGCGGCCGCGCCTACGCGATCGGCTACATCCGCGCCCTCATCGACGTCGCGCGCCGCGCCGCCTGAACGTCCGGCCGGGCGCCGTCAGATGCGCGCCTGGTACTCGTAGAGCGTGCGGTAGCGGCCGTCCGCGGCGATGAGCTGGTCGTGGGTGCCGCGCTCGACGATGCGCCCCTCCTCCACCACCAGGATCTGGTCGGCGCGCCGGATCGTGCTCAGCCGGTGGGCGATCACCAGCGTGGTGCGCCCGACCATCAGCTCGGAAAGGCTCTGCTGGATGAGCGCCTCGCTCTCGGTGTCCAGGTTCGAGGTCGCCTCGTCCAGGATCAGCACGCGCGGGTCGGCCAGCATGGCGCGCGCAAGCGCCACCCGCTGCCGCTGGCCGCCCGACAGCTTGACGCCGCGCTCGCCGATCAGCGTCTCCAGCCCGTCGTCGAAACGGTCGGTGAACTCGTCCACGTGCGCGGCGCGCACCGCCCGCCGCAGCGCCTCCTCGCTCGCGTCCGGGCGCGCGAACAGGATGTTGTCGCGGATGGTGCCCTCGAACAGGAACTCGTCCTGCAGCACCACGCCGAGCTGGCTGCGGTAGCTGTCCAGGGTGACGGTCGTCAGGTCGTGGCCGTCGACGGTGACGGTGCCGGTATCGGGGACCAGGAAGGAGGCGGCCAGTCCCGCGATCGTGGTCTTGCCGGAGCCGGAGGTGCCCACCAGCGCGGTCATCGTGCCCGCGGCCGCCCGCAGGCTGACGCCGTGCAGCACCGCCTGGTCCTCCCGGTAGCCGAAGGAGACGCCGTCGAAGACGATGTCGCCTTGCACGCGCGGCAGCGCCACGGTGCGGTCCGGCTCGTGACCCTCCGGCGGATTGGCCAGCAACTCCTCCGTGCGGTCCAGGCCGGCGAACGCCTCGGTGATCTCGGTGCCGATACGGGTCATCTGCATGACCGGCGCGATCATCACGCCCAGAAAGAGGCTGAACGCCACGAAGTCGCCGACGGTCATGGCGCCGCGCAGGATCAGGGACGCCCCCACGCCCATGATCAGCACCGCGGAGAGCCCCATGATCAGCGCGCCGCCGCTGGTCAGCAGGCTGGTGGCGGTCAGCGACTTGCGTACGTTCCGGAAGATGCGCTGCACGCCTCGGGAGAAGACCTCGTCTTCATGCGCTTCGGCGTGGAAGCCCTTGATCACGCGGATGCCGCTCAGCGATTCCGTCAGCCGGCCGGTGACCTCGGCGTTGATGGCTCCTCGTTCGCGAAAGACCGGACGGATCGCCCGGAAGGCTCTGCTCGACAGCGCGCCGAACAGGGCGATCGGCACCAGCGTAAAGAGCGTCATCGGCACGCTGATGCGCAGCATCAGGATCATCACCACCACGGCGGTCAGTGCGCCCCCGACCAGGTGCGCGAGCCCGGTGCCGATCAGGTTGCGCACTCCCTCCACGTCACTCATCACGCGCGAGGTCAGCGCCCCGGTCTGGTTGTCGTCGAAGAAGGCGACCGGCAGGCGGATCAGGTGGCGCTGAACGCGCGCGCGCAGGATGGAGATCAGGTGCTGCGCCTGCACGCTGAGCAGCCGCGTCTGCAGGAACGAGCTGCCCGCCTGCATCAGCACGGCGCCGCCCACGCCGGCCAGCAACAGCGGCAGCAGCGACGTGTTCTGCTGCCCGATGACGTCGTCGATGAGCACCTTGGACGACCAGGGGAGCACCAGCCCGGCCAGCTTGTTGATGCCGATCAGGACCAGCCCGAGCAGCAGCATCCAGCGCCGCGGCCAGATGATGGTGGCCAGCACGCGGCGGAGGCTGGCGCGCGACACCGACGGGCGCGCCTTGTTCGGTCCGTCCAGCGCTCCGGGGTTGCGGCCGCGCGGTGCTGTGGTGGCGGCGTGTCCGCTCATCGGCATCGCTCCTGATGCATCGCGGGTGCAGGGTACTCCGGTAAGATGTAATCGTGCGGCTGAGCGAAGACCAGATCGGGCAGTACCGGGAGACCGGGTACCTGCTCTTCGAGGGACTCCTCGACACGGCGGAGGTGGAGGCGCTGCGCGCCGCGCTGCCCGAGGTCATGGCCCGCACCGGGCCGGAGGTGATCCGCGAGCAGGACGGCGCCGCCGCGCGGCTGGTGTTCGGGACGCACCTCTACTCGGAGCCGTTCCGCCGGCTGTCGCTGCTGCCGCGGCTGCTTGCGCCGTGCCGGCAGTTGCTGGAAGACGAGGTGTACCTGCACCAGAGCCGCCTCAACCCCAAGGAGGGATTCGGCTCCGGCGCCCGCTGGGACTGGCACCAGGACTACAGCGCCTGGCAGCGCGTCGACGGCATGGAGCGGCCGGCCTGCATCATGGCGTCGGTATTCATCGACGACTGCCCGGTGGCGCGCTCGCCGCTGCTGGTAATCCCGCGCTCGCACCGGCACGGGTTCATCGAGTCGGTCGAGCTGCACCGCGACGCGAAGGGCTACTCGCTGTACGAGCTGGACCGCGACACCGTCGCGCGGCTGGCCGAGGAGAACGGCATCGAGCCCCTGATCGGCGGCGCCGGCACCGTGGCGCTGGTCGACTGCAACCTCATCCACGGCTCGGCCAACAACATCTCGCCGTGGCGGCGCGCGATCCTGTACCTGATCTACAACGCGTGCGGCAACGCCTGCACCAACGGCGACCGCCCCTGGTTCCAGAACCAGCGCGACTTCACCCCGCTGCAGGCGATCGAGGACACCGCCCTGGCCGCGCTCTGAGCCGGCTCCCCGGTTCGCTCCTTAGAAACAAGCAGAATCAGGCAGTCTCCGGGACCAAGTTGAAGCCGA
>JAPPNY010000214.1:0-7664 GCA_028818385.1 Spirochaetaceae bacterium
GCTGTTCAGCCACGTCGTCGCGCACAACCCCGAGGCGCGCGACGCCCACCTCAACCTGGGCAAAGCGCTGCACGAAGCGGGCCGATACGACGAAGGGCTTGCAGCGACCCGCATCGCCGTCGAGCAGCGCCCCGAATCAGCCGACGCCCACTCGAACCTGGCCTTGGCGCAGATGAACTTGGAGCAGTTCGACGCCTCCGAGGAGTCTCTTCTCCGTGCCCTGGAACTGGATCCGAGGCACCTGAACGCCCTGCAGAACCTGGGTGAGCTGCGCAGGAAACAGGAGCGTTACGCGGAGGCGATCGACGCCTATCAAGCGATACTGACGCGCGACCCCCGGTACGTTCTCGCCCATGTCGGCATGGGCGACGCACTGTTCAGGCTGCAGCGCTACCAGGAGGCGATGCAGTCGCTGCAGCAGGCGGTAATGCTGACGACGAGCCTGCCGATGGGCAATCTGCACACGCTCATGGGCCGCGCGTCACGCGAATTGGGGCGGCTCGATGAGGCGGAGGAACACTTCCGGCTCGCCATGGCAACAGACCCCCTGGACGTCACTCCGGTGCTGGATCTGGCCGCTCTGCGATCCGCGCAGCAGCGCCACCAGGAAGCGGACACTCTGCTGAACCGCGCCCGCCGGTTACAGCCGAACGACGCGATGACCCTGCAGAATTATGCCGAATCGCTCCGAAAGCAGGGGCGCTACGACGAAGCACTGGCGGTCTATCGCAGCGTGATGGCCATCGATCCGCAGTTCGCTCTGGCCCATGCCGGCATGGGAGACGTGCTGTTCAGGCTGCGGCGCTACCAGGAGGCGCTGGAGATGCTGGGGCAAGCACTCGTCCTGAAGCCGGATCTGCCGATGGCGCCATCGCTGCACCGTCTGATGGGACAGGCGGCCGGGGAACTGGGGCGCTCCGACGCCGCCGACCACTACGCGCGTGCGGTGGAACTCGACCCGCGCGACACGGAGGCGATCGACTTGCTGGCCATGGCGCGGTTCCACGAAGAACGCTACGAGGAAGCGTATCATCTGTACAGGACGCTGACCGAAATCGACCCCGAAGACGCGCAGGCCCACTCCAACGTGGGAGCGGCGCTCTACTACCTGGGCCGCAACGAAGAAGCCCTGCGCAGCTTCGAACGCGCGCTGTCCCTCGACCCCCACCTGGAAACAGCCCGCACCGGCATCCGCGCACTGCCGCGCGCCACACGAGCAGGCAGTTGAGCAGTTGGCCCTCGCCGTCGGCGCGGCCGATGCCATTGCCGACCGTTCACCGTGCGCCCGGCTCCCGCACCGTCGCGGTCGGAAGACGGTGAAGGATGTGCAAGAGCTGCCGGCCGTCGCGCAGGGGTGTGAAGGCGTGCAGGTTGATCTCCGGCCGTTGTGTCGGATAGTAGTACACGTCCGGTTGTGCAGCGATGGCGTAGTGACCCCTGAGCCGATCGCGGTACTCGTCGGTGAGCATACCGAATACGACGATCCAGTCGGGAGTGGCGCCCGCGATCCAGAGCCGCGCGGGCAGTGCCTCGACGGTCTTGGGCGGCAGCGGTGACGCCGCATCGAGCACACAGCAGAACAGCACGCGGTGCCCGGTGGCGAACGTCAGCGCCTCGCGGTCGGCAAACCCCGGCACGTACACCAGGTCGTCCTGCTCCGCGTGTTCCAGCAGATAGTCGGACGCGACCCGCAGCGAGTCGCGGTACGGGCGGTGGATCTCCCGGACGAACTGAGACAGGTGCAACCCCAGCGTGCGCTCGCCGGTGAACAGCATGGTCATGTTGAACGGCCAGGCCCCCGCGCTCGAGAACAGCAGCACGGCGAGCACGGCGCCGCCGGCCCATCGCGACATACGCCAGGTCCACTCGACGAACAGCGCCTTCATGGCCAGCAGCAGCGGCAGTCCTCCCATGTAGTAGCGCAGGTCGGCGAAAAGGAGCGCCGATGCCGCCTGCACCGACAGCGCCGCCGAGAACAGCGCGAACAGCGCACCCATGAGCACGACCCGCCCGGCCGCGTGCATCGGCAGGTTTCCGGAGCGTTCCCTGGGTGTCGGCGATCCGCGACTTCGCCGCCCGTTTCTCGGAGGAGGCCGGCGGCCCCGACCTCGGTTCGCCGTCCGCCGCGCGCCCCGGCGGCGCCGGAATACCGGGAGTGCGAGCATCGCGGCGAACCACAGCGCCACCGGCCACGAAACCCAGTCGGCGGCGAACAGGTCGCGGGCGTAGACCCCGAGACGCAGCAGCAGCGGCGGTATCGTCCCCTGGTAGTTCGACAATCCGACGACACCCGTGTATTCGGCGAATCCGCTGCGCTCGCCGCCGACCACTCCGATCCAGACGAGCCAGGACGCGCCGAGCGCCGTCACGACGATCCCGCCGGCGGCCAGCTCCAGCCACTGCCGCGGAGTGGTGTCGCGCGCGCGAAACACCAGGTGCCAGGCGGCAAGCGCCAGCATGGTCGCCGCGCCGCCCGCGTAGTGGTTGAAGAAGGCGAGCGCCGCCACCACCGTCAGCGCCGCCAGGCGCCGGACACCGCCGCTCCGCCACCAGCGCTCGTAGAGGTAGAACGCGGCGATCAGTCCGCACGCCATGAACGCGTAGTAGCGGGACTGGCGAAAGTACAGCAACAATTGCGGAGACCAGGCCGCCAGCAGAAGGCTGAACAGGATCAGCCGCGGATGGCGCTCCAGATGCTGGCGCAGCAGGAGATACAGGAGCGCCAGGGACAAGATCCCGAGCAGCGCCGGAACGATGCGCGCGCCGGTCTCGTTGAAGCCGAACACCGCCAGTCCCGCCGCGTTGAACACATAGGTCAGAGGCGGTAGCACGTCGCGCAGGTCGCCGTTCAGCGTGCGTCCGTTGGTGCCGCCCACCAGGTTGCGGCCGTCCCAGCCGGTGATGTCGCCCCGCTGCAGCAGGTTCCGGGCGATCAGCGCGCTCGGCGCCTCGTCGTGCCACAGTGCCGCGTAGTCCAGGTGTGCCAGACACAGGTAGGCGGCGACCGCAAGCACCGCCACCGCGAGCGCCGTGTGCGGCGCGGCGCGCACCCGGTTGGTCAGGCCTGCGATCACCGGCCAGCGATCCGGTCGCATCTACTCTTATTCCGTGCGTCGCCGGTACACGTACCGGTTGGCGACCAGGAAGTTGGCGAGGCCGCCAAGGGCAACGCCGCCCACCAGCGCCGGCACGCGGTGGCGATCGAACAGGTCCACGAAGGAGGTCAGCACCGCGTAACTACCGACGTTGATCCCCAGCCCGATCAGGCTGCTCGCCACGAACTTCGTCCACTGCCGCACGTGCGGCTGCCGCAGGCGCTCCTCGAAGGTCAGCCCGCGATTGATAACCCAGTTCCAGGTGACCGCGGGCCAGAACGACAGGAACCGCGCCAGCCGATGCTCGACGCCGATCGCCTGCAGGCCGAGGTAGAAGGCGACGTCGATGACGAAGCCGCTGGCGCCTACCAGAGCGAAGCTCACCAGCCGCGCGGCGGCGCCGTACCGGTGCAGGTACAGACGGTACAGATGTCGCAGGTAGTTGACCTGCTGCCGCCAGTCCATCTTGCTGGAGCCCAGGTGCCGGTCGACGAAGTCGATCGGCACCTCCGCGACCCGCAGCCGCCCGCGCACCATCAACTCCAGCCCGATCTTGTAGCCGATGGGCTGCAGCCGCTGCAGGTCGGGCAAAGCCCGGCGGTCGGTCGCGAAGAACCCGGACATGGGATCGCTGCACCGCACCAGCGGGCGTGCGAGCGCGGTCGCCACGTGCGAGTTCAGCCGGCGCCCCCAGCCCCAGGTGCGGTCGACGCGGCCTCCCGGCGCGTACCGACTGCCGATCACCATGTCGCAGCCGCCGTCGAGGGTCGCGAGCAGCGCCTCGATCCGTTCCGGCGGGTGCGACAGGTCGGCGTCCATGACCACCACCCGATCGAAGCGCGCCAGCCGGATGCCGTGCAGCACGGCCGCGGCCAGGTCGCGGGGCGCGTCGCGCCGCACCTCCATGCGCACCGGCAGGCGCCGTCCGAGCTCGGCGACGATCGTCTCGCTGCCGTCGTTCGAGTCGTCGTCGACCAGGAGCAGCTCCCACCGAACGCCGGTCCGGGACAGCGCGCCGCGGACACGGTCGACCAGGGTGGGGATGTTGGCCGCTTCGCGCAGCGTCGGCACGACGATGGACACGGCGGCGGGTGCGACGGGCCGATCGAGTGCGCTCACCGTGGCTCCGCGAAGCGGATGCCCGCGTCGGCCGGCGGCGTCGGAGCGTTCTCGTCCAACCGCCGCATGATCCACTGCACCAGGTCGTCGACGATGACCGGGGCGTGGCCCTCCCACCGGCGGACCATCGGCTCCGCCGCCTCCCGGTGCAGGATCCGCACGCCGCCGAACTCCCGCTCCTGCGAAAAGCCTGGAGCCGCAAGCCCTCGGTCGGCGGAGACAAGATGGCTGACGGATGCGGCAACCGTCGCCCAGTCCCGGTTGATCAGAGCCCCAGTGTACGAGTCGTAGAACGGTATCGAGCGGTGCAGATAGTAGTAGCCGGGCAGGTTGAAGTAAGGTCGGTCCGTTTGCCACACCCCGGTGACGCCGGGCGCGCGGGCCAGGTGGCGGTAGGCCGCAAAGATCGGATCCTTGCCGCGAACGAATCCCGTGAACCCGGACTCCAGAGACCAAGCCTTGTATACCCGATCCTGGGCCGGCAGCGCATTCAGCACGCCGGCCAGCGATACCAGAGCGAACAGGACGGCCGCCGATCCGTGCGCCCAGCGTGCCGCGTCCGGGCGCGCACGCCGTGCGGAGATCCATCGCTGCAGCCGGACGGTGAGGTCGGCTCCAAGCAGCAGCCACAGCGGTATCACGGCAAACACGAAGCGGTACTCCTTGTGCGACTGCAGGGAATGGGACAGCAACACCACGCCGATCAGTCCCACCAGCAACCCGTAGCGCCTTGGCCACCTCAGCGCCCCGCCCAGGACCGGCACGCTCAGGCCTCCGCCGGCGAGGAGAAGCCACCACAGGAACTGGTACGGCGGACTCTCGCCGCTGCGAATCCCGCCCAGGATGAAGTTGAAGCGCACGTTGGTGACGTAGGAGTGGAACAAACCGCCGTCCCAGGTCAGCGCGTCGAACACACCGACGGCGGCAAGCGCGGCGGCCGCGGCCGTGACGAGCAGCAGCTTCAACCGCGTACGCAGAAACACGATCGCCAGCAGCACCAGCGCGACCGGCGCGTACTGAAGCCGGATGGCCGCCGTCAGGACCGCGGAGGCGGCTGCCTGCCAGCATACCCTTGGGCGGTCCGGCTCGGGATGCACACACAGCGCCAGCAGGCCGACCAGGGGCGCCGCGGCGACGAACTCGGTCAGCGGCTTGTGCGCGAAGGCTATCAGCTCGTACCAGAACACGCCGGCCAGCAGCGCTGCCCGTGCGGACGCTTCGTCGAAGTGGCGGCGAGCAAAGGCGTACATGCCGGCCGGAATCGCCAGCGAAAGGGCGCAGAACACCAGCTTGACGCCGTCCACGTACCACCACGGCTGGCCCAGGCCGACCACGGCGAACAGTTTCAGGACCCCAGCCACCGCTCCCGGTATCAGCCATGAACGCGCGCCGTAGAAGTACTCCCAGTAGACGATGCCGTTACCGAACGCCAGACGGTGCGCCGGCTCCAGGTACTGCATGATCTCGTCCGGGTGCAGGACGAAATCGCCAGCCAGCGCCACCGCCGCACGCGCCGCGAACGCCAGCCCGAGCACCGTCGGCAGCAACTTCCAGGGCGGGCCGTCGCACGTCCGCGCATGAATCAGGCCGGCGTGCAGCACGTAGTAAGTCAGCTGCTTCCCCCGCGCCGGGGGGGGGGGCCTCCGCGCGCGGGCGGGCGGCTTCTTCTTGCGGTCCACGGAGGCGCAGGGTAACCTGCGGTCCGCGACGCTGCCAGTGAAGGAAGGAGCATCGCCGTGGGCAAGGTCATACTGATCACTGGAGCTTCGTCCGGCATGGTCGGGCGGCGGCGATCCAATTGGCCCGCGGTGACCACACCGTATACGCTGGCGCCCGCCGGAAGGACCGCATGGCGGACTTGGTCGAACACGGCATCATCTCGGTCGAGATGGACGTCTCCAAGGGTCAGGATAGCGAACGGGCCGTGAGTCGGCTCCTCGATGCGGAGGCGCCAGGTGGTGCTGATCCAACCGGGCCTCATCAAGACCGAATTCGGCCAAGTGACTGGAGAAGGGCTGCGGAAGTACTCAACCGGCAGTGCCTACAAGGCCGGGCTGGACCGGTTCATCGCGATGCTGTCCAACCCCGAAGCCGCCGGCCGCGGGACCGATGCCGACGTCCTCGCCCGGGTGTTCGTCGAGGCGGCGACGAGCGCCAAGCCGCGGCGGCGATGCGCGAAGGGCGTAATGGCGCGTCCCCTGATGTTCACCCGGAAGTGGTTCGGCGAGGGGACCTACGAATTCGTGCTGCGCCGCACGTTCGGTTGAACGACCGTCGGGGGTACTCCTGCGTGTCGAATACCGCCATGACGGTAGCGGCCAGTCCCAGCGCAGCGATGGGAGTTCCTACGAGCTACTCTTCTCCGACTGTTCTCGCAGCACATTGCGCACCGCTGGAAGGTAGCTACGGCTGACCGGCACCAGGTGATCGCCGGTGACGCGCACCATCGTACGCCCGTCGTGCTGCTCGGTTCGGAGCATATGGCGCCGGGCGACCCAGTAGGACCGGTGCGTCTGCAGGCCGATGTCACCGAGATCTTCGAGGGCGTCGGTGAGCCGCATCAATATGAGGCATGAGCCGTTGGTCGTGAAGACGTCGATGTAGTGATCGTCCACCTTGAGAAAGATGACGTCGTGGCTCACCGTCTGTGACAGACGCCGGTAGAATCGCTCCGGGCCAGGGGTGAGCGGGCGCTGCTCGCGCTGCGTTGCCGACGCGGGCTTGGCGCCCGGCCGCTGCCCGCTGCGTTCTTGGGTTTTCGCCGTCTCGGGGTGCTCTTTCGGACCCGGGACGTGGCGCTTCGGCTGAGCCCCGTCGCCTGCGGCGTAGTAGGCCGCGCTTCGGTCTCCGCCTTCTTTCAACGATCGGGCGCCGCCGCTATTGTCACTCATGGCCGCGACTCGCTGAAACGAGATGTAGTGAACGAACAGGCTGCAGAGCACGAGCACGGGCACGACGGTAATGAAAATCGTATCGAGGTGCTGACGATCTGCGACCGGTCGAAGGAGAGTGTCCGCGGCATGCACCGTCGCCGTGCACGCCAAGCCCTGTAACAGCGCCGAGAGTGCGGAGAACGACACGATTCCTCCCAGGGAAGCGAAACGCGTACAATAGAGCGCCACTGCGGCCGTACTGTGGCAGAGCGGAAACATGACGAAAGCCACTGAGCCGAAGTACAGCAAGCGTCGACTCAATGACATGGAATTGAGCGTGCCCAGTGGCCCCAGGAGGCTCAACGCCACCACGAACAGCGCCACGAAGCCGGCCCCCGCGACGACCGTTCGTGGCCGCAGAAACTCGCGATACGCGCGCTCCCACGAACGGCGCTTGGTTACAGCGGCTCTATCTTTAGTTCGCGCCACTCTTTGGAAGCCCTATTGGTTCAGCGCAGGTCACGCAGGTCACGCAGGTCACGCAGGTCACGCAGGTCACGCAGGTCACGCAGGTCAC
>JAPPNY010000214.1:7764-8165 GCA_028818385.1 Spirochaetaceae bacterium
GCAGGTCTTCGTGGGCCGGATGCCTGATTCGCGGAGGGTGATTGAACTCCGGCAAAGTTGTCAACACAGTTGACTTCCAATGGTCAGCGGGTTCCTTGGCCAGGTTGTCGCAAGAAGACGCATTCCCATAACACGCGATGAATTAGGCGGTGCTGAAGAGCATTCCGCTGCCCGCCTCGGCTACCAACTTTCCTTGGCGGCCTTGATATCCCTCCGGGTCGGCATTTGTGA
Organism: Spirochaetaceae bacterium; assembly: GCA_028818385.1. The sequence goes on from JAPPNY010000214.1 coordinate 7,996, forward strand.
AGTCCGGTTTCGGCCCTTGGCTGATGGAACGGACAGCCGCCATCGGTATGGTCCGGTCGAGATGACACCCGGCGGAGACGCGGCGGCCGCTCGCGGCCTGCCGAAGCGGCGGCTGCGCGCGCGCTCGCTGTTGCGGGCGGGATTCGTGCTGGCGTCGATGCTGGTGGTCG
>JAPPNY010000081.1 GCA_028818385.1 Spirochaetaceae bacterium
AATCGGCGGACGCGCCTACTTTTTCTCCACTCCTGCGCGAATATGCCGGGTTCACGGACTTGCGAGCATCGCTAAGTTGCATATTGCAATGAGTACAGGAGTCATTATATGAAGGTTTTGCCCGCGGCAGCGGACCTTTTCCGCGGTGGCTTAGGACCGCTCGGAAGCACTTGTCCTTGCACACCGTGTCGGAAATCACGGTGAAACAAGAACAGACTATCATCGAGAGAGAATGGCGGTCTGCCTGATCTTCTGGTATGCCAAGAGGAGCTTATTCTGGATGTAACGGAACGACGCACTCCCGGCATTCGACAACCCCGGGATCACGAGGTAGTTGGCGGAGCGCCTCGGAAAGAGCCCGGGATTCGTCTTACAGGCATTTTGGTGGCGGAAAGGAATCTGACGCTGAGGACCGTCTCCGACATCGCACTGCGCTTTCGTTGCGGCCCACGTTTCAGTTCGTGTCCGACAACGAGCCGATGGAGCGCTTGGTCGGCGACGGCGTGCAAGGCGCGCTCGCTGTGCTGCAGAGGCGGAATCCCGCCGACAGCGATGCAGAAGTGCCTCGATGAGCCCGAGCTCTGTCGGGGCAGGTTCGCGAGCGGATCGTTGATCTTGATGCGGGCGCCTCGGCGCCCGCTGGCAATGGCGGCGTGGCACATGGTCAGGCTTCTGATGTTGTCCGCGTAGCTGCTGTCGGAATCGCGGCCGGCGGCGCGCGACGGGAACTTCTCGTCCAGTCCACGTCCGCGCGCGCCGTCAGGTAGCGCAGCCAGACGCTCGACATGCCGCCGCAGCCGGCCAGGATCACGCGTACCGAAGACTCCATGATTGTGCGGGACGACGCGCCGTGGGTACTTACAGGAGAAAGGCGTAGAGGCGAGCGCGCACCAGGTCGAAGTGGACGCGCACCGGCCGGCCGCGCAGCCCGTCGAGCGGGACGACCGCGGCGTCGACCGAATCGCCCTCGAACCGGGCGGGGGCGCCCAGCGGCTTGCCATCCTCGTCCTCGACGCGCACCACGATTGAGCCTGCCCGTTCCGTGGCCGCGTTGATGCGCAGGTCCGGCTGGCCGACGCGGAGCAGGCCGGTGATAACGGTGCCCTCGACATCGTCCGGCTCGGCGTGGGCGACGCGATAGGCCCGGCCCCGCGCCAGGGCCGGCAGGTAGCGGGTCGCCCGGCCGTCGGCCAGGTGGCCCTCCCAGGTGGAGAAGTACGACGCCAGCGCGTGACTGGGCCGGCGGGCGCGCAGGTCGGCGGCGTCGCGGAAGTCGCCGGCCATGATGCCGTAGCCGTTGTGGCGCGTGTTGACGCCCACGTAGGCGTACAGCCACTCGCCGTCGCGCTCCACGTAGCGGTAGCGGTCGCGCAGCATGCCGCAGTCGAACGAGCCGCCCGGCCCGCGCTCGACCAGCGGCCGCCGGGCGTCCCGGAAGCGGTGGAAGTGCAGCAGATCGCGTGTCCAGATCAGCTCCGGGTCCTGGGTCTGCTCGATCCCGTGGTGGAGCAGGGCGGAGCCCAGGTACAGGGTGCGGTCGACGAACGCCTGGTTGATCTTGCCGTCGAGCTTGTCCAGGACCGGCCTGCCGCCGACGTCGCCGGAGGTCCCGAAGCGCTGCAGCAGTCCCATCGCGTAGAACTGCGTGCCGGTGCGGTCGAACGCGTCCGGCCCCAGCGCGAAGCGCCGGTGGTAGTTCAGGCCGTCGTCGGTCCACATCACCCCCAGGCAGCGCAGGCACATGTGCATGTTGTCGCACTCCGCTCCGTGCGGGGGGTAGGCCGGCGAGCCCGGCCGGAAGTACCACAACAGTCGAGGCCGGGCGCCGACGCGCTCCACGTGGCAGCGCATCGACTCGGTGGTGTGCATGAGGTCCATGCCGATGCCCAGGTACAGCACCGGCTCGCGGGCGAGGACCAGGTACTCGTCGCCGCGCTTCTCGAACGGCCAGAACTCGCCCGGACGCGGCCGGAATGAGCCATCCTCCGGGGCAGCCGCATCGTCCAGTACGCCCAGGCCGTCCTGACGGAGGCCGGGTGCCTCGTTGCGCTCGGCAGCGGAGAGGGTAGCGGCCGACTCGCCGATCTGAAGGCTCTTGCACGCGAACGGGAACCGACCCTTGCCGGAGGCGACGAACACGTGGTCCAGGTCGACGGGGCCGTCGCGGCGCCCGTCGTGGAACCGGAACGTGGCGTGCTCGATGTCGTGCTCCAGCTCCCGGTCGCGCGGCGTGCGGGGACGGCGCTCGTCGGACACGATGTTGTTGGCGGTGCTGCCGGCGTACGCCACCGCGCCGAGCTCCGGGCGCGTCCAGGTGCGGCCGTCGCCGCTCACCGCCAGCATGCGCAGTCCGGCGCGGGTCTCGTGGTCGTCCAGGCGGTCGCCGGCCACCAGGAAGTTCTCGTATTCCGCCTCCCAGCGGCCGGCCTCCTCGTGCCACGCCAGGGAGGTGAACTGCAGGCCCTCCTCCTCGTGCGGGGCGGAGCCGTCCACGACCGGCGCCGCCGGGCGCTCGAACGGGTCGGGGACGAACCGCACGCCGCGCACCGCGTCGAAGCACCAGCCGTCGACCAGCACCTCCGGGTGGCCTGCCAGGTCCAGCACCGCCGGCCGCCGGTCGGGAACGGGGGCCTGCTTCCAGAACTTGCGCACGCAGAACGGTCCGGCCGGTGTGCCGCCGACCAGGACGCGCAGGCGGATCCAGTACTCGCCGTCTGGCCACCCGTCGATCGGGAACGCCTGCTCCAGGCCGCCGTGGGTGAGGCCGAGCCGCCAGGGGCCGGCGAGCGGCTCGGAGCCCTCGCGTGCCGTGACGTCCACGCTCACGTGGCAGCGGTTGACGCGGTGGCGGCGGATGCGGGCAGTGAAGCGCACCTCCGGCTCGTCCGTGTAGAGCCCCTGCCGCGTCGCGCACTCGATGATCTGCGGGGCGGCGTCGACGGCGATCACGTAGCGGTGGTCTCGCGGGAAGAAGTCGCTCGGGTCGATCTCCAGGGTGTCGGTGGCCACGGTGCGGCCGCCGGCCGCGACTTCGGCGGCGAAGCGATAGGAGCCCATCTCCCACGCGCCGTTCCAGGTTCCGTGCGAGGGGTCGTAGCGGCCGTCGTCGACCATCGGGTAGAGGATGGCGAGCTCGATCGCGCCGTCGCGGACCTGGATCCGGTCGCCGCTCACGATCAGCTCCTGGCGGTAGCCCTGCGGCTGGACGACCGTGACGCGCGCCGATAGCTGATGATCCGGCACGGCTCCTGCGGGGTCGAGGATCAGCCGCTTCCAGTGAAAGTCCTCGTGTTCCAGCCGCATGCCAGCCCTTCCTACAGGCGCCAGAGGCCCGGCAGGTCGCCGTCGTACGTGATCCGGCCGTAGTAGATGCCCTGCGGCTCCTTCCACTCGTCGCGGAGCGGAGGGAAGCCGTAGGCGCTCGCCACCCGGGCCCCTTCGGTGGGATCGGCGTAGGTGTGATGGACGTTGCGGGTGCGCACGCGCCACACCACCCACTGCACGCGGCCGCCGGCGTGTGGCAGGAGCTTGCCCATGTCCGCCACGGGATCGGTTTCGCGCGGCAGCGTGCCGGTGGCCACGCAGTCGAAGACCTCGCGCCGGTGGGATGTCGTGAGCGTGCGCGGGTCGAGGTCCCAGAGGTACAGCGGGTTGCGGCCCAGGCCGTAGGGGGAGGCGTGCGGGTCACCGCTGAGGAGCCTGAGGACGCCGTCGGGACAGCGGTAGAGGGTGCGCGGGCTCGCGGTCGGCGGATCGGCGGCCAGCGTCAGGTCGCTGACGTCGGCGAACGGGTCGGCGGTGCGGACCCAGCCGGTGGCATGGGAGCCGTCACGGTCCGCCGTGCTTGCGCGTGTCGCGATGATCCAGCCGTCATCGCAACGCGCGATCGAGGCTTCCGAGTGGCGCCACGGTCCGGGACCGGCGACCAGTGGACCGGTATCGGTCCAGCGGTAGACGCCCGCGCCGGCGTCGAACCAGTAGCGCAACGCCGCGACCCGGCCGCCGTCGAAGTGGTTGACGTCCACCCATTGGGTGCCGTCCACCCACTGGCTGCCGTCGGCGGCTCCGTCCTCCGCGTACGGGACCGCCTGTGTGAAGGTCTGGTTCATCCAGCGGACGTCCGCCGCACAGAACCGGGGGCCTGATTCCCAGCCCTGCTGCCGCAGCTCGGCGGCGGGCTGCACGACCTCGATGTCGTCCTCGTGATCGTTCAAGCGGAACTGCGCCCACCGCACGCCCTGCGTCCGCTCCCACAGATCGTGATCGCGCGACACCGTTCCGGTGGCCGGATCGACGCGTCCCATGGCCTTGATCCGCCACTTGGCCACGAACAGGCCGGCGTGCGCGGGCTCCCGACCGTCGATGAGGGCGCCCTTGGGCAGGCCGAACAGTACCGGGTGGCCGTGCTGGCGGACGTACCGGGTGCCGTCACCGGTGGCGTCCCAGTCGTCGGCTGCGGCGGCCAGCGCGCCCTCGGTGACCAGATCGCCGTGCGGCGCGCCGCGGCGGAGCTGATAGACGATCGACCGGTCGTCGTCGACGGCGCGCCAGCCGCGGGTGGCGTACAGCAGCAGCCACGTGCTCCTGCTGGCCTGCAGCCCGTTCGGATGGGCCGGGAACACGTCGTCCGCCCGGCGCTCGCCCGGCAGCGAGCACTCGTGGATCAGGCGACCGAGCGGTTCGACGGTCACGGCGTCGATGATACTCTCCCGCCGGCAGCCGGAACATGACCAGGACAGGGATTCAGCGGACGAACGGGATCGACGGGTTCTTCAGAAACGGTCTCCTCGTAGCGATGGCGACCATCGCCGCGGCGGCGCTCCCCGCCGACGAGCTGCCGACGGCTTCCCCGGAAGCGGTGGGGATGTCGAGCGAGCGCCTGCTGGAGATCGATGCCGCGATGCGGCGCCACATCGACGCCGGCAAGCTGCAGGGTGCGGTCACGGCGGTGGCCCGGCGCGGGAAGGTCGTCCACTTCAAGGCATACGGCTTGATGGACGTCGAGCGCGGCCGGGCCATGCAGGAAGATGCGATCTTCCGCATGGCTTCCTCGTCCAAGCCCGTGCTCGCCGTGGCGGCGATGATCCTGATCGAGGAGGGGCTCCTGCGTCCGACCGACGAGGTCGCCACCTACCTGCCCGAGTTCAAGGACATGCTGGTCGCCGTGCTCAAGGAGCCCGCCGACCGGGACGTCAGCCCGCCGTACGTGGCGAAGGGCAAGGTGCCCGAGCACCGCCTGGTGCCGGCGGAGCGGGCGATCACCGTTCACGATCTGCTGACGCACACCTCCGGGCTGGCCAGCGGGGGCCTGGGCTCGGCGGTCGCGGTGCTTCCGGAACAGGGCCCGGAGGCAACCCTGGCGAGCCGTGTACCGCTCTACGCCGGCATGCCGCTGGACTTTCAACCCGGCACGCACTGGGCATACAGCGCGCGTGTGGGCCACGACGTAGTCGCACGCGTCATCGAGGTCGTGTCCGGGCAGTCTTACGACGAGTTCGTGCGGACCAGGATCTTCGAGCCGCTCGGCATGACCGACACGCACTTCAGCCTGCCGCCTGAGAAGGAAGCCAGGCGGGTGGTCATTCACGGCCTCGATGCCAAGGCGAAGGGCTGGGATCAGCCGACCCGCTACGTCTCTGCCTCCGGCGGGCTCTCCAGCACCGCCGCCGACTACCTCCGTTTCGAGCAGATGCTGGCCAACGGCGGGACCCTGTTCGGTAATCGTATCCTCAGCCCGCGGTCCGTCGCGGCCATGGCACGCAACCAGGTCGGTGAGCTCTTCGGGCAGGAGGGCAAGCAGTCGGGCTGAGGGTTCGGCTACGCCGTGGCGGTCCTGTTGGACCCGGCTTCAGCGAAGAGCGGACGCGGCCAGGGGGCCTTCGGCTGGGGCGGGGCGTTCGGCACGACGACCTGGACCGACCCGGAGCTGGAGATCACGGCGGTGCTGATGGTCCAGCAGGGCAGCCAGGGCGTGGTCCAGGACTTCGAGAACGCCGTCCGCGCGGCGATCATCGACTGAAGCGGCCAGACAAGAGGGAGAGCCATGAAACGCATGATCATCGACTGCGACCCCGGGCACGACGACGCGATCGCCCTGATACTCGCGCACCGGCACGCGCAGGTGGACGGCATCACGACCGTGAGCGGCAACGTGCCGCTCGCGGCCACCACCGCCAACGCGCTGCTGCTCACCGCGTTGCTCGATGTCGACACGCCCGTGCACGCGGGCGCGGCACGGCCGCTGGTAGGCGAGCCGCAGCACGCCCCGCACGTCCACGGCGAGTCCGGACTGGGCGACGTGACCCGCATGGCGCACGACAGGGTGGTGGCCGGTGACGACGGGGTCGGGTTCCTGCTGGAGGCCGCCGCCCCCGACGTGTGGGTCGTCGCCCTGGGACCGCTGACCAACGTCGCGCTGGCGATCGAGCGCGACCCCGGATGGGTGAAGCGGATCGCCGGCATCGCGCTCATGGGCGGCAGCACCGACATCGGCAACGTGACGCGGGTCGCCGAGTTCAACGTGTACGCCGACCCGGAAGCGGCCGAGCGGGTGTTCCGCTCCGGCGCGGACATCACGATGTGCGGCCTCAACCTCACCCACCAGGTCATGACGACCGATGCGCTGGTGGAGCGGTTGCGCGGGGCGGGGACGCCGGTGGCCGGCTTCGCCGCGCAGGTGTTCGACGACCTGCACGGACGCATCGCAACCCTGACCGGCTTCCGGGAAGCGGCGCTGCACGATCCCTGCGCGGTGCTGGCGGTGACCCACCCGGAGCTGATCGAGACCGCGCCGCGCGCGGTCGGCGTCGAGCTCGACGGCACGCTGACCCGCGGCATGACGGTCGTCGACCAGCGCCGCAGCCTGCGGGACGACCTGGCAAACGCGAAGGTCGGCTACCGGATCGATGCGGAGCGGGCGCTGCAGGTGGTCCTCGAGTCGCTGGGAGTGGAGCCGGAGTCGGGCTGACCGTTCGGGCGCGTCAGGAGCCGGTCGTCAGCGGTGAAATGTCGCTCCAGCCGTACGCGACCTCGACCAGTTCCGTGCCGCCTATGGCGATCGTCTCCACCCGGACCTCCTGGCCGCCCAACGCCTCGTAGAAGTTCCGGGACGGATTGTCCGTGAGGACCCAGGTCAGCATCGAGCGCCACCCCCGGGAGAGGAACCACGAGCAGAGCGCCGCCACCAGCCGCCGTCCCACACCGCGCCGCTGACCGGACTCGAAGAGGTAGATCGCGTACAACTCGGCGGCGTAGGCGGGAGCATTCCGCTCCGCTTCGCCGCACGCGATCTGCGGATCGTCCGAGCACGACGCGGTGCCGCTCGCCGGTGGGGCGCCGCTGCGCTCCGGTCCGCCGGAGGCGAACCCGATGATCTGCCCGTCCCGATCCTCGGCGACGAACGCCGTCTGCCGCCGATCCGCAAGGATGCGATGCCAGCGCGCCTCCCGTTCGCCGTAGTCCAGACCGGCGAGGTGGTCGGCGGGGACGATGCCGGCGTAGGTGGAGCGCCAGCTATCGATGTGGACCTGAGCGATTCCGCGGGCGTCCGAGTCGACCGCCTGCCGTATGCGGATCCCTTGCGCTTCCATGGGCGACAGTAGCACCTGAATCGGTGGCGAACCAGCCGTACCGCGCGGCACTGAGAAGCCGAGCCTTGATCCGCATAAAATTTGATGCGAATGTGTGGAATCGCCGGCAAGGTGCGACTGATCAGTGTTCGGCGGTCTCGCGTGGAGGAGAGGGACCTGTATGAACGCAACCAATAGCGAGAATCTGGAACAGCGATTCGATGCTGATGAATCGGTTCTCGATTATTTCGAGACCGATGTGGTGTTGACCGTAGAGCGGTTGGCGGATCTGGCGAGGATTCTCAACCTGTCTGCGCTGTCTCGTGAGGCGGGCATCAACGTTCAGACCCTGCAAGCGAAGATCCGGAGGCGAACACCGCTGACGGGAAGCGAGACGCGGCAGATCGTTCGCGTTCTCAAGCGCCACCATCTTGTCACGATCGAATGAGTGGCATTGGCTTCACGACCCCCGGCGGCGGTGGTATCGGCGGGGTGGATCTCATCCCTCGGTAACTATTCAGCCGGGGCGGACGGTTTGAGGCAGGTTGGGATCATGGGGCGA